>CBDUPF010000145.1:0-9941 GCA_965369035.1 uncultured Aliishimia sp.
ACCGCCCTTCACGCGGAGACCCCGCTCGTGGACGGCCCGGCCGTGATCGACGACGGCCTCGGCTTCTCTGTCGACCTGCGCCCGAAAGGAACGCTCGTCGGCTACCGCGCAAAACCGCATACCGGGTTGATCGACCTCGATCTCATCCGGCACTACGACCCCGCGAATTTCTGGGAGGAAGTTCACGCAGAGGACGGATCGATCATTCTCGACCCCGGCGCGTTCTACATCCTGGTGAGCCGCGAGTCGGTCTGCATCCCGCCCGGTTACGCGGCCGAGATGGCGCCCTATCTCGCCATGGTCGGCGAATTCCGCGTGCACTACGCGGGTTTCTTCGATCCGGGCTTCGGGTATGCGGCGGCGGGCGGTGCGGGCTCGCGCGGGGTGCTGGAGGTGCGCTGCCACGAGGCGCCCTTCGTGCTGGAGCATGGACAGGTCGTCGGCCGGCTGGTCTACGAACGGATGGCCGAAGTGCCGACGCTGCTTTATGGCGCGGGCCTGAAGTCGAATTACCAGGGCCAGGGGCTGCAACTCTCGAAGCATTTCCGGGCGCCCTGATCCCGCGCCCTGATTCCGCGCCCTGTGCTGCGGTCAGTCCTGCGGCGGCCGGTTCTGACGTTGCCGGTTGCCCCGCCCCTTCTTGCCCGTACGCTTCATCCCGGCGTTGATGCCCTTGTTGACTGCCTTGCGCAGGATGATCCGCATGATCATGTTCACGATCTGGTTGAGGTTCATGGGCTCTCCTGGCTCCGCCGCGGATTCGTTCCGCGGTCCACCTCGTCATGTGGTGATTCCGGATTCGATGTCGAGGGGCTGCCGGTCATTCCTCGAAAAGCTCCGACTGTCCCTCGGCGGGCTCTTCCCCGTCTTCGGCGTTCGGCGTGTCCGCACCCGGCGGGGGGCGATTCTCCAGCAGGCCGGACGCGCGCAGCTCTTTCAGGCCGGGCAGATCGCGCGCGCTTTCCAGCCCGAAATGATCGAGGAATCCTTGCGTCACCACGAACGTCACCGGGCGGCCCGGCGTCATCCTGCGTCGTCCGAACCGGATCCATTCCAGCTCCAGCAGCTGGTCCACCGTGCCCCGGCTGACCGAGACGCCACGGATTTCCTCGATCTCCGCGCGGGTCACGGGCTGGTGGTAGGCGATGATCGCCAGCGTTTCGATGGCCGCACGGGACAGCTTGCGCGTCTCCACCGTCTCCTTGCGCATCAGAAAGCCCAGATCCGGTGCCGTGCGCATGGCCCAGGCATCGCCGACCCGCACGAGGTGCACACCGCGCCCCTCGTAGCGTTTGCGCAGATGCACCAGCGCTTCGGCCGGGTCGCAGCCATGCGGCATCCGGGTTTCCAGTTCGGCCACGCTGATCGGTTCGGCGGTGGCAAAGAGGATGGCTTCGACCATGCGCTCCTGCTCTCCCATCGGCGGCGCCTCGAACAGGCTTTCTTCTGATGTTTCCGTATCTTCTGACATCTACTTAATCTCGTTTGCGCACTTCGACCGGCGCAAAATGCTCCGACTGGCGGATCTCGATGCGTCCTTCCTTGACCAGTTCGAGGGACGCGGCAAAGGTGGAGGCCGTCGCCGAACGCCGCCGCGCCGGGTCCACTTCCCAACCCTCCGGCAGGAAGGACGAGATATCCGCCCATTCTCCAGCGAACCCGATCAGCCCGCGCAGGCGTGCCAATGCCTCGTCCATGGTAAAGACCGCGTCCCGATCCATGACAAAGGGCCGGAACTCGTCGCGGGTGCGGATGCGCGCATAACCCTGCATCAGGTCGAGAAGCGTCGCGGTATAGCGAACCCGGCGGACGCGGTTGACATCGGTCGTGATGCCCCGGGCGAAAATGTCGCGGCCCAACTGGTCCCGCGCCATCAACTTGGCCGCGCATTCGCGCATCGCTTGCAGACGTTCGAGCTGGAACGCCAGGTGTGCGGCCATTTCCTCCCCCGTGGGGCCGTCGTCCGACGGATCTGGCGGCAGCAGCAGGCGCGATTTCAGAAAGGCGAGCCATGCGGCCATGACCAGGTAGTCCGCGGCCAGTTCCAGCCGCAGCGACTTCGCGCGTTCGACGAATGTCAGGTACTGGCGGGCGAGATGAAGCACGGAGATCTTGCGCAAGTCGACCTTCTGCGTGCGCCCGAGGGTCAGCAGAACGTCGAGCGGACCTTCGAAGCCGTCGACATCGACGATCAGCGCCTCGGCGGCAAGACGTTCGGAAACCGACAGGACATCTTCCTGGAAATCGTCGTCAGACATGGACCCGACCGTTGAGGAGCGCCTCAAGTTCCGCTTCCACGGCCGAAATGTCAATCGGAGCGGGGGTCCTGCGGGCGGCCATCGCGGCCTCTACGCGGGATTGCGCTGCGTCGCTCATCGCGCCCGCGGCCTCCGCGACCTCCCGACGTTCGGCAAAGGTGTCGTTGCAATGCAGGACCAAGTCGCAGCCTGCGTCGAGCGCCGCGCGCGTCCGCTCCGCCAGGCCGCCCGACAATGCGTGCATGGAAATGTCGTCGGTCATCAGGAGGCCGCCGAACCCGATCCGGTCGCGGATGATCCCGATACACTCCGGCGACAGGGTCGCGGGCCGGGTGTCGATTGCGGAGAATACCAGATGCGCGGTCATGCCCATCGGCAGGTCGGACAATGCGCGGAACGGGGCGAAATCGGTCTCGTCCAGTTCCGGCAGCGACGCGTCGACCACCGGCAGATCGAGATGCGTATCGAGCGTCGCGCGGCCGTGCCCGGGAATATGCTTCATGACCGGAACGACCCCGCCGTCGAGCAATCCCTGCGCCGTGGCGCGCCCGTTGCGAACCACCTCCTCCACCGAGGTTCCATAGCAGCGGTTTCGCAGGAACGGGTGGGTCGCATCGCCAGCGATGTCGAGGGTCGGGATGCAGTCGCTGTCGATACCGATGGCGCGCAACTCCGCCGCGATCAGGCGTGCCCGCAGGTACATCGAGCGGTCCGCCTGTCCCCCCGCGGCCTGAACCTGATCCAGCGGCGGCAGCCAGTCCCGCCAGTCCGGACTGCGCAGACGCTGCACGCGCCCGCCTTCCTGATCGATCGTGATGAGACACTCGCGGCCAACGGCCTCGCGGAACTCATCGCAAAGCGCGCGGACCTGATCGGGCGTCTCGATGTGCCGCGCGAACAGGATGAAGCCGAACGGGTCGGCGTCACGGAACAGGGATTTTTCCTGCGCGGTCAGGCGCGGCCCGTCCGAAGACAGGATGCACGCGCCCTGTCGCGTCATCTCGTGACGACCGGGATGCAGTCCGCCCCGTCGGCCACGATGGCGGCGCAGAACCGGCGCGCGTCGGCGAGATCCTCGAATCCCATGGCGCGCAGACGATAGAAGTCCCGCCCGCCGGAACTGGCCTGCTGAACGATCCGGTCCTTGCCAGCCATCAGATCGCCGAACCGCGAGACGAACTTGTCCCATTCTGCACGCGCCATCTCCGTGGTGTCGTAGGCGCCAAGCTGGACAAGACGCGTTCCGGCCGGCAGCGCCGCCGGATCGATGTCCCGGACCGTCTCGACCGGGCCGGATGCCGCAACCCGCACAGAAGCCTCTTGCAGTCCCTCGGGCCGCACCTTTGGACGCAGCGAAATTCCGACGCCGGGACCATCCGCGAGCGCCGCCGCGATGGCGTTGTTGATGTCCGCACCGGATGTCGCGGCGGCTTGCACCAGCATTTCGGGGCCATCGCCCTGCCCCTCGGGCCCGGCCTCGTCAGCCAGCGCTGCGACCATTGTCTCCACGGTACCACCCTCTGCGGCCCTCGCCACCTTGGCCGGGTCCACGATCACCGTCTCGCCGCGCCCTTCGCCCGAAACGGTCAGCATCTGATCCGCGATGGCTTGTTGCACAATCGCCACGGCATCTTCGTCAAAGGGGACGTCCTCATCCGTCAGCGCGACCGGTTGCGGCGCCAGCACGAGCCTGTCTGCGGGCGCTTCCGTACCGCCTTCGGCAGCCACCATGTTGACGGACAACCCCTGATGCTGCGCCAGTTCGCCGCCGGGATCGGCCGGACGCACCCGCATGTCCCCCTGCACCGACCGCACGATCGGAATGCCCGTGACATCCCGCATCATCAGCTTGTAACCCCAGACACAGACGCCTGCGATCAAGGCCAGCGACAGGACGCCGCCTGCCAAATTCGTCAAATAAACAAAACCGTTATTGGGCGTTTCTGATGTGTCGTCCTGGGGGTGGTGGAACGTGTCGTTGGCGCCGTCGCCGGCGCATGTCTGGTATGCCATGCCTTGCCTCACTTCCCGGACGGTCTGCGCCGCCTCTCGGGTACCGCTCTGGTGTCTGCTCTGTTCAACCTGCGGTGGCACGCCTGTGTCAGCGCATCTCTTCCGCCGGTTTCACGCCAAGGATACCAAGACCGGATGCAATTACAACGGCGACGGCCCGCGCCAGGGCGATTTTCGGCAGCGAGGACTGCGCGTCGGGTTGCAGGAACCGCAGATCGGGCTTGTCGTTTCCCTTGTTCCAGAGCGCATGGAACTCACCGGCCAGATCGTAGAGGTAAAAGGCGATCCTGTGCGGCTCGTGCGCGTCGGCCGCGCCTTCAACCATCCTCGGCCACTCGGCGAGCTTGCGGACCAGCGCCAGTTCCGAAGGATCGGTGAGCCCGGAGAGATCCTGCCGTGCCAGAATGTCGTCGGAGGCGTCCCAACCCTGCTCCGCCACCTTCCGCAGTACCGACGCAACGCGGGCATGGGCATATTGCACGTAGAAGACGGGGTTTTCCTTGGATTGCTCCAGCGCCGCGTCCAGGTCGAAATCGAACTGCGCGTCGTTCTTCCGCGTCAGCATCATGAACCGCGTCACGTCCGGGCCGACCTCGTCGATGACGTCGCGCAGGGTCACGAAGGTGCCCGCCCGTTTCGACATCTTGAATTCCTGGCCGTTCTTGAACAGCCGCACCAGCTGGGTCAGCTTGATGTCCAGCGGCACGCGTTCCTGCGACAGCGCGGCGACCGCCGCCTTCATCCGCTTGACATAGCCGCCGTGATCCGCGCCGAAGACATCGATCAGCGCATCGAACCCGCGCTGAACCTTGTCATAGTGATAAGCGATATCGGGCGCGAAATAGGCCCAGCTTCCGTCGGCCTTCTGCACGGGCCGGTCCTCGTCGTCGCCATAGGCCGTGGACCGGAAGAGCCACTGCTCGCGTGCCTCCCAGTCTTCGGGCTTCTTGCCCTTGGGCGGCGGCAGGGTGCCCCAATAGACCAGGTCGCGGCTTTTGAGATCCTCGATCGCCGCCTCGATCCGCCCGGTGCCATAAAGCGACTTTTCGGAATAGAAGACATCCATCGCCACACCCAGCGCGGCAAGGTCCTCGCGGATCAGGTCCATCATCGCCTCGGTCGCGAAATCCCGCACGGGGATCAGCCAGTCCGACTCGGGTTTGCCGACATAGGCCTCGCCCACCTTGTCCTTCAGCGCCTCGCCCACCGGGATCAGGTAGTCACCGGGGTAGGTTCCGTCCTCGAAGGCGACCTCCTGCCCGTGGGCCTCCAGGTACCGCAGGTAAACCGACCGGGCCAGCACATCGACCTGCGCGCCACCGTCGTTGATGTAGTATTCCCGCGTGACGTCGAACCCGGCGAATGCCAGCAGCGAGGCCAACGCATCACCGAACACCGCGCCGCGCGTATGGCCGACATGCAGCGGCCCGGTGGGGTTGGCGGACACATATTCGACATTCACCCGTTTCCTCTGCCCCGTCGCGGACCGACCGAAATCGGTCCCGGCCGTCAGAATAGCGCCCACGACGCCCTGCCAGAGCTCGTTCGACAGCCGCAGGTTGAGGAAACCGGGGCCTGCGACGTCCGCGCTGGCGATCCGGTCGCTTTTCGCCAGCACGCCGGCCAGCGCCTCCGCGATGTCGCGCGGCTTCATGCCCGCGGGCTTGGCCAGCACCATGGCCGCGTTGGTCGCCATGTCGCCATGTGCCGGATCGCGCGGAGGTTCCACCGCGACGCCACGTGTCTGCAACCCTTCCGGCAGCGTCCCCGCCGCCTCGAGCTGGCCCAGGGCATCGATCACAAGCGCGCGGATTTCGGCAAACAGGTTCATTCGGACACTCTCCTCTGACCTCCGGGGGTTTATCAGGACGCGGGCCTGCGTCAACGGCCTCCGCTTCTCACGGATGGCTGGGTCGGCGGGGGAGTTTGAGGGGGCACCCCTCATGGCCTGCGTGGCCCGAACGCGGCGGTATCAAATGCGGCCCCGCGGGCCGCGCCACTCAGGTCACGTCGATAAGTCGGGAATGCTCCTGCAGGGCAAAGCGGTCGGTCATGCCGGAGATGTAGTCGGAGACGATGCGCGCCAGCGCCACCTCGCTGTTCGCCTCGGCCACGTCCTTGCGCCATTGCTTGGGAAGGTACTCGGGGTTGGCCATGAAGAATGGGAACAGCTCGTACACCACGTCCGTCACCTTCTTGCGCATCGAGACGACGGCGGGCGCGCGATACATCCGTTCGAACAGGAACGCGCGGATCACCGTGAGGTCGGAGAACACCGGATCGGAAAACCGGATCACGGTCTGCCCGGCATTGCGTACGTCTTCCACCGATTGCGGATCGATCTCCGCGATCCGGGTGCGGGCGAAGGCGATCACATCCTCGACCAGCACGCCGAAAAACCGGCGCAACGCCTCGTGACGGCGGCGATAGTAGTTGAGCCCGGGATAGAGTTTGTCGACCTCCACGAAGCAGTCGCGCAGGATCGGCAGTTCCGCCAGTTCGTCGGTGGAAAACAGCTCCGCGCGCAGCCCGTCATGAAGATCGTGGTGGTTATAGGCCACGTCGTCGGAGATCGCCGCCACCTGCGCCTCGGCGCTGGCGAAGGTGTGCAATTCCAGGTCGTGCTGGCGGTTGTAGTCGGCCAGCGCCCAGGGCAGCGGGTCTTCGGTCACGGGACCGTTGTGCTTGGCCAGCCCCTCCAGCGTCTCCCATGTCAGGTTCAGCCCGTCGAACTCGGCATAGTGCCGCTCCAGCATCGTCACGATGCGGATGGCCTGCGCGTTGTGGTCGAACCCGCCATAGGGCTCCATCAATGCATGCAGCGCGTCCTCGCCCGTATGCCCGAAGGGGGTGTGGCCAAGGTCATGGGCCAGCGCCACCGCCTCGGTCAGTTCCTCGTTCAGCGTCAGCGCACCCGCGATCGTGCGCGCCACCTGCGCGACCTCGATCGAATGGGTCAGTCGCGTGCGGTAATAGTCGCCTTCATGCTCGATGAAGACCTGGGTCTTGTGCTTGAGCCGCCGGAACGCGCTGCAATGGATGATCCGGTCGCGGTCCCGCTGAAAGCAGGTTCGATGCTCGCTCTCCGCCTCGGCGAAGCGCCGTCCGCGCGACTTCTCCGGATCGGATGCGTATGTTGCCTGTTGCACGCGTGTCGCCTTGTGCCATGTCCCGCGGGTTTCTATATTCCAGCCATACGTGAATGGAAACCGAGTGCCCCTGATGAACCTGCCGCCCAAAGTCACAGACCGCGCTTTCGAACGCCTGTCGGAGATCGGTGCCGCCGCGCAGGGTCAGGCGCTGCGCGTGGCCGTCGAAGGCGGCGGCTGTTCGGGTTTCCAGTACGACATCGCGCTTGATGCGCCGAAACCCGATGACCTGGTGATCGAAGGCCAGGGTGAGAAGGTCCTGATCGACGAGGTGTCGTTGCCGTTTCTCTCCGGTGCGACGATCGATTTCTCCGAAGAGTTGATCGGGGCCCGCTTCGTGATCGACAATCCGAACGCCACGTCGTCCTGCGGCTGCGGCACATCCTTTTCGATCTGACGGGCCGGGCGGTCCGCGCGGGCGCGAAAGATCAGCAGGCCGGCGCCGTGACGCGGGCAAAGCCCTCGTAGAATTCCTCGAACTCCTCCGTGCTGCGCTCCGCGGCGTCGATCAGGTTCTGCGCGGCCTCGTCCATATTCGCCATGATCCGCCAGCGTACCGCCTGCCAGTCGCCATTTCGCAGTTCGCCAAGCATCCGCCCCATGTCGAGCAGCGGGCGCGCGACGGGTTTGGCGAGATCGATCCGCGTGCGATGCGGCAGAAGTTTCAGCGGCATGATTTCCTGACCCGACAGTGCGGCCAGCCAGCTTGACACGAGGTAGGTGTGGTAGTCATCGGCAACCCTGCCCTCCTCGCCGGACGAATCCCGCGCGGTACCAAGTGCCGCGACCACCGCATCTTCCCAGATCGCGCTTGGCTTTCGCCCGGCGAACCGGAGGGCCACGCAGATTTCCGCCAGAAGATCGTGGTTCTGGTCGAGATAGGCCAGGATTCCGGCATAAGTCAGGCTGCGTATCGCGGCCTCACCCAACTGCGGATCGCGCCGCCCGTATTCCGACAGGTAGAAGACGATATGGGTCAGCTCGTAGGCCGCCTTCCGGTTCGGTACCGCGAAGGTCCGCGTCCGTTCCAGGAACCCCTGCAGGCGGTCTGCGAGGCACTTGTCCCCGATTTCGACGCCGCGCCGGGCCAGGAGCCGTTGCGTCTCTGCCCGCTGCAGGTCCGACAGTTCCGCATCCACCAGCCCCTGCTCGGCGATCCAGCGGCACATTTTCGCGCCCTTGTCGCCCGGCATGCCCAGATCTTCCAGATCGAGGCACATGGACAGATGGAACCGGTAATACTGCGGAAACTCACCGAGCCGCGCGTCGATCCGGTCGTAGAATTCCTCGTAGGAGGCCAGCACCGGGTCGCCGGGCTGTCCCGTGCATTCGAGGATGTTCAGGAATTCGGCGTTCTCCTTCAGCCAGAAAACATCGCCGTCCCCTCGGCGGCCGAATGCGAAAAGTCCCGCATGTGCCGCCAACCGCTGCTTGAGCGGATGGCGGTGTTGTGGAACGTTCAGCACAATCACATTCGACTTGGCCATCGTTGATCGAGCATGCGAGCTGAACGACATGGTCTCAGCTCCCGCAGGACTTCAGCGACGCCGCCGGACCTGCCGGCGCGGCCGTTTCCACAACGGGCGCGGACGCCGATGTGAATGCGCCGGTCGCGGCCCCTTCGTATGGAGACAGGGAGTCAGGACCCGAAGCGGAAGTGAACATCTCCACCCCTTCGCCCGTCATCATCTCCGAAACGTTGTTGCGAACGCCCCCGAAAGCTTGTTTTAGCACTGTTGCAGTCATCGTACCTCTCCTAACCGTACTGTTGCCTAGCAGGATCAGAACAACCCGATAAAACGCTGTTTGATAAGCGGTTTTTCGCTAATTATTGGTTAATTGTGAAAGTTATCCACATGAGCCCGAACGGCCATCCATGCCGACTTCCCAAGCATTTGTACTAAATCACTCTTTGTTGAGAAAGTTTTCCACAAGCCTCCCCTTTTCCGGGGATGCAACTTTAGCGTGTTTTGACAGGTGGGCGTACAAGCATTGCGGCTTGTCGTGGCGCCGTGCCTCGCGCTAGACCCGGCGGGGTGATCCGAATCCGGTTGGCAAAACGGAGCAGAAATGCGAATCGCTACCTTCAACATCAACGGGATCAAGGCCCGCCTGCAAGCCCTGCCGGAATGGCTGGACGAAGCGCAGCCGGATGTGGCGATTCTGCAGGAGATCAAGAGCCTCGACGATGCTTTTCCGGGCGAAGTGTTCGAGGACCGCGGCTACAACGTGGAGACGCACGGCCAGAAAGGGTTCAATGGCGTCGCGATCCTGTCCAAGCCGCCGCTGGAGGATGTGACCCGCGGCCTTCCCGGCGACGACACCGATGACCAGGCCCGCTACATCGAGGCGACGGTGATGGGAGATACATCGGCGCTCCGTCTTTGCGGGCTCTACCTGCCCAATGGCAATCCGGCACCCGGTCCGAAATACGATTACAAGCTTGCCTGGATGGCGCGGCTCGAGTCGCGCGCCAACGCGCAGCAGGCCCACGATGCCGGGGCGATCCTGCTCAGCTCTG
>CBDUPF010000146.1:0-9917 GCA_965369035.1 uncultured Aliishimia sp.
GAATTCCCGCCCCGCTGATGGCGGCCCGGCACTCGGGTCCGGTGCGATCCCGGTGGCCATCGCCGCAGCCCGCCACTGCGCGGAGAGCGCCTTCGAGGCCTACAGGCAGTTTCTGGGCACCGATCCCGCACATGTGGATTCCGTCGTGCAGGCCATGGCCGACGCGATCGAGCCGGAGGACGCGCGGCTGGGCCGCATGGCGCATGAGGAAACGGGCTGTGGCGATCCGGAGGCCAAGCGGGTCAAGGACCTGATGAAAGCCCGCGGCACGGCGGAATGGTTGCGGGATGTCACTACGCTGGGCATGCCCGAGATCACTTCGACCCAGATCATCACTTCCGTGGAGCCGTTCCAGGCGCAATTGCTCAACAAGTGGCGCAAGGGCTCGCTGCTGGTGCCCGGGCGACGCTGGGGATCATCGAATGCGCACCGGCGGCCTATATCTCCATTGCGCCCAACGAGGCGGAGAAGGCGGCGGAGATCGACATGATCGAGATCCGCGCCGTGGGTCGCTTCGGGCGGCTCTTCATCTCCGGCTCCGAGAATTCGGTGCAGACTGCAGTGGAAGCCGCGACCCGCGCCATCGAGGCCGTGGACAGGCGACCGGCCTGATGTGGTCGCTGGTTGTCGGAACCGAGCTGGTCGAGGAGGCCCGCCAGAGCGGGGGGTGGGGATTCGGCTGGTCGGCGGGCCGGACGAGAAACCGGCAGCACTGCGGTCGGATGGCAAGATCGGGCTGGTGGGCGCGGGTGGGGTCGGGGGAAACATTGCCCATCTGGCCGCGATCGCGGACATGGCCGGCAAGATCGCACTGATCGGCATCGTGCCGGGGCTCGCGGCGGCCACGGCGCTGGGTCTGAACCATGCCGCCGGGATCACGGGGGCTCGTGTCCTTTGCGTCGGCGGCGAAGACCTCGGCCTCGTCGCGGGAGCGGATGTGGTGGTGGTCACCGCCGGACGCGCGCGGTCGCCGGGCATGACGCGCGCCGACCTGATCGAGACGAACACGCGTGTCATTCAAGGGGCGGCGGAGGCGATCCGGACGGCGGCCCCGCTTGCCATCGTGATCGTGGTGACCAATCCGCTTGACGAAATGACGCTGGAGACGCTGCGCGCCACCGGGTTCCCGCGCGAACGGATGCTGGGCATGGCCGGCATCCGTTTGTGCGCGGTTCCGCAACGCGCTGGCGCTGGCCGCCGGAGTCACTGCGGCCGATGCGCAGGCGATCACGCTGGGCTCCCACGGGGACGAGATGGCGCCGATCACTTTGCTGGCGCGGATCAACGGGCGGCGGGTCGAGACGCTTCTCGCGCACGATCAGATTGCGGATTGCGTCCGGGATGCGGTCACCGGCGGCGGACAGATCGTGGCGCTGAAGAGGTCGGGATCGGCCACCATCGCGCCGGCCCATGCCTCGGTCGAGATCATGGACCATATCCGCGGGGCGCGGGTGGGGCCGGTGCTATTCTCGGTCATGTTGCAGGGCGAATACGGCATCGACGGCGTGGTTCTGGGCGTGCCCGCTCACCAGGGGCGCTGCGGGCTGCTCGAGGTTGAGGAACTTCGGTTGACGGACAGTGAACTCCAGGCGTTGCGCGCCGCGGCGGATGCGATCCACGCGAGGCTTTCGGGATGATCGTCAAGCATTTCGCCGGCGGTAGGTTCGAGGAAGCGGGATCCTATGCCCGAGCCAAGCGCGTCGGTCCCTTCGTCTATGTCGCGGGCACCACGGCCATCGAGCCTTCGGGCAAGCTTCATGCCCCGGGTGACGCCTACGCCCCGACGCCTTTCATCCTTGGCCGGGTCGAGGAGGCCCTGCGCGAAATCGGCGCTCAGATGCGCCACGTGATGCGCACGCGCGCCGACCTCACGGATCTGGGGCAGGCGGAGGGGTTCATCCGTGCACATGGCGAGGTGTTCCGGGGCATTCATCCGGTGCTGACGGGGGTCGAAGCCGGCCTCACCCAACCGGGCATGATGGTGCAAATCGACGTCGACGGGATCGTTCATGACGACGACGGCACAATCGCGTTCTGACGATTTCAATCCTTAGATACTCGAAATTTCCGGCATCGCTTGACCCGGTTTCGACAATGCGACTATCGTGGAAAAATATTTTACGCGCGGTAAAAGACGCTCGCGACAACGCGAAAGACGAATGAATTCGGAAACTTCGTTGTCACCAGGGCGATGAGGAGCTCATGCACGGACGGAAGATCAGAAACATGGAAGAGTTCGCTGTCGTAAGCGGCATCTCCCGGCCGACCGTGTCGAAGTATTTCCACGATCCCGACAGCGTGCGGCAGTCGACGCGCGAGCGGATCGAGGCGGCGCTGGAGCGCTACGACTACCGCCCCAACATCTTTGCCGTGAACCAGAACCGCCGGTTGACCAAGAATGTCGGCGTGGTCGTGCCCTACCTCGCCGACCCGTTCTTTGCCGAGATCGCGCGCCACATAGAGCGGCGTTGCATTGACGCGGGATTCTGGCCGCTGCTGTTCAGTTCGCACGGAAAGCAGGATCTCGAGAACGACGTCCTTGACAGCCTCCGGTCGCTGAAACCCGCCGGGGTTCTGTTGGCGCCGCTTGGTCGCCGGTCCGACAGGAAGGCGGTGGAGCGTTTCTGCAAGGACGTTCCGACCATTCTATTCGACAGCGATATCGAGGGGTTGGGGCAGGCATTCATCGGCTCCAACAACCCTCAGAGCATCGACATGATCGTCGAATATCTGTGCCGGGTCGGCGATCCGCCCTGCTTTTTCGAGATGAAATCGCCGGTCAACCCGAACGCACGAAAGCGGCACAAAGCCTATGTCAACGCGATGGAGCGACATGGCCACGAACCGATGCTTGTCCGAATCGGAGGCGATACCTGGGACTTCGAACAGATCGGCTACGAGGAGGGCCTGCGCCTGATCGAGGCGGGGGCGTTCCAGTCGGATACCGTCCTGTGCAGCAACGATCGGCTGGCAATCGGGCTGCTCTCCGCTGCCTACGAAAAGGGTCTGAGAGTCGGGCGCGGTGTGGGTACGGCGATGCGAATCGCCGGGCACGATGACCATCCGTTTTCGCGCTTTACCTGCCCACCGCTCACGACCGTGTCGCAGGACTATGCCGCCATAGCGGAGCGTAGCGTGTCCGTCCTCGTCGAAATGGTCGAGGCCGGCGGCGAATTCGACGCGCGCGAAGTCACTCTTTTTGATGGCCGGTTGGTCATGCGGCTTTCGGCGTAATTGCCCTTTTGCCCGGCGCTTTCCAAGAAATTTACGCGCGTAAACAATTTTTGTTGACTTATCGTTGACAGACGTTTTACCTTGTGGTGCACTTGGTGCAGAACGCGGGAGGAAAATAATGAACCTGAAACAGTCTTTTTGGGCTGCGAGCGCCCTTGCGCTTGTCACGGCGAGCGGAGCCGTCGCGGAGACGTTGACGATCGCGACCGTGAACAACGGCGACATGATCCGGATGCAGGGTCTGACGTCGGATTTCACCGAAAAAACTGGCCATGAGGTCGAGTGGGTCACGCTGGAAGAGAACGTGTTGCGCCAGCGTGTGACACAGGACATCGCCGCGAAGGGCGGTCAGTTCGACATCATGACCATCGGCATGTACGAAACGCCGATCTGGGCGGCGCAGGACTGGCTCGTCCCGCTGGACAATCTTCCGGAGTCCTATGACGTCGAAGATATCCTGCCCGCGATGCGCGCCGGCCTGTCGCATGACGGCACGCTTTATGCCGCACCGTTCTACGGCGAAAGCTCGATGATCATGTACCGGACCGACCTGATGGAAGCGGCCGGGTTGGAGATGCCCGAGGCGCCGACCTGGGACTTCGTGGCCCAGGCCGCCGAGGCGATGACCGACAAGGAAAACGAAATCTACGGCATCTGCCTGCGCGGAAAAGCGGGCTGGGGCGAGAACATGGCCTTCATCACGACGGTGGCCAACTCGTTCGGCGCGCGCTGGTTCGACGAAAACTGGCGTCCGCAGCTCGACACCCCGGAGTGGAAGGAGGCGGTGACCTTCTACAACGATCTGCTGCAGAACTACGGCCCTCCGGGCGCATCGACCAACGGTTTCAACGAAAACCTGTCGCTGTTCCAGCAGGGCAAGTGCGGAATGTGGATCGACGCCACGGTCGCGGCATCCTTCGTGACCAACCCCGACGATTCGACCGTGGCCGACAAGGTCGGTTTCGCGCTGTCGCCTGATACCGGACTTGGCAGACGCGCCAACTGGCTCTGGGCGTGGGCGCTGGCGATTCCGGCCGGGACGCAGAAGGAAGACGCGGCCAAGGAGTTCATCAACTGGGCGACGTCCAAGGAATACCTGGACCTCGTGGCAGCCAACGAAGGCTGGGCCAACGTGCCGCCGGGAAGCCGTATGTCGCTGTACGAGAACCCGGAATACCAGAAGGTGCCGTTCTCCTCGATGACGCTCCAGTCCATCAATGCCGCCGATCCGACCAACCCGACGGTCGATCCGGTTCCCTATGTCGGTATCCAGTACGTTGCGATCCCCGAGTGGGCCGGCATCGGTACGCAGGCCGGTCAGGAATTCTCGGCGATGGTTGCAGGACAGCAAACCCCCGAGGAAGCGCTTGAGAACGCGCAGACACTCGTGGCCGACGAGATGGAAGCCGCAGGCTACTAAGGCAATCCTTGCAAACCCAGGCGGAGGGGCGGGTCGAGCCGCCCTTTCGCATCCCCCTCGCGACCTCAGGCGATCTGTGGTCATGACGGGACCGACGCCGGTGTCAATGGAGGAGCAGCACCATGGCTACCCAGCATTCGCGATCCGCCGCACGCTTTATGATGGCACCCGCCGTCGTTCTGCTGCTTGGCTGGATGCTCGTTCCCTTGACCATGACGCTCTACTTTTCGTTCAAACGATATCTGCCGCTGCGCGGCGGCGACCTGGGATGGGTGGGGTTCGAGAACTACGTCCGGTTCGTGACCTCTTCCAGCTTCTGGCCCGCGGTGCAGACGACCCTTGTCGTCGTGGGCGGGGTGCTGCTCATCACGGTCCTTTTCGGGGTGTTGCTCGCAATTCTGCTCGATCAGCCGATGTGGGGGCAGGGGGTCGTCCGGATCCTGGTCATCGCGCCCTTCTTCGTCATGCCGACCGTGTCGGCGCTGGTCTGGAAGAACATGTTCATGGACCCGGTGAACGGGCTCCTCGCGCATCTCTGGAAGTTCTTTGGCGCGCAGCCGATCGAATGGCTCAGCGACGCGTCGCTGTTCTCCATCGTCTTCATCGTGTCCTGGCAGTGGTTGCCGTTCGCGACACTGATCCTGCTGACCGCGATCCAGTCGCTTGACAGCGAGCAGATCGAAGCGGCTGAGATGGACGGGGCACCGATCCTGTCGCGCTTCATCCATATCGTGCTGCCGCACCTTGGCCGGGCGATCACCATCGTCGTGCTGATCCAGACGATCTTCCTTCTGTCGATCTTCGCGGAGATCTTCGTCACGACGCAGGGGTCCTTCGGTACCAGAACGCTGACCTACCTGATCTACCAGCGCGTGCTCGAGAGTCAGAACGTCGGGCTCGGTTCCGCAGGCGGCGTCTATGCAATCATCCTGGCCAACATCGTCGCGATCTTCCTGATGCGGATCGTCGGCAAGAACCTGGACGCGTGAGGAGGAGGAAGACATCATGGCCCGCTCTGTCACGACCCAAAGAAAGACCATCAACACCATCGCCGCATGGGCGGTGGGCCTGCTCATCTTCTTCCCGATCCTCTGGACGATCCTGACCAGCTTCAAGACCGAGGCGGTCGCGATCGCCGATCCGCCGGTCTTCCTGTTCTTCGACTGGACGCTGGAAAACTACGCGATCGTGCAGGAACGCTCCAACTACATGCGCTTCCTGTGGAATTCGGTCATCATCGCGGGGGGATCAACGATCTTGGGCATCATCATCGCGGTTCCGGCTGCGTGGTCCATGGCCTTCGTGCCGTCGCCAAGGACGAAGGACATCCTGCTCTGGATGCTCTCGACCAAGATGCTGCCCGCGGTCGGCGTGCTCTATCCGATCTACCTGATCTTCATCAAGCTCGGACTGCTCGACAGCCGCACGGGTCTGGTGATCGTGATGATGCTGATCAACCTGCCGATCATCGTCTGGATGCTCTACACCTATTTCCGCGAGATTCCGGGGGAAATCCTGGAAGCGGCCCGGATGGATGGCGCGACGCTGCGCGACGAGATTATCTACGTGCTGACGCCGATGGCCATTCCCGGGATCGCCTCGACCCTGCTGCTGAACTTCATTCTGGCGTGGAACGAGGCCTTCTGGACGCTGAACCTGACCGCGGCCAAGGCAGCGCCGCTGACGGCCTTCATCGCCAGTTATTCGAGCCCGGAGGGGCTGTTTTACGCCAAGCTGAGTGCGGCATCGACGATGGCAATCGCACCGATCCTGATCCTCGGCTGGTTCAGTCAGAAACAACTTGTCCGCGGCCTGACCTTCGGCGCGGTTAAATAGGGAGGGAGAGCCATGGGACGGATCGTACTGAACCAGGTCACCAAGAGCTTCGGCGACGTGAACGTGATCCCGCCGCTGGATCTGGAGATCGAGGATGGTGAATTCGTGGTCTTCGTTGGGCCGTCGGGTTGCGGCAAGTCCACGCTCCTGCGGCTGATCGCGGGGCTGGAGGATGTGACCTCCGGCCGGATCGAGATCGACGGCACGGAGGCAACAGCCTTGCCACCGGCCAAGCGCAGGCTTGCGATGGTGTTCCAGTCCTACGCTCTTTATCCGCACATGACGGTGCGCAAGAATATCGCGTTCCCGATGAAGATGGCCGGCCTGCCCGAAGACGAGCAGAACCGCAGGATCGACAACGCGGCCAAGGCGCTGAACCTTGCCGACTACCTCGACCGCCGGCCGGGACAGCTTTCGGGCGGTCAACGCCAGCGTGTTGCGATCGGCCGCGCCATCGTGCGGGAGCCTGCCGCGTTCCTGTTCGACGAGCCGCTTTCGAACCTCGACGCCGCGTTGCGGGTGGGCATGCGGCTGGAGATTTCCGAGCTGCACGAACGGCTGGCGACGACGATGGTCTACGTCACCCACGACCAGGTCGAGGCGATGACCATGGCCGACAAGATCGTGGTTCTTCGTGCGGGTCACGTGGAGCAGGTCGGCTCGCCGCTGGACCTCTACCGCGCGCCGCGCAACCTCTTCGTCGCCGGGTTCATCGGCAGCCCCAAGATGAACTTCATCGAAGGCGAAGCCGCTGCGAAGTACGGCGCGCATACCATCGGGATCCGTCCCGAGCACATCGACGTGTCCGAGTCCGAGGGCACATGGTGCGGTCGCGTGATGGTGTCCGAACACCTCGGGTCCGACACGTTCTTTCACGTGCACGACACCGGGTTGGCCGACACGATCACCGTTCGTGCAAGTGGCGAGGTCGGGTTCAAGCATGGCGACACGATCTACCTGACGCCGCGTGAGGACATGCTTCACACCTTCGACGCCAACGGCCTGCGAGTGCAATGAAGCCAGGCGGTCAAGCGGCCGGCTGAAGTGCTCGCCCCGCCGGAGGCCCTGCCGCGCTTTGAAATGAATGGCGTATTGAACAATGAACGCACCAATGAAACTGTCGAACGCCACTTTGGGCGACTTGCCGGAAACGGTAGCGCGCCCAACCTATGACCGGTCCGCGCTGACCGCCGGTATCGTGCATATCGGACTGGGCAATTTCCACCGTGCGCACCAGGCGTGGTATCTGCATCGGTTGATGCAGGACGGGCTGGACCACGATTGGGCCATCGTCGGTGCCGGGGTGCGCCCCTATGATGCCGCCATGCGCGAACGTCTGCTCGCGCAGGACTGCCTCACCACGCTGATCGAACTCGATCCGTCGGGAAAATCGGCCGAGGTTTCGGGCTCGATGATCGACTACCTCCCCATCGAGGAGGGCAACGGAGCGCTGATCGACAAGATGGCGGATCCGGCAATCCGGATCGTCTCGCTTACGGTTACCGAAAGCGGCTATTACGTGAACCCGGTGACGCGGCGTTTCGATGAGGAGCACGCCGATATCCGCCATGACGCGGAGCATCCCGACAAACCCCGTACCGCCTTCGGGGCGATGGTCGCCGCGCTGAAACGGCGCCGCGACGCGGGTGTTGGCCCCTTCACCGGGCAAAGCTGCGACAATCTGCCGGGCAATGGCGCCACGCTGCGGCGGACGGTCGTCTCGCTTGCGCGGCTGTCCGATCCGGAACTCGCTGACTGGATCGACAGTGAATGCAGCTTCCCCAACGGGATGGTCGATTGCATCGTGCCGGCGACGGGTCCGCGGGAACTGGCGCTTGTCCGCGAGTTCGGCGTGGAGGATGATGCGCCTGTCACCCACGAGAATTACCATCAATGGGTGATCGAGGATGATTTCTGCGCAGGCCGCCCGCAATGGGAACGCGCGGGCGTCACCTTTTCGGACGATGTGCACGCCTACGAGGCGATGAAGCTGCGGATCCTCAACGGCGGCCACCAGGTTGTCGCCAATCCCGGAGAGATCCTGTCGGTGGAAACGATTGCCGGCTGCATGCAGCACCCGTTGATCGGCGCGCTGTTCCGCAAGGTCGCGCAGACGGAGATCGCGCCCCACGTGCGGCCGGTTCCGGACATGACGCCGGAGGCCTACGTGGACCTGATCTTCAGACGGTTCGCCAATCCGGAAATCCATGACACAACGCGTCGTGTGGCCTTCGACGGGTCGGCCCGCCATACGGGGGCGCTTCTGCCGGTCGTCCGCGACGCCATCAAGGCCGGTGCACTGGTCGAGGGGCTGGCGCTTTCTCAGGCGCTCTGGGCACGGATGTGCGAAGGCACCCGCGAAGATGGCACCGCTATCGAACCGAATGATCCGCGATGGTCTGACCTGACCGCGACGGCGAAGGAAGCCCGCGACCGGCCACGCGCCTGGCTGGAACAGGACCGGCTGTATGGCGACCTCGTTTCTCGGCCCGCTTTCGCGGATGCCTTCGACCGTTGGTTGTCGAAAATCTGGGCCGACGGGACCGAAGCCACGCTGGCCGCCTATCTCGACACCTGAAGCGCGCGCGTCGCCGGCGTTTCGCGGTCAGGCGGCTTTGGGCTTGTTCAATGCAATGTCGGCAAGGGTGGACTGGTTCATGTGGTCGATGAACGCGGTTTCGGCCACGCGCAGACGTGTCTTCAGTCGGCACCGCCCGTCGATGGTGCAAACTCCGCCATCGGGCTCGAAACACTCGACCAGCGACTGACCTTCTTCCAGCAGACGGATGACATCACCCAGCCGGATCGACTCGGGCGGGGAGGCCAGTTTCGCGCCGCCACCGCCTCCGCGCCGGGTCTCGACGAGTCCGGCCCTGGCCAGTTTCTGCATTATTTTCGTCAGGTGATTGCGGGACAGTTGGAACTCCTCCGACAGTTCGGCCGTGGAGTAGGCGCGGTCCGGTGTGCTGGCCATCCGCATCAGCATCCGTAGCCCGTAGTCGGTGAAGGAGGTCAGTCGCACGGATTTCATCCCTGAATTGGTATTGAAAATATCTATTATCAGGCGTACACCGCGAATTGAAGTCCCGGAATGCACTGCGCCTGAAAACACGCGTTCGGGCGGCCGGGTCGGGAAGTGCGGAGGCAGACGAATGTCGGACGAATTCGACAGTTTCCGTTGCGTCGGCGGGCTATCCTCACCGCCGTGCATGGCGGGAGAGGTGGCGCCCGGGTATTTCGACCCGCTGGCCGTCGATCCGCAACAGGCGCGCGATGTCGCACGGTGGAGAAAGGCACAGCGCACCCGGTTGAGGGAAATGCGGAAACAGCCGGGAACCGTCTCGCGCCGGCAATGCGCGAAGGCAATCATCGCCACGCTGCGCAAGATCCTGAACAGCCGTGCTCACGACAAACCCGACCTGATCGT
>CBDUPF010000147.1:0-9864 GCA_965369035.1 uncultured Aliishimia sp.
GATACTGCGCCCACCACGGGTCGTCCGGGTCATAGCGGCAGCCGTAGTACTGCCTTGTATTGTGAATGCCCATTGCCTGCAGCCGCCGATTGACCTCCGCCACGCCGATCTTGCGCAGCAGCGCTTCGTGCAGGCTGGCATCCGAATTGTACATCATCGTCGGCAGTGCCGAGACCATCACCGCCGTGCGCGTCTGCGTCGTCGTGCCCGCGTCGTCACCCAGCAGGATCTGGCAGGGGTCTTCGTGGTAGGTGTCCCGTTTCTGCGCGATCGCACCGATCCAGGATATGGTTTCAGTGTTGACGTCGTTCCAGATACCACGGTCCATGTAGTAGATCGCCAGGAAATACGGCACGACCTTGAGGATCGAGAGCGGCTGAAACGATTTCCACGCGTTGTGGCGTGCGACGGTCTCCCCGCCGATCTGCTGGATCAGGAATCCGCGTTCGACGCGGGGCCCGAACTCCGCACCGGCAAAGGCCTGGTCGTGGATGTCCCGCAAGCGCGCGCTTTCCAGGGTTTCGCTGTGCAGGCGCGCGCCGGAAAGCGTGCCGAGCGATGATCCGTTGGTTGTGCCGAAACTGCCGGAGCCAAGCCGACGGAGTGTCCGCTGATCCGATCCGCCGGAGAGGCCGAACTGGCCGGTTGACTGCTGGGCGGCCACCGGGCCTGGCGCCGAGCACCCCAGCACGACCGCAGCCGCCAGACACAAATTGAAGAGATATCAATACGCATGATGAGGAAATCCTGAAATCGAATCTGAAAAATGGTCGTAGGAACAGCCCGCGCCCGTCACAGGCGCGATCCGCCCGGCCCAAAAAAGGCCACAGCCAGTCTACCACTTTTTTTTGGTGATTCGAGCCACGCGCCGCCGGCGCTCAGTCCTTCAGCGAGAGGGTATGCTCGCGCAGCCAGGCCATGAACCCGCGCGGGTCGTCGGCCATGCTGGCCACCGTTTCGGAGTCGATCGGGTGGCCCACGATGGGTCCCTGCGGCTTGTTCAGGCAGTGGACGATCTCGTGCAGCAAGAGCCCCTGGCGCAGGATCGGCGAGATCTTGTTGGCGATCTGATACGCCCGGCTGTTCTGGCCCGGAAACCGCATCGGCACGACGGTTGCGCCCGATTTCCGGATCATCTTGGCGGTAAACACGTTCCATTCCCGCTCGACCGCAGGTCCGAAATACGTGTCGGACGATGCCACCACGCCCGACGGGAACAGCGCAACGACGCCGCCCTCGCTCAGATGTTTCATCGCCTTGGCGCGCATCTCGACACCCTTGCGCTGTGCATCCTGATCGTGCGGGAAGGGCA
Source organism: uncultured Aliishimia sp. (assembly GCA_965369035.1). GTDB lineage: Bacteria > Pseudomonadota > Alphaproteobacteria > Rhodobacterales > Rhodobacteraceae > Aliishimia. The sequence goes on from CBDUPF010000147.1 coordinate 1,313, forward strand.
CCGGGATCATGTAGCTTCCCGCGACCTCGTCGATCGCCGTGAGCAGCGACCGGGTCAGGATGCGGTAATCGGGGCGCACGCGACCGATAAGATCGGCAAAGATCATGCCGTCGACCATGCCGTGCGGATGGTTGGCGACCACGATGACCGGCCCTTCCTTGGGGATGCGGTCCAACTGGTATTGCGGTGTCGTAAGGTCGATACCCATCACATCGAGACAGGCGCGCCAGAATGCCTGGCCTTGCGGCGCGCCGCGTTTCTCGAAAACGCGGATCAGCCGCAGAATGGTCAGCTTCCCGGTGAACGCCTCGATCACGCGGATGATCCCCGCCTTCCAGGGATCGTCGAATGTCGAGGCATAGGACAGGCTGCGCCGGTCGTACTTCGTGAAAGAGACAGTTCCGCGCGTTATGTCGTCGCCGCGCGGCGAGTTTGCTGCGCCCAGCGGATTCTGAGTGCTTTCAACCAAAGTCGTCGCCTTTCATCCCCGCGAGACCGGGAACGTGTTATCCGGCCTCAGGCGTCTTCTCCGAACTTGCCCGCAACCAGCGTCGTCAGCGCCTGAGCGAGCGCCTCCGCATCCGGTCCGGACGTTTCAACGTCAATACTGCTTCCCTTCGACGCTGCCAACATCAACAGTCCCATAATACTGTCACCTGATGCACTAAGACCATCCTTGCTGACTTCGGCGCTGGCGTCGAAACCTTCGACGACCTCCACCAGCTTGGCAGAGGCGCGGGCATGCAGGCCCTTTTCGTTGATGATTTCCAGCGTGATCTTGGTCATGGTTCCATGCGCCTGGCAGGTCGTATTCGGCTTGTCTCAGCTGATGTTCTGGCTGTCGATATACTTCTTACCGGCTTCCATCGCAGCGCGCACGGCTTCGGCCAATGGCTTGTCGCGGGATTTCGCCAATTTGATCAGCATCGGCAGATTCGCGCCATAGAGGATACGCCGGTCCGCCGGCCGACAGGCCGAGAGGCTGAGATTGGACGGAGACCCGCCCCAAAGGTCGGTGACCATCACCACCCCGCTGCCGGTGTCGACGGCATCGGCCGCTTCGCAGATCTCGTTTTCCTTGCGGCCGCGGTTGTGATTGGCCTCTATCCCGATGGCACGGATTCCTTCCTGATGACCGACGACATGCTCGATCGCCGCCAAATACTCTCTGGCCAGCTGTCCATGTGCGACAATCACGATACCAATCACTGCGGCGCCTCTTCGCTGGAACGGCGGTCCAGTTCGCGGTGCCTAATTGACACCTGCCATCCGGCCGCTTCAAGTGCTTGTGACAATCTTTCCGCCAGCGTGACGGAACGGTGTTTTCCCCCGGTGCACCCGAACGCGATGGTCAGGTAGCTCTTGCCTTCCTTCTCCGCCGCGGGCAGCACGAACAGGCTGAGATCGCGAACCTTGTCGAGGAATTCGGCAAATCGGTCGTCACCCATGACGTAGGACTGCACGGCGTCGTCGCGACCGTCGAGCGGCCGCAGCGCCTCCTCCCAGTGGGGGTTGCGCAGGAAACGGCAGTCGAAGACGAAATCGACCCCGCGCGGCAGCCCACGCTTGTAGGAAAAGGACTGGATCTGCACCGCGATCTGCTGGCGGTCGTCGGGCACGAACCATTTCTCGATCTCCGCGCGGAGCTCGTGTGGATTGAGATCGCTCGTATCGATCAACACCTCGGCACGGGCGGCAATGGGGCGCAGAAGTTCGATCTCGCGGGCGATGCCGTCTGCGAGCGTCGGCGCCTCTGCGATGGGATGCCGGCGCCGGGTGCTGGAATACCGCCGCAGGATTTCGTCCGGGCGGCAGTCGAGATACAGCAATTGCGGCGTGATACCGGGACGCCGTTCGAGTTCGGCCAGAAGGTCGAGAAACCCCTGTGGCGAGAAATCCCGGTTGCGCATGTCGAGGCCCAGCGACATGGGCCTGTCTGATCCGGGATGGTCGAGCAGCGGCAGAACCAGACGCAAGGGCAGGTTGTCGATGGCTTCGAACCCCGCATCTTCGAGCGCCGCCGTGGCCGTCGACAGCCCTGCACCGGACGGGCCGGTGACCAGGACCAGTCTTCGCGGGTATTGCGACACGACTCGAAACTCCTAACCCATGCCCTTCAGCAGATATTGCAGGACCATGGCAGGAAAAGCGGGATTGTCTACTTTGTGAAGTCTGCGAACCGCATGTCCTGCAACGGTTATTGTAGCCTGTTCGGGTAAACGTGCAGTTTCGGTCCGGCTCAGATCCACCACAAGTTGCAGAGGCGCGGGATCGCAGGGATCGAAGGGAACGAGGCCGATGCCGCGGGCCTCGATCCGGGGCGGCAATGGCGCGCGTGGCGGGTAGGACATCCAGGGCAGATCGGCACGGTCGAACAGCCAGACGATATCATCGCTGATGAGGCGCGCGCCAAGACTGGCCATCTGGATCGCGATGGACGATTTGCCACTGCCCGATGGCCCGACGATCAGGACACCGCGACCGTCGGCGGCCAGCGCGGTTCCGTGGACGGCGGCGGGCAGCTTGGAGGGAGGCCAGTCTGGTTTGGTCATCATTGCCCCCCATTTGGCCCCGAGGTTCAGACCGGCAGTCCGACCACGAAACGCGCCCCCAGCGGCTCGGACGTGATATCGGCATCCGTCGGTCGGATGTTCTCGGCCCAGATCACGCCACCATGCGCTTCCACGATCTGCTTCGATATCGCCAGACCGAGCCCGGAATTGTTGCCGAAATGCTCCGTGGGCCGCTGCGAATAGAAGCGCTTGAAGATCTTGCCCAGCGCCTGATCGGGAATGCCGGGTCCGGTATCCTCGACCACCACCAGCACGCGGTTCTGCCGCTTGCGCGCCCAGACCCGGATTGCATCCCCATCCTCGCAGAAGGAAATGGCGTTCGTGATCAGGTTGACGAAGACCTGCGCCATCCGCGCCTCCAGCCCGTGCACGCTGATCGGCTCCTTGGGCAGGTCGAGAATGAAGTCGATGCCCTTCTCCCGCGCGTCCTCTCCCAGGTATTGGCCGAGGTTGTCGAGCATCTTGAGCAGGTCGAAGGGCTCCTCCTCCTCCTTGACCAGCTCGGAATCGAGCCGGGATGCATTGGAGATGTCGCTGACCAGCCGGTCGAGTCGGCGCACATCATGTTCGATCACGTCCAGCAGCTTTTCCCGCTGGTCGTCGCGCTTGATCATGCGCAGTGTGCCGACGGCGGAACGCAGCGAAGCGAGCGGATTCTTGATCTCGTGCGAAACATCCGCCGCGAACTGCTCGTTCGCCTCGATCCGCGTATAGAGCGCGGAGACCATCCTGCGCAGCGCGCCGGACAGGCGCCCGATTTCGTCCGGCCTGGCGGTCAGGTCCGGGATCCGGACGCGGCTCGGATTGACGCGCCGCGAACTGTTGTCCCGCCCCAGCTCGGCGGCCGTTGCCAGATCGGCGATCGGATTGGCAATCGTGGAGGCCAGAACGAGGCTGAGACCGACTGACACCAGGGTCGCGACGAGGAACATCTGCAGCACACGTTCGCGTTCGGCCCGCGCCAGCCGGTCGATTTCGCCCGCCGCGCTGGTCAGAGTGACCACTCCCACCGGTGTATCGCCGCGCATGATCGGCGTCCCGGCCGAAAACAGCGTGCTCCCCTCCCGATCGATCTGCCGATTGAAGACATGGCCGCCCACGAGAGCCTGCGCGGCAAGGGCGCGCAACTGTTCCTCAACGGGTTCGTTGACCACCGATTGTTCGGAAAAGAGCCCGGAAACCAGGTTCCAGAGCCCGTCGAGCGCGTCTGTGAGGTAGGTCGGAACCGTGGTTCCGGTCCCCGCGCCGCCCGTGGTCGACGCCGATGCGCCCACCGCTCTCGCGATCGGGGCTCCGGTGCTGTCAAAGACGAAGACTTCCGCACTGTTGCGCAGGTCGAGCCCGCGCAGCGTCGCGTCGACATCTATGCCGCCGCCCGCGCCAAGGCTGACCGGACCGTCGACCGGCAACTGAACCTCGATCACATCCGCGATCAGTTCGACCTCGTGGACGATGGAGGCGGCGCGCTGGACGGCCAGCGAATTCTGCGCGGAGTTGGAATAGAGTATGCCCGCCACCAGAACCGCCAGCGCGATCAGGTTGAAGGTGATGATCTTGCGCGCCAGAGGCGAGGAACGCAACGACAGCAGCCCCCGGCGACGGCGCCGCCCGGCTGTATCGGCCTGAGCACTGCTTTTCGGGGTAACCCAATCGTCGCCCAGAATAACATCGCCCTCACGTGCGGGAGCGTCGAAATCCTTCACGGATGTCCTCTCGGTCAGGGCTTTCTGCCCCGATCATTGTCATTCTTCGTTATACCGATACCCGATACCGTACAGCGTCTCAATCGCCGAGAACTCCTCATCCGCGCTGCGCATCTTCTTGCGGAGTCGCTTGATATGGCTGTCGATTGTGCGGTCGTCGACATAGACCTGGTCGTCATAGGCAACGTCCATCAACTGGTCGCGGCTCTTGACGAAGCCGGGACGCTGGGCAAGCGCCTGCAGCAGCAGGAATTCCGTCACCGTCAGCGACACTTCCTTGCCCTTCCAGCGAACGGAGTGGCGCAGCGGGTCCATGGTCAGATCGCCCCGCACCAGGATTTTGGTCTCTTCCGTCTCACCCATGATGTCGCCGGCGACCGCATCCTGACGACGCAACAGCGCACGGATACGCTCGACCAGCAGGCGCTGGGAAAACGGTTTCTTGACATAGTCGTCCGCCCCCATGCGCAGACCCAGAACCTCGTCGATCTCGTCGTCCTTGGACGTCAGGAAGATGACCGGCATGGTGGTTTTCTGGCGCAGACGCTGGAGCAGATCCATTCCGTCCATGCGCGGCATCTTGATATCGAGGACCGCCATGTCCGGCAGTTTCTTGTTGAATGCGTCGAGCGCGGACTGCCCGTCGTTGTAGGTTTCGACTTCGAAACCTTCGGCTTCGAGCGTCATGGAAACCGACGTCAGGATGTTCCTGTCGTCGTCGACCAAAGCTATCTTTGACATCGCCTGTTCCTTTTGCTGCTCGACCCACTTGTTTTTTTCGTCGATCATCCGGGTTTGTCCCGGCGAATCAACATGGATCGGCGAATCAGTCTTGGTTTGTTGTCGATTAGTCCCGAAATAGGTTAGGATTGGCTGAATTGTTGCGGCCGGGCCCGGCCCCGTTCCCGACCGTCAGGATTGGTTGCGCTAAAATTCGCGCTGATGGCGCTAACTCCACAAAGTCGCCTGTTCATTGCCAAAATCACCATGTTACACCCATGATATTCGGCCTTGCAGCGCGTACTGTGCGAGCGAAAACACCCCCGCCGAGCGGGGTCCACTGGAGACAGCGATATGACGATTGGACGGGTCAACCCGAAGTTCCGGCTTGAGGATCAAGGCATCACAGGGCTGGGCAACGTCTATTACAACCTGATGGAACCCGCTCTGGTCGAGGCGGCGCTGAAGCGAGACGAGGGAGAGCTGGGCCAAGGCGGCGCATTGCTCGTCAGCACCGGAAAGTTCACTGGCCGCTCCCCCAAGGACAAGCACGTTGTCAGAACCGCATCGGTCGAGGATTCGATCTGGTGGGAGAACAACGCCCCGATGTCGGAGGCCGGGTTCGATGCCCTTTACGACGACATGATCGCGCATATGGCCGGGCGGGATTACTTCGTGCAGGATCTCATCGGCGGCGCGGACCGCGCGCACGCGATCAACGTCCGCATGATCACCGAGCTTGCCTGGCACGGGCTTTTCATCCGGCACATGCTGCGCCGTCCGGACCGCGAAGAGCTCGACGAGTTCGTCGCCGACTTCACGGTCATCAACTGCCCCAGCTTCAAAGCCGATCCGTCGCGTCACGACTGCAAGTCGGAAACGGTGATCGCGCTCAACTTCGATCGCAAGGTGATCCTGATCGGGGGCACGGAATACGCGGGAGAGAACAAGAAGTCGGTCTTCACGCTGCTGAACTACCTTCTGCCCGAAAAGGGCGTGATGCCGATGCACTGCTCGGCCAACCACGCGACGGGCAATCCGGTGGATACGGCGATCTTCTTTGGCCTGTCCGGCACTGGCAAGACCACGCTGTCGGCCGATCCCGAACGCACGCTGATCGGCGATGACGAGCACGGCTGGTCGAACCGCGGTACCTTCAACTTCGAGGGCGGCTGCTATGCCAAGACCATCAACCTCAACCCCGAGGCCGAGCCCGAGATCTATGCCACCACGACCAAGTTCGGCACGGTGATCGAGAACATGGTCTTCGATCCGGACACCAGGGAGCTGGACTTCGAAGATGACAGCCTGACGGCCAATATGCGCTGTGCCTACCCGCTGCATTACATCTCGAACGCAAGCACCAGCGCGCTGGGCGGGCACCCGAAAAACGTGATCATGCTGACCTGTGACGCATTCGGAGTGCTGCCGCCGATCGCTCGGTTGACCCCGGCGCAGGCGATGTATCATTTCCTGAGCGGGTTCACATCGAAAGTCGCGGGTACAGAACGCGGCGTGACGGAGCCGGAACCCACCTTCTCCACCTGTTTCGGCGCGCCCTTCATGCCGCGGCGGCCCGAGGTCTACGGCAATCTCCTGCGCGAGAAAATCGCCCAGCACGGCGCGACCTGCTGGCTGGTCAATACCGGGTGGACGGGTGGCGCCTATGGCACCGGGTCCCGGATGCCGATCAAGGCCACCCGCGCACTGCTGACGGCCGCGCTGGACGGATCGCTGGGCAAGGCGACGTTCCGGAAAGATCCCAATTTCGGTTTCGAGGTTCCGGTGGCGGTGCCTGGCGTCCCGGACATCCTGCTGGATCCGCGCCGGACCTGGGACAAGGCGGACTCCTATGACAGGCAGGCCGAAAAGCTGGTCGAAATGTTCTCCACCAACTTCGAGAAATATCTTCCGTTCATCGACGACGACGTGAAAGCCGCGAAGATCGGCTGATCTCTGCGCTGCCCCGGAAACTTTCGGGGCACGCACGTGTTCGTCAGGCCGCCATCGCCTCGATCTCGCTTTCGGGCATGTCGAGAACGAAATGGATGTCCTCCAGGCTCATGTAGGCCAGGAATCCGTCCAGCGGGGTCGAGGATCCCCGTATGAACCACCGCAACGCGAACGGCTCCGCGTGCATGTAGCCCTGTCTCTCCACGAAGCCCTTATGCGCAACCGGTTTGGGCATGAACCCGAAGACATAGTCCGGTGCCCACTTCTGGATCGCGGTCAGAAATGCGAAACGCCCCAGGATGCTCGACAGTCCGCTGCCACGGAACTTGCCCTGGTCGCCGCCCATCCAGACTTCGCCGTGATAAACCACCGTGCCCGCGATGCGCTTTGCGCCCGGCCCGGCACGGAACCGCGACCGTTTCATGTCGATGTCCAGCCCCGAAGGCGGGAAGTCCCGGAAAGAGCGACGGAGGTAGGTCCCCAGTGACTGTCCGCCGAGGTTCAGTGTCTTCAACGCCTGTGTGTGCATGACCCGTCCGTCGTGATCGCGACCGACGATCCAGATGGCGTTGCTTTCATTGAGGTCGTGAAGGTCCGGATCGAACGGCGCGCCCAGGATGTGATCCGGTCGGCCCTCTGCCAGAATTGTCCGGTACTCTTCAAAATCATGACCGGTCGACAAGTCGACACCAAATCGGTGTAGTATATCTCTACTGGTCGCCTCGAACCTGTCTACAGGTTTCAGTCCTTGAATCGTCATTAGCCCCTCCTGCGTTCTGCATTCAAGGCTGAGTTTAACCGATTATTTGGAGACCGCCGCAAGAATCGCGCGGCTAATCAAAAATCCGCTAAGGCATTAGTAAATCCTCCGGCATCTGACGCAGCATCTCGTCGCTCACCCCCCTTATCTCCACATCATATGTGCGTCGAACGGTCGAAAGCATGGCGAAGCTTCCGTCCGGAAAACGCGAAGCGAGGAGCAGACGTTCGTAACAAATCGGCACTGCAGGCGTGCCCGGTTCGCGCGGCACTTGCGTGAATGTGTGATCCAGCCGCGCGCCCTGATTCGTCTCCACTTCGATATAGGCCAGGTTAACGAGACGCCCGAAACTTTCCCCTCCGGGCATGTGTCCCAGGTCCCGCCCGATGCTGCTGCGGGCGGCGGCCCAACCGAACCAGGAGACATAGGAACTCGCGTCTCCCAATTCGACGCAAAGCCAGGTTTCCTCGGTCCTCCGGAACACCATGAGGTAGGGGCGGATCTCCTCCATGGCGGGATGTTCCAGCTCGCCGCCGCTGCAGACCCACGCCTTCAGCGCGTCCTGAATCAGCTTTCCGGATGAGGTGAAGACACGGCCGATCGGGTGCTGCTGCTGGAACATGCTCCAGCCGTCGTCCCCGACATGACTGAGATATTGCAGACCATCGACCAGGCTGGAGTTGCCGTTGACCCAACCCTCGGCGCGCGCCAGCAGGTCCTGCGCCTCCGGAAGCACCCGGCGGCCAAGCTTGGTCAATTCGTATTGCCGCTCCTTGACCTCGAAGAGCGCGCCGCCCTTGATCTCTTCCAGTTGCGAGATGTGCCGGCGCACTGTCTGGCGCG
>CBDUPF010000148.1:0-9685 GCA_965369035.1 uncultured Aliishimia sp.
CCGATCGCAAGAGCCGCCGCACGATCATCATCGCCGGCATCAGCGCCTGGTGCGCGAGGCCCGCGCGCTGTTCGAGGAGTTGAACCTTGCCAACATTACCGCCATTACGGCTGACGGATCCTACGGTTTGCCGGACCAGGCGCCCTTCGACCGCATCATCGTGACGGCGGCGGCCGAAGACCCGCCCGGGCCGCTCTTGGCCCAGCTCAAGATTGGCGGTATCATGGTGGTGCCGGTGGGCCAGTCGGATGCGGTGCAGAGCCTGATCCGGGTGCGCAAGGGCGAGGACGGTCTGGTCTACGACGAGCTGCTTCCCGTGCGTTTCGTGCCGCTACTGGAAGGCCTTGGCAAGGACTAGGTGCGTGCCGCGCCGAAACGGCATGCGGGCGCCAATCGAGGACGGATGACAATTTTCCCTGAGTCCCGACCAACAGGGGCCAGGCATGAGGAAAAGCAGATGAACCATCCCACCACACCCTGCAGGCCCGCGGGCCTTGCCTTCGTCACGATTCTGGCACTTGCGGCGTGCGAGCCGGTGGATTTCGACCTTAGGGGCGGGACCGGCGGCTTTTCCACTGCCGACGCAGCGGTGCAGGCGACCGCGGGCCGTCCACAGCCGGACTCGCGCGGCATCATCTCCTATTCCAGCTACCAGGTCGCGGTGGCACGACGGGGCGACACGCTCAACGACGTGGCGACCCGGATCGGTGTCGATGCGAACACGCTGGGGAGTTTCAACGGTATCCGGGAGGACGCGCCGCTCCGAGCGGGCGAGATCATCGCGCTGCCAAGACGGGTCGCCGAACCTTCGCCCGCCACCGGCGCGATCACGACCGGCCCGATCCAGTCCGCCCCGGTGGACGTCACCACGCTGGCCGGTCGCGCCATCGATCAGGCTCCGGCGCGCCAGCCGGCCGCCAGTTCGGCCGCGGCTGCCCGGCCCGCCCCTGCCACACCGACCGGCGAAGAGCCGATCCGTCACAAGGTGGTTCGTGGCGAGACGGCCTATTCCATCGCGCGGCTCTACAACGTCCCTGTCAGGGCGCTGGCGGAGTGGAATGGCCTCAACTCCCAATTCACCATCCGCGAGGGGCAGTACCTCCTGATCCCGGTTGCCATGGCCAGCCCGCCATCGCGGACCGCTGCCAACACCGCTCCCGGCCAGGGGTCACCCACGCCCACCCCGCCGTCGGCCGAGAAGCCGCTGCCGGCCGATACGACCCCCCCGGCAGCCAAGCAGTCTGCGCCCAAGGCGGAAACCGATCTCGGCCAGCAGACCAAGCCGGCCTCGAACGGCCGCTTTGCCTATCCGGTGCAGGGCACGGTGATCCGCGAATACGTGAAGGGGCGCAACGAGGGCATCAACATCCAGGCCGCAGCCGGTACATCGGTCAAGGCCGCCGACGCCGGCACCGTTGCCGCGATCACCGAAAGCTCCGAAGGGGTGCCGATCATCGTGATCCGCCACAAGGACAACCTGCTGACGGTCTATGCGAATGTCACCGATGTCGCGGTGGCCAAGGGCGACGCGGTGCGCCGTGGTCAGGGTATCGCGAAGCTGCGCTCCGGCGACCAGAACTACGTGCATTTCGAGGTGCGCGAAGGCTTCGACAGCGTCGATCCGAACAGCTACCTGAACTGAGGCCGGCGGTCAGATCGACACGCCCTTGCGCCCAGCGAGGTCGGTGAAGAACTGCCAGGCCACGCGGCCCGATCGGGCACCGCGCGTGGCCTGCCATTCGATCGCCCCGGCGCGCAGTTCCTCCTCGCTGACCGGGACGCCATAGGCCGCGCAATATCCGCGGATCATCGCCAGGTACTGATCCTGGTCGCAGGCGTGGAATCCCAGCCACAAGCCGAAGCGGTCGCTGAGCGATACCTTCTCTTCCACCGCCTCGGACGGGTTGATGGCCGATCCGCGCTCGTTCTCGATCATGTCGCGCGGCATCAGGTGGCGCCGGTTCGAGGTGGCGTAAAGGATCACGTTCTCCGGCCGTCCCTCGATCCCGCCGTCGAGCACAGCCTTCAGCGATTTGTAATGCTGGTCGTCGTGGGAAAAGCTGAGATCGTCGCAGAACAGCAGGAACCGCGCGGGCGCGTTTCGCAGCAGGTTGAGCAGCCGGCCGACGGACGGCAGATCCTCCCGCTGCAACTCCACGATCTTCAACGTTTCGGTGCGCTTGTGGATCTCGGCGTGCACGGCCTTCACAAGGCTCGATTTCCCCATGCCGCGCGCGCCCCACAATAGGGCGTTGTTCGCGGGCAACCCTTCCGCGAACTGGCGCGTATTGGCCAGCAGCGTGTCCCGCGCCCGGTCGACACCCAGCAGAAGGTCCAGCGCCACGCGGTTGACCGAGCTGACCGGAACCAACCGGTCCGGGTCCACGTGCCAGACGAAGCCGGAGGCCGCGTCCCAGTCCGGGACGTCCATCGGCGCGGGCGCCATCCGTTCCAGCGCCGCGGCGATTCGGCTCAGTGCATCATCGCTCACCGGGAGTCCTCTTCCTCGAAGTCGTCCTCCCAGAGCCCCTCGGCGCGGAGTTTCGCTTCCCGCTTCTTTTCCACGCGCTTGACCAGTTGAATCGACACCTCGTAGAGACCGTAGACCACGACGAAAAGGATCAACTGCGTGATCACGTCCGGCGGCGTCACCAGCGCGGCCAGCACCAGGATGCCGACCATCGCATATTTGCGCGTCCCGGCGAGCCCTTCGGAGCTGACCAGACCGGCCTTGCCCATCAGCGTCAGCAATACCGGAAGCTGGAAACAGAGCCCGAAGGCCATGATGAATTTCAGCGTGATGTCGAGGCTTTCGTTCACCTTGCCGAAGAAGGTGATCCGGATGCCCTCGTCCGAGGTCGGCACCGCGACCGCCTCCGTCACGGTTTCAGGCCCCGCCGCGGCGAGCAGGTTGGCAAAGATCGACGACACGTCGACGAAACCCAGAAAGAACGCCATAGCCAGCGGCGTGACGACGAAATGCGCAAAGGACGCGCCAAGCAGGAACATGACCGGCGAGGCCACCAGAAACGGCAGGAAGGCCGATTTCTCGGACCGGTAGAGCCCCGGCGCCACGAACCGCCACATCTGATGCCCGATCACCGGGAAGGCCAACGCAAATCCGAACACCATTGAGATGCGGAAGAGCGTAAAGAGATACTCCTGCGGCGAGGTGTACTGCATGGTGGGCGACGGGTCGCCCAGGTCGCGCAACGTCTCTTCGATCGGGCCCAGCAGGAACTGCAGGATCGGTTCGGCCACGGCGAATGCGATGACGATGCCGATGATGAAGGCAATCACGGAGCGGATGAGCCGCGTGCGCAGCTCGGCCAGATGCTCGATCAGCGGCGCGCTGCTGTCGTCGATGTCGTCGCTCTGGCTCATGTGTCCTTCCCGGGCGCCTCCACGGGCGCGGCTTGCGCCAGTTCGGCCTCCGCCTCCTCGGCCTTCTTCAGCGCGTCGGCGGCTTCCCTGGCCTTGCGCTCGGCCGCGGCGCGCGCCGTCGATGCCTTGATCTTCTTGGCCTGCTCGGCCCGTTCGGCGGACAGCTTGCCCGTCTCGCTATCGGGGTCGATATCGAACTTGCCGAGTGACGAGGTCGCATCCTTGATGTCGTCCATCGCCGACTTCATCGGATTGCTCGCGGTCTTCAGGGTTTTCTGGATGTCCTTGACCCCCGCGTCGTCCGCGGCCTGGTTCATCGCGGTGGTGAACTCGCGCGCCATGCCCTTCATCCGGCCGACAAAACGGCCGACGTTGCGGAACAACACCGGCAGGTCCTTCGGGCCCACCACGATGAGCGCGACGATGCCGATGACCAGAAGTTCACTCCAGCCAAGGTCAAGCATTCCGGATCAGGCCTTGTCTTTCTCTTCCGAGGGGGTGACGTCGCGGGCCGTTTCGGCCTTTTCGTCTTCCAGTTCCTTGGCCCCTTCGTTGATTCCCCGCTTGAACGAGGTGATGCCCTTGCCGACCTCGCCCATCAGCGAGGCGATCTTGCCCCGCCCGAAAAGAACGAGCACCACAACGGCGATCAGCAGAAGACCCGGAAGGCCGATATTGTTCAGCATGTCTGTTCTCCCAAATTCGCGCCAGGCCGTCTCCGGCCGAAATCGGCACCGGTCTACGCGTCCGCGCGCATTTGCGGAAGGGGCGCTGCACTGCTTGGGTCCCTTCACCGACCGCGGAATGGTGCAAGCAGCATGCTTGCCGAAGCCAACTGACAGGTTTATGTCAGTTGAATGCTGTCACCATGTACTCACCCTCAACCAGAAAAAGAAACGACAGCGTTGTGTGACCACCCCGTCGCGGCAACGTGGGCTCTACGTCTGATCCGGTCCTGACCGATGCGCCGCAGCGACCGTCTTTTCGATCTCCTCCAGATCCTGCGCGACGGGCGGCTGCACACCGCGCAGGCGATGGCGCAGCATCTGGGCGTGTCGGTACGGACGATCTACCGGGACATGGAGACGTTGCAGGCTTCCGGCGTTCCGGTGGAGGGCGAACGCGGCGTGGGCTACAAGGCGACCGGCGCGATCACCCTGCCCCCGCTGTCGCTGACCCCGGCGGAGCTGGAAGCGCTGAACCTCGGGATCGCCATCGTGGCGGAGGCGGCCGACCCCGACCTTGCGCGCGCGGCGGCCTCTCTCGGCGACAAGGTGGACGCCCTCCTGCCCGAGCAGGCGATTTCCGAGTCCGACAAGTGGAAGTTCGCGGTCTATCCCTTTGCCGATGCCGCGCGCGGGTTCGCCCGCATGCCGACCCTCCGCAGCGCGATCAAGGCGCGCCAGAAGCTCCGGCTGCGCTATGTCGGTCCCGACGGCACGACCAGCAGTCGAACGGTGCGTCCGCTCCACGTGGAGTATTGGGGCCGTGTCTGGACGCTGACCGCGTGGTGCGAATTGCGCGACGATTTCCGCGTGTTTCGCGTCGACCTGATCGAGGAGGCAACCGCCCTGCCCGAACTCTTTGGCGACGAGCCCGGCAAGACGCTGGCGGATTTCGAGGCGCGAAAAGACTGAGCCGCGCTGGACATGTTCGAGGCCGCCGCGCGCCTAGAACAGTCCCGTAAACCGTTCGGGCAGCCGGTACTGCTTGCGGTACTCCGGACGGCGGAACGCAAAGAACCCGGTATCGCCGCGCGGGCCGAAGCTGCGGTGCATCTTGCGCCGCACCCACCCCAGGTCGAACCCCTCCTCCATCTCAAGCTCGGCAAAGGCCTCGAACTGGGTGCGGTCCTCGCCGCGCGCCTCGGCGAACCAGTGCCGTCCGATGGCCGCCTGAGACACCGCGGCACCCACCTGCTCGGTCACCGCGTTGCGTCGGTCCATCGCCTGCACGTAAGCGTCGAAATCGCACCACTTGAGGTGCATGAGGTAGAGCGCGTCCGGCGCATGCAGCTTGTCGTATTGTGCGAAATGACCCCCGCGGGACAGCTTGGCCGGGGCCGAGACGACGCAGGGCTTGGAATAGTGCGGCGCAAGGCGAACATGGCGGCGCGGCCCGAGGATGCGGTCGGTGACCGGTTCCTGTTCGATGTCGATGCGGTGGATGACCTCCAGCCCGACCGGGGTATAGATGCGCCCCTCGGCCGCGGTCTCCAGCCATTGGCGCAGGTTCACACCGGCATCCGGGTCGACGACGACCAACTCGTCCACGTCGCCCACGATCACGTGTCGGTAGTATCGGCGCAGCCCGCCAACGAGGTTGTTGAGCAGCGACCACCGCTTGATATCGAACTTCCTGTGGGGATCGCCGGGGATGCCGATGACGTTGCAGCCCTGCGCCAGATCGCTGACCTCCTGCCCCCGCCCGTGATTGACGACATAGCAGTTCTCCCGCCCGAACATTTCGCCGTAATGGCGCAGCCACGCCTTGAGGAAAAAGGCATCGTCCCGCACCATCGTGACCGCCGCGACCGTCTGCATCCGCCTGACCCTTTCCGCGGGGTCTTCCCGCTTTGGCTCGCGACAATAGAGCCTTGCACGGTATAATAGAATCGCAAAGTGTACCGAAACTTCCGGTCACGAGACCCCAGGCGGACCGCAGCGCGATGATCGACCCGACTTTCGCCAATACCGGATTTCTGGACCGGGTGCAGCCTGACGCGCACATCACCCGATACCAGGTGCTTGGCGAACGGTCGTCGGGCACGAATTTCGCCAAGCGGTTGCTGGGACGGAATTCGGGCCTAAGCCCTTCGGAGGAGCTCGGGTGGAAGCACGGGTTTTCGCAAGCCTCCGCCATTCCCCCCGACCTCGCTGTCATCGGCATCGTGCGGCGCGCCGACGACTGGGCTCGGTCCATGCACGTCCGGCCTTGGCATTGCACCGCGGAGATGCAGCAACTTGAGTTCGCGGATTTCATCCGGGCCGAATGGGATACCCGCGTCGACAGGACACAATATTTCGCGGGGGCGAAGGACGCGGGGCTCGCGGGCCAGCCGTTGCAGCACGACCGTCATCCGTTGACCGGCCGGCGCTTTGCCAATCTTTTCGACCTGCGCCGCGCCAAGCTGGAGGGGCTGCTGAGCTACCTGGCGCGTGACTGCAGCTTTGTTCTGCTGCGGATGGAAACCCTGACCGGCGACCCCGAGACCACGCTCGACCGGATACTGGAGGTTCTGGGACAGCCCGCGCGCACCGGTGACCTGCGCCCGGTGGTGAAGCGTCTGGGAACCCGGTTCAGACCCGCGGTCGACGCCCGCCCCCCGACACCGGAGCAGATGTCTGACGAGGATCTCGACCATCTGCGCGAATATGTCGACGCATCCCGGGAACAGGCGCTCGGGTACGAATACTGAAGCGGCTGTTCCGACACGCGACAAGGGATTTGGTGGAAGTGGCGCGGTTGACGGGGCTCGAACCCGCGACCCCCGGCGTGACAGGCCGGTACTCTAACCAACTGAGCTACAACCGCGCGTGTCGGGCGGGATACGGCAGACGAACAAGCGCGTCAATGCCGAAATGCGCGGGTTCAAAAACTTTTCTGGCGACCGGTAACAGTTCGGTAACCTTTCGCGGGCAGACCCGTGCCGACTGGAGTTGATACGTCGTATCCTGCCTTCCGCCCGGTTCATTTGGCGGCATGGCGGGGTCGGCCGATCCGCAAGTCCGTACCAACACAGACCGGTCCGAACCGGCAACCAAAGAGGCGCTCATGTCAGATCACCCTCTGGGCACCGTCCTGATCATCGACGATGAAAACATCGACCAGTACCAGTATCATCGCGTTCTCAAGAAATCCGGCATGGCTGCCGAGATCGTGACGTTTGATCTGGCCACAGATGCGCTGGACTGGCTGCAAGAACACCCCGACCGGCAAGTCGACCTGATCCTGCTGGACATGAACATGCCACGGATGAACGGAATCGAATTCCTGGATGCTGCCTCGGTCCGTTTGCGCTCCATGGGGACTCGGGTCCTTGTCATGCTGACGACCGAGTTGAGCGAGCGTGACCGCGTGCGGGTGGAGGTGTTCGAGGAGGTAGGCGCCTTGTTCGAGAAGCCGCTGACTCAGGAGCACCTGGACCAGGCGAGACTGCAACTGGAAGGTCAGCGCGCCTGACCGCTGCCATCAGGGGCAGCGCGGCGCATTTCCAGAAGGAATCCAGGAAGAGATGACGGCTCAGTCGGCTGCGGGCGGATTGTCCGGCAGCTCGGCGTCCGTCAGACGGACACGCAGGCAGAACCCGCGTCCATCCGGGCCGGACCCTGCCCAGACCTCGCCCTTGTAGTGTTCGGCGATCCGCTGGATGATTGCCAGCCCCATGCCGCTGCCTTCGACCTCGTCGCGCCGCCGGAGCATCGACATCGGACGGAAGATCCGCTGAATGTCGGCGTCTGCCACGCCCGGGCCATCGTCGACGAAGGTCAGCGTCACGCTGTCCCAGTCGCGTTCGCCCGAAATGGTGAGGGTCGTGCCGTTTTGGTCGCCGTGCTTTGCCACGTTGTCGATGACGCACTTCACAAGCACGAATGCGTCCCGCGACCCGATGGAGAGAGTGGGCAAATCGCCGTCGATCCGCACGCTCACATGCTCAGGCAGGGGGCATTCCTCGACAACGTCGTCGATCAGACCGCGCATCGGAAATTCCATCACGTTCTGAAGACGGCCGATACGGGAGTAGACGAGGAGATCGAGCAGCATCCGGTCAAGACGGCGGGCGTGGCGTTCGAGCAGGTCAAAGCTCTCCGCGACGTCTTCGGACACCTGCACGCCTTCTTTCTCGAGATCCTCGCGCAGCCAGAGCGGAATTTCCGTCAGGGCGCGTGCGGAACTGCGCAGGTCATGCGATACGAGATAGACGAAGCCATCAGGATCGGAAGCCGTTGCAAAGGGTTCGATGAAGCTCAGATCGTCTTCTGTCTCATCGTTGCGAACGGCTTGCAGTTTCGTCGCCGACATACTGTCGCTCCCGCTTGATCGGTTCCGACGCTTGTCCATCGGGCAATTTTTCACTTCCAGTTGCGTTTAGTGACTCGGTGGCGTTAATAAGTCGTTAACAGCCACCGCGATCGTGATCTTGACGTCGCGTCAGAATTTCGAGTGATCGCGTACATCCGGCGGCTCAGATGAACTCCGCAACGGGCTCCGTCTGGGGTTTCGAGATCTCCAGCGCGTCCTTGAGGCTCACCGTCTTCTGGAACAGCGCCCGACCAAGCATCGCGCCCGAAATGTTCGGAACGTAGTTCAGCCGCGCCACGTCATCGACTGTCCGGATGACACCGTTGGCGATCACGGGAGAGCGGGCGATCTCGGCAAGGCCCGACACCACGCCCAGTTGCGCGTCGTAATCGCCGATGTCGCTTTCGATATCCGTCACGACGATCCCGGCAAGCGGCGCGTCGTTGTAGGCCTTGATGAAATCCTCGGGCGCATACGCGCTTTGCGTGCGCCAGCCGTCGATCATCACGTGTCCCTTCCAGACATCGACGGAGAGGACGATCTGATCCGGATAGGTCTTGGCGAGCGCCTTTACCGTCACCGGGTCCTGTGTCGCGAGGGTGGAAATCACGATGCGTCCCACGCCCTTGTCGATCCAGCGCGACACACTGTCCGCCGTGCGGAAACCGCCGGCCAGCTGAACCGGGATCCCGACGGAGCGAATGATCTCGACCACGAGGTCGGCGTTCCGGTTGCCGCCATCGACTCCGTCAAGATCGGTCAGGTGCATCCATTCGGCGCCGTCCGCCGCCCAGGACCGCGCCGTTTCCACCGGGTCGACATGCCAGATCGACGCCTCCTCGATACGGCCACGTGTCAGGGACACGCAGCGACCGCCCAGAAGTTCCATAGTCGGATAGATCATCATGGCCATCGTCCTCCTTCGTGGAAATCACCCGTCCTTCTACCGGACAGATCCGACAGTACCACAGGTTGTAGCGCCTTCCAAAAGATTGCGCGGACCACCGGGCGGTGTCTTTCGAAACATCAAATGGACCGTCTCGTCCCGAAAATCCTCGCTGCGCAGCAGCGCGTATCCGAGCCTCTCTGCGATCGACCGCGAATGCTCGTCTTCCGGTGCGATCTTGCAGACCAGCGGGCCGGTCACGACGCGGTCGAACCAGTCATGCGCGGCCTGCGCGGCGTCGGCGGCCAGACCCTGGCCCTGAACTTCCGGGTGCAGCACCCATGCTGCCTCGGGATAGGCGTCGAAATCTTCCCCCAGCCCGGCACGGCCCAG
>CBDUPF010000149.1:0-9632 GCA_965369035.1 uncultured Aliishimia sp.
CCCGTGAACGGCAACGAGGCAGAGGCGCGACGGCTCGCCCGGTTCGAGGCGCATGGCCATACCACGGGCAGCTATGTGCCCGGGTCGGAAACGCCGCATCCCGAGTTCCCGACGACGCTGGATCTGCGCCGACCGCCAGGCTTGTCATGAGCGGGCGGCACCAGGCCAGGGCGTCCGACGGGCCGTTGCTGCAGGACTACGCGCTGCAGCCCGACGTGGCCGACGAGCTTTTCGACTCGTCGGGCATGATGCGCCCGGTCTGGACCCGGTTCATCGAGCAGCTGTCACGATTGTCGACCGAAGAGATCGAGGCGCATTTCGCGCGCGGCGACCAGTACCTGCGGGATGCGGGGGTCTTCTATCGCCAGTACAGCGCCGATCCGCAGCAGGAGCGCGACTGGCCGCTGAGCCACGTTCCCGTGATCCTTGACGAGTCCGAATGGACCGAGATCTGCGAGGGTCTCGCGCAGCGAGCGGAACTGCTGGAGCGGGTGGTCGCCGATCTTTATGGCCCGGCGACCCTGGTGCGCGACGGGCACCTGCCGCCGGAACTGGTTGCACGCAATTCCGAATGGCACCGCCCGCTTGTCGGCATCGCACCGGCGTCGGGCCATTTCCTGCATTTCCTGGCCTTCGAAATCGGGCGCAGCCCCGACGGCTCGTGGCTCGTTCTGGGTGACCGGACGCAGGCGCCGTCCGGTGCGGGCTTTGCGCTGGAGAACCGAATGGCGACGGCGCGGATCTACCCCGAGCCGTTCCCGCGCGCGAACGTGCGCCGGCACGCCGGCTTTTTCCGCGGGTTTCGCGAGGCGATGTCGATGCTGCCGGGCGCTGCCGGGCGCAGGACCGCGATCCTGTCTCCGGGGCCGGGCAACGACACCTATTTCGAACATACCTACATCGCGCGCTACCTCGGGCTCGTGCTTCTGGAGGGCGAAGACCTGGTCATTCGCGACGGTGCGGTAAACGTGCGCACTGTCTCCGGTCCGCAGCCGGTCGGTGTGCTGTGGCGACGGCTGGACGCGGCCTATGCCGATCCGCTGGAGCTTGACGAGACATCCAAGATCGGAACGCCTGGGCTGGTCGACGCGATCCGGAATTCGAACGTGAACGTGGTGAACGCGCTGGGATCCGGCATTCTGGAGACGCGGGCGCTGCTGGCCTTCCTGCCGAAGATCGCCAAGGTGTTGCTGAACGAACCGCTCAAGATGCCGAACCTCGCGACATGGTGGTGCGGACAGCGGGCCGAACGCGACCTTGTCAAGAAACACGCGCAGTCGATGTTCATCGGAGAGGCGCTGAGCCGGGCGCTCCCCTTCGATATCGGGCGTAGCTCGGCCCTGGCCGGGACCCTCCGCTCCCCGCAGGAGCAGCGGCTGGAGGACTGGATCGACGCCAACGCCGCCAACCTCGTCGGACAGGAGGCGGTGACCCTCTCGACGACGCCGACATGGGTGGAGGGGCGCTTGATGCCCCGTCCGATGAGCGTGCGCGTCTTTGCCGCCCGCACCCCGCGGGGCTGGATCTTCCTCCCCGGCGGCTATGCCCGGATCGGGCTGTCGGGGGACGCCACGGCGCTGTCGATGCAGCAGGGCGGGTCCGTCGCCGATGTCTGGATCATGCGCGATGCCCCCGTGCCGGAAGAGACGATGTTCGAGCCGGGCAATTTCCGGCGCGAGGATACCGGCACCCTGCCGAGCCGGGCCGCAGACAACCTGTTCTGGCTCGGGCGCTACATCGAGAGGACCGAGGGCGCGATCCGGCTCCTGCGCGCCTATCACCTGCGCCTGGCCGAGACCGGCGACGCGATGGAGCCGCGGCTCAAGCGGATCGCAAGCTTGATCGGAGGGTTGGCGGTCGATGTGAGCGTCCCCACCCGGACCGCGCTGGAGCCCTCTCTCACCGCTGCGCAGGTTTGTGCCGGCAAGGTGCGGGATCGTTTCTCGGTCGACGGCTGGGCCGCGCTCGCCGATCTGACATCCAGCCTCCAGGCGCTTTCCCCGGAGCTTCGGCCGGGCGACGACACTGCCCGCTCGCTGACCGTGCTCCTGCGCAAGATCACCGGGTTCAACGGGCTGGTGCACGAGAACATGCACCGGTCCTCCGGTTGGCGCTTTCTCACCTTCGGCCGCGCGATCGAGCGGGCGGACGGCTCCGCGGCGGTGCTGGGCGCCTTTACCGACGAGGATATCGCGGCGGGAATTCCCGATCTCGCGCTCGAATACGCCGACAGCCGCATCACCCATGAACGCCGCTACCGTATCGACCCCACACGCGAAACCGTCACGGACCTGATCGCGCTCGATGCCAGCAACCCGCGCGCCATCCTGTTCCAGGTCACCGCGATGCGCGAGATCGCGGAATCGCTGCCCTTCGCCAAGGTACAGGGCCGCGTATCCGCCGTTCTGCGCGTCCTGCTGCCGTTCGAGACCGAACTTCAGGTGGCCGATCCGGCAGACATCACCACCGAACGTCTTGCCGGTATCCGGGCGACGCTGTCCGAAGTGTCCGGCCAGCTGGCCGCGGCCTACCTGAGCTGAGGAGGCGCGACGTGAACTACGATATCCTGCTCACGATCAGCAACGAATACGGCGCCCCGTCGGACAATGCGCGCATCCTCGTGCGGTTGCTGCCGTCCGACGTGCCCGGCAGCCAGATCGTGCGGTCGCGCCTGCTGACCGTCGACCCGCTGCCCAGCGAACGGCGCGAGGCGCGCGATTTCTTCGGCAACGCGATGACGGCCGTGTCGTTTCATGCACCGGTCGACCGGATCGAACTGACCCTGCAAGCCAATGCGGAGCGGCTGGAGGCGGATACGGGGCTGGACCTTTCGCCGGATCTGGCGGAGCTGGCCGCGGAAATCGCGGGTCATACCCTGCTGGATGCCGCCTCGCCGCACCATTTTCTGGGCCCCTCCGTGCGGGTGGCGCCCGATCCGGCGATCAGCGCATTCGCGCGCGAGCTTGCGGTGCCCGGCATGACGGCCATCCAGATCGTGGAGGCGGTGGGCCAGGCGCTCAACTCGGAGATGCGCTTCGACGCGGATGCGACCGACGTCCACACGACGCCCTCCGACGCCTTCGCCAACCGTCACGGCGTGTGCCAGGATTTCTCGCATGTGATGATCGCCGCGCTGCGCTCGCTCGGCATGCCCGCGGGCTATGTGTCGGGGTTCCTGCGCACCGTTCCGCCGCCGGGTCAGCCGCGGATGGAGGGTGCCGACGCGATGCATGCCTGGGTCCGGGTCTGGTGCGGGACGGAGGCTGGTTGGATCGAATACGATCCGACCAATGCCTGCACCGTGGCGCAGGATCATATCGTGGTGGGATACGGGCGCGACTATGCCGATGTCTCCCCGATCAAGGGCGTGCTGCGCACCTCTGGCAAGCAGAACAGCCATCACAGCGTCGACGTCATCCCGCTGTGACCCTGCGGGTCAGCCGACCATGCTCAGCGCCAGACCGGCAGCGGCGGTGACCGCCAGGGTCGCGGCCACCGACCAGTGCCGCCACAGCAGAAACAGCCCCGCGAAGACGGTCAGCGCCGGGACGCGCCAGTCGAAGGTGGCCAGCTCCGGTATCCACGGACGGAACGGGCCGAACGAGGCGCGCGCGAGGTCCCCGAAAGTCACCTGCAACGCAAACCAGATCGACAGGTTCAGGATGACACCGACAACAGCGGCCGTGATCGCCTTCAATGCCGCCTGCAGTCGGGGCATGCTCCGCAGCCGGTCGATGTAGGGGGCCCCGGCGAAGATCCAGAGAAAGCACGGCACGAAGGTGACCCAGAGCGCGACCCCCGCGCCGGCCGCGCCAAGAGCGACGTCGGCTGTGCCCGTGCTGCGCGCGGCGGCGAGGAACGCCACGAATTCCGTGACCAGGATGAGCGGCCCCGGTGTGGTTTCCGCCAGCCCCAGCGCATCCGCCATCTCGCTCGCCGAGAGCCAGCCGTAGCTGCCCACCGCTTCCTGGGCCATGTAGGCCAGCACTGCATAGGCACCGCCGAACGTCACGGTGGCGAGAACGGAGAAAAAGCGTCCGATGTCGCCCAGGATGTGGCCCGGCAGGGCGACCTCCATCGCGATGATCGGAAGCCACCAGATCGCGCACCAGAGCGCCACCGTCCGCGCCGTGGCGGCGAGGCCGGGGCCGTGATGAATGTTCGGCGCTGCGACGGTGGGCGGGGTCTGCCGTGCCCGGACCATTCCCCAGATGCCCGCCAGCAGCACCACGAGGGGATAGGGCGCATCGAGCAGGAAGAGCGCGGCGAAACTTGCCGCCGCGATGCCCCAGTTCTCGGCTGTGGTCAGCGCCCGCCCGGCCACACGCATCAGCGCCTCGAGCACGATGACGAGAACCGCGGCCTTCACGCCGAGGAACAGGGCTTGCACCAGCGGCAGATCGCCGAAGAGCAGGTAGCAGATCGCCAGCGCCAGAATGACAAGCGCGCCGGGAAGGACGAACAGCAGCCCCGCAATCAATCCGCCGGGCGTGCCGTGCAGGCGCCATCCTGCATAGGTGGCCAGCTGCATCGCTTCCGGCCCCGGCAGCAGCATGCAGAAGGACAGCGCGTTGAGAAAGGTCTCTTCGTCGAGCCATTCACGCTCTTCGACCATCTCGCGGTGCATGAGCGCGATCTGTGCGGCCGGACCGCCGAAGGACAGGATGCCGATCCGGGCCCAGACCCGCGTCGCTTCGGCCAGCGTCGGGGAGGGCTTGCGCGAAGCGGCCTCGGGGTCAATGTGCAGCCGATCCGTCATCGCGCCTCCGCTGAGCAGTCGTGGCCTATCTTCTGCCCGTCCAACGCCTGGGGGTAAAGCGCATCATGGCATCCCGCGCCCGCGAAAGGCATGTTCTGTCCAGGCCGGTCGCTGCCACGTCCCCGGCGATCAAATGCGGCGCCGGGAAGGGGGCGGACGCTGTTTCCGGGACGGCCGGAACCTCTTGCCGCGGACCGGCGACCCAGTGCGCGCCGAGCGCAGATTTGCTTCGGTTCGGGAGTCCGGCCTAGGGATGCGCTTCGCGCGTTCTTGCACCGAACATGGGCCTTTCATCCCGTTCGGCACGCCGTTCCGGCAGCACGGATATACTTTCGACAGTGCAATCGGCCCTCTGCCATCCACGCGGGCCGCTTTCCGAAACCGTGATCGTCGAACCGGTGCGCCGAAACATTGCGGTGTCGATCCTCGCGGTGGCGCTGCTGCACGGCTCCAATCCGAACGCCTTGGTCGATTTTTTGTCCGAGCGATCACATCAATACGTCCCGGTGGGTGCGGCGCATCGGCTGGAAAACCCGGGCCAGCTGCCGCTGCACGTGATCGAGGTGCGAGGGGGCGAGGCTGCGCCGGCCTATTCGAAGCCCGCATCCCTGGCAATCATGGCGGCGTGAAGACGGTTCTTGGCGTTGAGCTTCCGACACAACGTCCGGACGTGCAGCTTGATCGTGACTTCCTGCAAGTCCAGCTCGCGTGCGATCTCCTTGTTGGACTGTCCCTGGCACAACCCGCTCAGCACTTCGCGTTCGCGCTGGCTCAGTTGCCGGGTGAACTCGCTTTCTTCGTCCTCGCCGGTATCGTCCAGCACGCTGGCGGGTACGAAGGTTTCCCCGGCGACCATGAAGCGCACGGCATTCACCAGCGATTTCGCACCCATCGACTTGGGAATGAAGCCCATGGCGCCCAGCGACAACGCTTCCTGGGCGATGCGGTTGGGGGCAGTCCCGCTGAGAATGGCGAAAGCCTGCCCGGGATGGCGCTTGATCGCATCGGAGAGCCCGTCGAGCCCGTTCATCCCCGGCATGGTGAAATCGAGCAGCACAAGGTCGAACGGCCCCTTGGCGGCAAGCACCTTCATCGCCTCGGGGTAATCCGGCACGGTGGTGACGGCGGCACGGCCTTCGGCTTCCAGATAGGCGGAAAAGGCGTCCCGCACCATCGTGTGGTCGTCAGCAAGCAGTATGCGCATGGGATTTGGAGGCCTCCGTAGTCCGCACTCGCTCTAGTTGTAGCGAACCGTTGGCGGCTAAACCAGTTCCGTCATTGGCGAACGTTGCGCCGTGTTGCCAATGCCGTTTTCGGGCTCAAAACCCGGCCAATCCGCCGATCGTCGTGGATGCGAACCAGGGTATGTGGCGAACTTGTCGATTTGGTTTCATGTCCGCACGGGCGCACCGATCCGGGTGAGCTGGCCCATGGCGACGAGCATTTGTGCAACGCGTCTATACCAAAGTATAGGAATCTGGCCTTCTGCGTGAATACACGTGGGGCGTGTATATGCCAGAGTGGTTGCAGAACGATATCCCGCCAAAGGAGCTCACCCCAGCATGTTGCGACCCGTCAAGGCAATCTGTTTCGTCGCCGCCACCTGTCTCGCCGCTCCGGTTCTGGCCGAAGATATCGTGCTGACCATTTCCGGCGCGGTGGCGCCATCCGACGACGGCGAGACCTGGCGGTTGAGCATGTCGGATCTGAAGGCCCTTCCCGTTGCGCGTTTCGATACTGTCACGATCTGGACGGACGGGACGCAAACCTTCGAAGGCGTGTCCCTGCGCGCGTTGCTCGACCACGTCGGGGCATCCGATGGCGACCTCGAAGCCGTTGCGCTGAATGATTATGCCGTCACCATTCCTGCCTCCGATGCCGTGGAGGGCGGGCCCATCGTGGCCTACGCGCATAATGGCCAGGCCATGTCGGTCCGCGAAAAGGGCCCGCTGTGGGTCGTCTATCCGTTCGACGCCAACGATACCTACAAATCCGAGGAATACTACGCGCGCAGCATCTGGCAGCTGGACCGGATCGTCGTCGCGGACGGCAACTGAGGGCGTGGAGAGGCACGATGCTGGAGGCGGAAACGATGGCCCGAAGGTGGCTCCCCGCGGTGTTCGCCGGCCTGCTGATCGCGGGTCTGGCGGTCATCGCGATTCTGGGCCGCAACGTGCTTTCGGACGCCGACATGCTCGCCACCGCTCAGAACGACGACATCAGCTGGAACATCTCCCAGCTCGAAGTCGAGTTGCTGCGCACTCAGAATGCCGCTCTCGAATTCGAAGCGCGGCCCGAAATCGGTTTTTCCGAGTTCCGACAGCGCTATGACATCTTTCACAGCCGCGTGTCGATCCTGACGCAGGGCATGCTGTTCAAGGCGTTGCGAGAGGACCCCTCCGCGCGAGCGGCACTGGCGGCGACGAACGACTTCCTCGCGAGAACGGACCCCTTGGTCGATGGGCCGGACGCCGAACTGCGTGCCGCGTTGCCCGACATCCGGGTGGGCATGGCGGCCCTGCATCCGCAATTGCGGGAACTGACGCTGCTCGGGGTGCAGAAATTCGTTCGCCTAGACGCGGAGCGTCGCGAAACGCTGTCGGAGACGCTGAGCAAACTCGCGACCGCGCTGATGGTCCTGATCGTCGCATTGGTGGCGGCTGTCGGGGTGCTGCTGCTTCTCTACCGCAAGGGCGTCACGGCCGCGCACGCCGCGCAGATCGCACGGTCGCGCTTCGAAGCTGCCGTCAGCTCCTCACTGGACGCGGTTCTGGTTGTGGATGTCTCGGGGCGCATCATCGAGATGGGTGGCGCCGCCGAAACCGTCTTCGGCTATTCCCGCGAGGAGGCCATCGGCGCGGACATGGCCAACCTGATCATACCGGATTACATGCGCGGTGCGCATCGGGCCGGGATGAAGCGGTTCCTGGAAACGGGCGAGAAAAAGGTCATTGGCGCCGGACGTATCCGTCTTCAGGGCCTGCGCAAGGGCGGCGAGCTGTTTCCGGTGGAGCTGTCGGTTTCCATCGCCGAAACCGGTGGCGAGCGGGTCTTCGTCTCCTTCCTGCGCGACATCACCAGCCAGAAGGAAGCCGAAGCAGCCTTGCACGCGGCGCGCGACAGGGCCGAGGAAAGCGAAAAGGCGAAATCCGATCTGCTGACGGTGATGAGCCACGAGATGCGCACACCGCTGAACGGTATCCTGGGTTCACTGGAACTGATCGACGACGAAAACCTCAGCGAGCGTCAGAAGCGCCATCTCAATTCCATCGCGGTGTCGGGAGAGTTGCTGCTGACCCATGTGAACGATGTGCTGACCCTGTCGCGGGTGACCGCCGAGACCGACCTGCGCGACGAAGCCCGCTTCGACCTGCGCGACGCCGTCCAGAAGGTCGCCGACAGTCTCATGGCAAATGCCGAGGTGCGCGGCAACAGGCTCACCGTCGACTTCCTTACAGACGGGCTGCGATGGGTCACCGGCTATGAGACGCAGGTGAAGCAATGCCTGGTCAACCTGCTTGGAAATGCCATCAAGTTCACTGCCAATGGCACCGTGTCGGTCGAGGTGGAACGCAGTGCCGCCGACGGCCTGGTGGAGTTCCGCGTCTGTGATACCGGCGCCGGAATCGCCGAAGAGAACCTGTCCCGGATATTCGATGAATTCGTGACCGTGGACACCGCTTTCGCGCGGGAAAACACGGGCACCGGCCTGGGGCTCGCCATCACCAAACGCCTGGTCGAGGCGATGCGTGGCGAGGTCATGGCCGACAGTATCCTGGGCGAGGGAAGCCAGTTCGTAATGCGTATACCCTTGCCGGAGGCAAAGACTGCTGCCGCCTCCGGTCCCGAAATCGAGGAGGATGAAGCCATGCCCAAGATACCCGATAGTGTCCGGGCGCTCGTCGTGGACGACAATGATCTCAACCGGATGATCCTGACCGACATGCTGCAGGATCTGGGCATCGAGGTCGAACAGGCATCCGACGGCTATGACGCGCTGCGGCAACTGACGGACAGCGCCTTCGATATCGTTCTGCTGGATATCAGCATGCCGGGCATCGACGGTATCGAGACGCTGCACCGTATCCGCGACCTGGATGTGGCGTGGCGGGATGTCCCGGTGCTTGCGGTCACCGCACACGCGTCCAAGGAAGATCACACCATGATCATGCGCGCGCCGTTCCATGGGTTGCTGGTCAAACCTTTGGTCCCGTCGCGGGTTCAGCGCCTGATTGCCTTCGCGCTCGACGATGGCGGCTGGCCGAATACAGCGCCGCCAACGTCCGGACCGGAGGCCGATTTCAAGGCACGGTTCGGAAAGGAACGGTATGACAAGGCGCTGCAGGATGTGCGGGCCGACATTGCGGCGCTTCTGGATGACCTCGAAGCGGCGGCGGCGCTGGCACCCGATCAGCGTAAGGAAGCGCACCGGTTGTGCGGTGCCGCGGCCGTCCTTGGCAAGGAGGACGTCTGGGCGATCCTGCAGGCCATCGAAACCTGCAACGATGACGAATGGCCCGACAAGCGGGACAGGCTGCTGTCGAACTTGCAGTGCATGGCGGGTTAGCCTGGCGTCCCCGGGCCGCGGAAAGGCGCGAGCATGGCTGGTCATCGCTGGCGGCCTGTGAAACCCGGTCAGCTCGGCGAAAGCTCCCACAGCCGGCAAGGCGACGACCATTGGTGTAAGGGCAAGACGTTCGCGTCCCGGCGAAGCCGGCTTTGAATTCAGGCGAACACCGGGACCCGTGGCGGTCGCACGGATCTTCTTGCCAGCCGTGAGGTCATGTTTCGGCGTCGCGGTCGTGCCTGTCCATCCCGGGGAAGGGCGGAAGCCATCCCTCGCGCCGGATCGTCCAGAGTTCGTAGGTGGGGG
>CBDUPF010000150.1:0-9603 GCA_965369035.1 uncultured Aliishimia sp.
CCCGTCGCGATCCGTGCCCGTGTCGCCCAGCTTCCCCGCCAGAGAGCGCTCATGCCGCGTCCTTCCCGTCACCGGTCCAGACTGCGGCGCGCACGCCCAAGGGTCAACGCCGTTCCTATTCGGCAGCTTCGACTTCGGCGTCCTGTTCCTGTGCCGCGAGGAACCGTTCGGCCTCCAGCGCGGCCATGCAGCCCATGCCGGCGCTGGTCACGGCCTGCCGGTACTTGTGGTCGGTCAGGTCGCCCGCCGCGAAGACACCCGGAATGGAGGTTTCCGTGCTGTCGGGTTTGGTCACGACATAGCCGCCCATGTGAGTTTCCAATACGTCTTGGACCAGTTCGTTGGCGGGTGCGTGGCCGATGGCGATGAACACGCCCTTGCAGGGGATCTCCGTGATCTCGCCGGTCTGAACGTTCCGGACCCGCACGCCTTCCACTCCCAGCGGATCCTCGGTGCCGATGACCTCTTCCAGCGTGTGGAACCACAGCGGCTCGATCTTGGGGTTCTTGAGCAGCCGGTCCTGCAGAATCCTTTCTGCACGCAATTCATCCCTGCGATGGATCAGCGTGACCTTGGACGCGAAATTGGTCAGGAACAGCGCCTCCTCGACGGCCGTATTGCCGCCGCCGATCACGACGATCTCCTGCCCGCGATAGAAGAACCCGTCGCAGGTGGCGCAGGCGGACACGCCGAAACCCTTGAATTTCTCTTCGGAGGGCAGGCCCAGCCATTTCGCCCGCGCGCCGGTGGCCAGGATGATCGCGTCGGCGACATAGACCGTGCCGCTGTCGGACTGGCAGACGAAGGGGCGGGTGTCGAAATCGATGCTGGTGATGATGTCGCCGACGACCTCGCAGCCCATGGCCTTCGCGTGGGCCTCCATCCGGACCATCAGGTCGGGGCCCTGCACCTCGGTGTCGCCGGGCCAGTTCTCGACCTCGGTCGTGGTGGTGAGCTGCCCGCCCGGCTCGATCCCCTGGACCAGCAGCGGCTCCAGCATGGCGCGCGCGGCATAGACGCCGGCGGTGTAGCCCGCAGGGCCCGAGCCCACGATCAGAACCTTGGTACGACGCGTGTCAGCCATGACGAGCCCCCGGGGTGATGCAGCGATTTCGGAGACAGCATATAGACGCGGTGCGCGACGGCTTAAACCCCTGCCGGAGGCGTTGCGGTCGAATCATCGCAGGCGGTGCGGAAAGATTGTTGCCAAATGATGAAACAATATTGCGCGTCCGAGGTGGGCTGATATAACAATCGCAAATTCCTGGGAGGTACGCATGGGTGGGACCGGTCTGGACCCGATCGATCGCAAGATTCTGGCAGAGCTGCAGTCGGATGGCCGGATGACGAATGTCGAGCTTGCCAAGCGTGTCGGCATTTCCGCGCCGCCCTGTCTGCGCCGTGTCCGGACGCTGGAGGAGCACGGCTACATCAAGGGCTACCACGCCGTCGTCGATGCCCGCGCGCTGGGGTTCGAGGTCCAGGTCTTTGCCATGGTCGGGCTGCACAGCCAGGCCAAGGCCGATCTCACCGCTTTCGAGGAACAATGCCGCTCCTGGCCGCTGGTACGGGAGTGCCACATGCTCAACGGAGAGGTCGATTTCATCCTGAAATGCGTGGCGCCCGACCTGTCCAGCTTCCAGACCTTCCTGACGGATGTGTTGCTGACCACGCCCAACGTGGAAAGTGTCAAGACGTCGCTGGTCATCCAGGAGGCGAAGGACGTGCCGGGCGTGCCCTTCGACGTGCTCGAAGAGCGGCTGGTCAAATCCGCCTGACACATGGGGCCGATGCCGCCCTTCTGCCCGCACAGCGGAGATAAATCTATCCAGAACCCACGCCGACGGCTGCGGTCAGAGCACGATGGCGGAGATCAGTCGCCCGTAATCCACTTCGCGCGAATGCACGGACCGGCGGTAGCTGAAGAATCGGTCGGGGTCCGAGTAGGTGCAGTGCCGCGTCCACTCCGCGTGCCCCACACCCGCCGCGCGCAGCCGGAAGAGGCCGTAGCCGGGCAAGTCGAACTGGGCCTTGTCGCCCTGACCGCCGGCGAAGAAGCGGAGCGAGTCCGGATCGTGGTCGGCGAACAGTTCCACGAATTCAGGTCCCACTTCGTAGGCGCGCTGGCTGATCGTGGGGCCGATCACGGCGGCCATGTCTTCGCGCCGGGCTCCCAACGCCTCCATCGCGTCGACGGTCGCCTCGAGCACGCCGTCCATCGCGCCGCGCCACCCGGCATGGGCCGCGCCGATCACGCCTGCGGTTTGGTCGGCCAACAGCACGGGCTGGCAATCCGCGGTCAGCACGGTCAGCACGACGCCCGGCGTGCGGGTGACCATTGCATCGGCCTTCGGACGCTCGGCCGTGGGACCGGACACGGTGAAAACGTCCGCAGAATGGACCTGGTTCACACCTACGAGGTGTTCCGGTGTCGTGCCCATCGCCTCGGCGACGCGCTCCCGATTGATGCGCACCACATCGCATTGGTCGCTGCTGCCGGTGCCGCAGTTGAGCCCCGAAAAGATGCCGGAGGATGCGCCGCCGGCCCGGGTGAAGAACCCGTGGCGCACCGGTGCCAGGCTGTCGGACGTCAGGATCTCGAGCGTCATTGTTCCAATCCTGGCGGCGGCAAGCAGGTGTCGGGATAAAGGCCCATTACCTGGAACAGATTTCCCATTTCATCGGGGTGGGTCAACCGTCGATGTCCGGCGACATGCGCTTCAAGCTCTTCGCCGCCGAGATTGCGGGCAAGCGCCTGCGCCCGCGCGGTGATGCCGAGCCGTTCGAGAAACACGCCCTGGGGCGTCAGGCGGGAATGCCGTGCGGGGCGGGCCGCGGCTGCGATGGCCTCGAAATCCACATGCGCGGTCAGGTCGGCCGATCCCGGCGATTGCAACGGATCGACGAATTCGTGCCGGTAAACGGCCTGGAGCGTGTCGCCGAGAGACCGCCAGCCGCCATAATCTATCATCAGAGCCGCACCACCATGCGCGGCGATGCGTGTGCCCACGGTCTCGCAAATGGCGGGAACGGCCGGGCAGTACTCGACGATGTCGCCCTCTGCCGTGTCACCGAGCCTGTGGGTCAGCGCAGGCTGAACCTGCCGCTGGCCAAGCACCCGGACCAGCTTGCGATCCTCCGCACCGATACGGATTTCCCGCCACCCCGCCCCGTCGCGCCGGAACTGGCGAATCGGCAGGGCGTCGAAGAATTCGTTCGCGACAAGAAACAGCGGCGCGTCCGGCAGGCCGTCGACAGTGTCCTGCCACGTGACATCGTGTTCTGAGAGCGTCTCCCGCTGAATGTCGCGCAGCCTCGGGGAGGCTTCGATCAGCACAACCTGAGGCGCGAACCCGGGCACCTGCCCCGCGGCGCGCAGGGCATCGCGCATCAATGTCCCGCGTCCGGGTCCGAGTTCGGCCAGAACGCACGGTGATGGCGACCCCTGATCCAGCCAGGCCTGCACGAGGGCGAGACCGATCAGTTCGCCGAACATCTGCGAGATTTCCGGCGCGGTGATGAAATCGCCCGCCTGCCCGAAGGGCTCGCGGGTCGCGTAGTATCCGAATTCCGGGTTGAGCAACGCCTCCGCCATGAAATCGGCGACACTGATCGGACCCTCGGCCGCGATGCGCGTCAGCAGCCGGTCGGTGAGGCTCATGTACTGCCAACCGGGACGTGCCGGAGGCCACGGCGAATCAGCCAGAGCCCCAGCAGGATCATCGGCAGCGACAGGATCTGGCCCATGGTCAGGCCGTAGCCGCCCACGTGCCAGGCCAGCCCGAGCGGATTGCCCGGCGCCACGAATTGCGCATCCGGCTGGCGCACGAACTCGACGAGGAACCGCGCGATCCCGTACCCTGCGAAGAAGGTGCCGCCCACGAGCCCCGGACGCCGGAACGCACCACGTCCCCAGACGAGCCAGAGGAGCAATGCGCCGAGCACCAGCCCTTCGAGCCCCGCCTCGTAGAGTTGCGAAGGGTGGCGCGCGCAGAGCCCTTCGACCCCGGGACATGTCTGGGCCGCCGAGCCGGGAAAGATCACGCCCCAGGGCATATCCGTCGGACGCCCCCAGAGCTCTGCATTGACGAAATTCGCGATACGTCCCAGCAGCAGGCCGGGCGGTACGCCGAGGCAGATCGCATCCGTTGCCGACAGCTTCGGAATATCGTGCCGCCAGGTGTAGACGAACGCCGCGACGATCACGCCCAGAAGGCCGCCGTGAAAGGCCATTCCACCCTGCCAGACCATCAGGATCTCGCCCGGGTTCGCGAGATAATAACCGGGTTGGTAGAAGAACACGTAGCCGAGGCGACCGCCAAGGATCACGCCCAGAATGATCCATGTCATCAGGTCTTCGAGCTGCCGGGGGGTCATCGGCGGTCCGCTGACCGACCAGAGTCCCGGCCGGCGCAATGCCGCAGCAACGATCCGCCAGCCGATCAGGATACCGACGATATAGGCCAGCGCATACCAGCGCAGAGCGAATTCCATGCCGAAAACGGTGACCGAGAACAGCTCGGGCGACAGGGTGGGGAAGGGGATCGCGGCGATCATGGGCGCGACTTGATCCGG
The DNA here is from genome assembly GCA_965369035.1 of uncultured Aliishimia sp. Lineage (GTDB taxonomy): Bacteria > Pseudomonadota > Alphaproteobacteria > Rhodobacterales > Rhodobacteraceae > Aliishimia. Next base: position 4,576 of record CBDUPF010000150.1, read on the forward strand.
CGAGCGGGGGAAGTCAACCTTGTGTATTTCCGCACCCGCGACCATATAGTCTGAAAGCCGTTCGAAGGAGGCACGCATGCAGACCAGGTCCAAGATATTCGACGATCTCTCGCAGTTGATGACCAATGCGATGGGCGTGGCGCAAGGCGCGCGAGAAGAGGCGGAGACGGCGGCGAAATCGCTGGTGGACCGGTGGCTCGCCGACCGGGATTTCGTGACCCGCGAGGAGTTCGACGCGGTGCGCGCCATGGCCCAGAAGGCGCGAGAGGAAAACGAGGCTCTACGCGCGCGGATCGAGGCGCTGGAAGCGGCCTCGAAGTAGTCGTTTCCTGCACGGAGCCGCCTTGCGGCGGCACGCCATGCATGAGGGGGCGCTGCCCCCATCGCTCCTGCGGAGCGATTCCCCCGAGGTATTTCTGAACCCAAAGAAGCGGGATCAGCCGGGTTTCGGCAGGATCAGGGCGTCGCAGGCTGCGATTTCGTGGCCCTGCCAGATCTGGGCCTGTGCGGCATAATTGATGACGAAGCGGTGGGTGGCGCTGTCGCGCAGGCGCAAGCCTTCGGGCATGGGTTCGACGGAAAGGCCTGTGCCGGCGATGATCCGGTCCCAGAGTATGTCGTCGGGCCAGCCCGCGAGATAGGACAGCGCCTGTGTGCCGGCGAGCACCGGCTCCCCCGTTTCGAGCGACAGGCGGGCAGGCGCGGTGCCGGAAATCTGTTCCATCCAATGGCGGACCTCGCCGCCCCCGGCCACGGCGCGCGCATGATCGGGGGGCAGGCTCTCGACACGCCGGACGGTGACGTCGAGCTCCGGCAGGGCGGGGCCCATTGGCACACGCAGCCCGTGATGTTCGGTCGAGAGCGCCGTGCGGGGACCGGCGATGACCTCCGCCTCTGTCTGTGACAGGGCCGTGGCGAGGTCCGGCGGCACGTGGCCCAGGCCCGGCGCGAGGATCAGCGTGTAGCCGGAGAAATCGCGCGCCGTGGGGGGCAGGATATCGACCGATTGGCCGGCCCGGCGCAGCGCGCGGTAGGCCGCGAACACGAGCCGGAAATAGTCGAAGTCCTGGCCCTGCGGCAGGGTCTTCCACATCCAGTCCGACGCGTAGTCGAAGATGAGCGCGACTGGTGCCTGCACCGGCGACGGCTCCGGCAGGGCGGCGATGTCGCGGGCGAGCGCCGAGGCTTCCGCGAGGCCGGGGGCGGGCGTGTCGTCAGGGTAAAGAAGGCCCGCATGTTGCTGTTCTTGCGCGAAGGGCGCCTGCCGCCACCGGAAGTAGCTCACCACCTCCGCGCCGTGGGCCACGGCCTCGATCCCCCAGAGCCGCACCATGCCGGGCAGCGGCGCGGGGTTCCAGGGTGCCCAGTTCACCGGGCCGGGCTGCTGCTCCATCACCCACCAGCGGCCGCGTCCGACCGCGCGGTAGAGGTCGTGGTGAAAGGCCTGGAAATCCGGGTCGCCCTGCTGCAGGAAGGCGGCCTTGTGTGCGGGCCGTGCCTCCAGCCGGTCCGAGAGGAAGCCGATCGGATAGCTGTCCCAGCTTGCGATATCGAGATCGGCCGCCACCGCGAAATGGTCGAACTCCAGCACCCGGCCCATGTAGTTGTGGATGAGTGGTGCATCCGTTAGCGGGCGCAGCGCGGCGACCTGTGCCGCGTTCCACTCCACCACCATATCGGAGGCGAAGCGGCGGAAGTCGAGATCGTGCGCGGGGTTGGGCTGTGTCACCGTCTGGTTGGGCAGGTCGATTTCGGAAAACTCCGCGTATTCCATCGACCAGAACACATTGCCCCAGGCGCGGTTGAGGGCCTCGGGCGACTGGTAGCGCTGGGCCAGCCAGTTGCGAAAAGCCTCGCGGGCGGCATCGGAATAGCTCAGCACCGTGTCGTGGCAGCCGTATTCGTTGTCGATCTGCCAGGCGGCGATGCGCGGGTCGCGGCCATAGCGCTTGCCCAACTGTCGGCACATGGCGGCGGCCGCGTCACGGTAGCCGTTATGGGCGTGGCAGTAATGGCGGCGGGAGCCGAACTTGCGGGGGCGGCCTTCGGCGTCGACGGCGAGCATGTCGGGAAACCGCTCCAGCATCCAGCGGGGCGGCGTGGCCGAGGGGGTGCCCAGTACGATCTTCAGGCCGTGCGCGGCCAGCGTGTCGATGGCGCGGTCGAGCCAGCCCCAGTCGAACGTTCCCGGCTGTGGTTCCAGCCGCGACCAGGCGAATTCGCCGATACGGACATAGGCGATGCCGGCTTGCGCCATGCGCGCGGCGTCCCGGGGCCAGCTCTCCTCGGGCCAGTGTTCGGGGTAGTAGCAGACGCCGACCGCGGGCATCAGAGGATCACGCGGGGTTCCGGAAGACCACGCCCGAGGCCGCCCACGACGAAGGTTCGCCCATTGTGCTCCCGCGAACCTTGGGCTTCATCAGACAGTCCGGCCGTGGCGGAGGTGATATAGAGGTCGGAGAGGTCGGCCCCGCCAAAGGCCGGGCAGGACGTGTTTTGCGCAGGGGCAGGAACGGTTCGCAGGCATTCTCCGGCCGCGTCATAACACCGGACCTGTGCCGCACCCCAGAACGCGACCCAAAGGTTCCCCTCCGCATCGGTCACCGCGCCGTCCGGATGCAGGTTCTCTGCGCGCAGGTCCAGGTGAACGGCCGCATCGCCCTCGGGCCACCCAGTATCGGGATGGAGCGCGATGCGCATTATCCGTTCCATCACCGTATCGGAGTAATAGGCAGCACTGCGGTCGGGTGCGAAACAGATGCTGTTGGAGACCGTGATCTTCTCCGCGATCCGGCGGAGTTCGCCGCGTTGGTAGCGGTAGATCGCCCCTGCCCGCGGCTCGGTATACTTGCCCATGGTGCCGACCCAGAACCCGCCCCAGGGATCGGCGCGCCCGTCGTTGGAGCGGGTCACGGGGTCGTCGGCTTCCAGCGCCTGGACGAAGGATCGCTCCTCCGTGCCCAGATCGAAGGTGAAGAGTTCCGATTCCGAGGCGATCAGCAGCCTGTCGCGGTCGACCCAGCCGGCGGCGGAGACCTGTTCCTCGAACGGCCATTCGAGCTGTCGCCCATCCCGCTGGCTGAGCAGCCGCTTGCCCAGGATGTCGAACCAGAAGAGCTGTTGCCGCTCGGGGTGCCAGAGCGGACCCTCGCCCAGCTTGCAGATCCGGTCGTCGAAAACCTTTGCACTCATCTGAGCGCCTCCCGATATGCGGCGACGATCCGCGCCGCCCGTGCCCCGACATCTTGTGCGGAGAGGCCCGGCGCGTAAAGCGCGGTGCCGAGCCCGAACCCGTCGGCGCTGGCCGCGATCCATTCGGCGAAATTGTCCGGGCCCGCGCCACCCACGGCGTAGACGCGGGTGCCCGGCGGCAGAACCGCGCGCAGCGCCTTGAGCCCGCCGGGGCCGGCCATGTTGCCGGGAAAGAGCTTGAGCCCGTCCGCGCCGGCACCCAGCGCCGCGAAGGCTTCGGTGGGCGTAAAGATGCCGGGCCAGCTCTGCATCCCCAGCGCCTTCGTCCGTGCGATCACCTCGGGTTTGCAATCGGGGGAGACGACGATCTGCCCGCCGGCACGGGCCACCGCCTCCGCATCCGCGACCGACAGGACGGTGCCCGCACCGACCGTGGCGCGATCCCCCAGCGCCTCGCGCAGGGCGGCGATGCTGTCGAACGGATCGGGCGAGTTCAGCGGCACCTCGATGGTTGTCACCCCGGCGGCAACCAGCGCCTCCCCGATGGCGGGCGCTTCGGGTGGCGTGACGCCGCGCAGGATGGCGATGAGGGGCAGGGTCATGCCTGGGACTCCAGCGTTCGGTGGGCGGCCGTCAGACCGGCGAGCGTCATCGCCGTGGCCTTTGCCCGGGTTGCGACGGCACCCTGTTGCTCCAGCGCCGTGACATAGGCGCCCGCCAGCGCATCGGCGCCGATCACCGCGATCTGCTGGCCCAGCCAGTAGGGTCGGGCGGCGGCCAGTTCCGCCCCGATGAGAAGGCCGGAGAGCCGCGCGCGCAGGACGGACGGCCCGGTATCCGCCAGCAGATGGTCGGCCCGCAGGCGAAAGAGCCGCGCGGCCAGGGTCTCGGGTTTGGACATCGTGTCGGAGAGGGTGGCCGCGAAGGCGTTCGCGTCCCAGCCGTCGCCCTGCACGGAATGGCGCAGCACCGACCGATCGCTCAGCAGCGCAAACAGCTCTCCGGTCATGAAAGTCTGGAAGCTCACCACCTCGTCCGCACTGACCTGCGCCCATTTCGTGTGGGTCCCGGGCAGGCAGATCACGCCGTCCCAGCCGGGATGGAGGCTCAGGAACCCGGCGATCTGCGTCTCCTCGCCACGCATCACGTCGTGCGGATCGTTCTGGCTCAGCCCTGGCAGGACGTGAACGGAGATGCGTGCGTCCGTCGTCGGCGCGGTGACGGGCGCATCGGTCTGCGGCGGGCAGGGGACGGCGCGGTAGGGCGCTTCGACCCAGCCTTGCCGCGACCCGACCATGCCGCAACAGACCGCCGGGACGCGCCGATCTGCCATGAGCCAGGGTTCGACAAGCCGCAGCAGCGCCGGTTCGAACCCGTCACGGTCGAGCGAATTCATGCCCGCGTCCGACGTGGCTTCCGCCAGCATCTCGCGCCCGGCCATTGCCCAGGCCCGCAGGCGGCTCGTGCCCCAGTCGACCGCGATCCAGTCCGCCTGTGCCATCCCGTCAGCCCGTGTAGACCACGCCGCCATCCACGACCATGCATTGCGCAGTCATCATGGCGGAGGCGGAGGAGGCAAGGAACAGGACGGGATTGGTGATATCCTCGGGCTTCAGGTGGCGAGGGATGCATTGGCGTGCCAGATGCGCCTTGAGATCCTCGGGCGTGGCCCACATTTCCAGCTGCTTCTCCGTCAGCACCCAGCCCGGGGCCAGCGCGTTGACGCGAATTCCGTCGGGGCCCAACTCGCGCGCGTGCGCTCGGGTCATCCCGGTAATCCCCGCATTTGCCGCCACATAGGCGGAGTAACCGGCATTACCCATCATGTAGCTGATC
>CBDUPF010000151.1:0-9591 GCA_965369035.1 uncultured Aliishimia sp.
ATTGCCGGGCATGGAGATGCAGGCGTCGATGATGTCGTGCCGGATGCCCTGGTCGCGGAGGTAGACCTTGAGTCGGTCGTGGATGAAGGCGAGGAGATCATCTAGCTTTCTCTCCAGTAAAAGCACTGCATCTCGGAGTTCGTCGCCGTCGTTAAGCGGACTTCCGGGCATGTTGAGAGATTTTGATACTGAAACCGCGTTAATGCGGTTAGCGCGTAGCTTTTCATCAAGTATCTCTATGCTAAGTCGATCCAACTTCAGTTTCAATGTTTCCTCTTGAAGCGATGCGATTAGGTTCTTTTGCATTGAAGCTACTAGAGGTCTCGCGAGCAGAACTGGATCCGTTTTCTCTAAAACCAACCGAATAACCCCCAGCGCCGCCCGCCTGAGCGCGAAGGGGTCCTTCGACCCGGTCGGTTTCTCGTCGATGGCCCAGAACCCGGTGAGGATATCGATCTTGTCGGCGAGCGCCACGGCGACGGAGACGGGCGCGGTGGGCACGGCGTCGGTGGGACCGAGGGGAGAGTAGTGTTCCTGGCACGCCTCCGGGACGCCGTCGTCATGGCCCGCGGCCTCGGCGTAGTAGCGCCCCATGAGCCCCTGCAATTCGGGGAATTCGTAGACCATTTCGGACGCCAGGTCGGCCTTGCAGACCCGCGCGGCCTCGGCGGCCAGATCGGGTTTCGCGCCGACCACCGGGGCCAGTTCGCGGGCCAGGGCCTCGATCCGGGCCACGCGGTCGGCCTGACTGCCCAGCTTGTTGTGGAAGGTCACGTCGGCCAGCGGTTTCGCCATCCCTTCGAGGCCCACCGTCCGCACCGTGCGCAGGTCGTTCTCCCAGAAGAACTTCGCATCCGACAGCCGCGCCGACAGCACCTTCTGGTTGCCCGCCAGAATGGTCGCGCCGTGATCCGCCGTTTCCCGGTTCGCCACGGTGACGAAGCGGACGATCTTGCCGGTCTTGTCGCGGACGGAAAAGAACTTCTGGTGCTCCTTCATGGAGGTCTGCAGCACCTCGGGCGGCAGGTCCAGGAATTCCTCCCCGATCTCGCCGATCAGCACGACGGGCCATTCCACCAGGCCCGCAACCTCGGCCAGCAGTCCGCGATCCTCGACCACCTCCAGCCCGTTGGCAAAGGCGAGGTTGGTCGCGTCGTGCCAGATCGCCTGCTCCCGGTCGCTCGCATCGAGCACCACGCAGGCGCGCTTCAGCTTCGCCGCATAATCATCGAAACTCACGACAGAAAACGTGTTCGGCGCCATGAAGCGATGGCCCCGGGTCGTGTCGCCGGCGACGATCCCGTCGACCTCCATCGGAACGACATGCGCGCCCGCCTCATCCGACAGCAGGCACAGGATGGAATGCAGCGGGCGAACCCATCGCAGGCTCTTGTCGCCCCAGCGCATCGACTTGGGCCAGGGGAACTGGCGAATGGTCTTTTCCAGAACCTCCGCCACGATCTCGGCCGCCGGCCGCCCGGGGCGCTCGATCACCGCGAACAGCACCGTCCCCTTCGGCGTCTCCCGCTCCTCCACCTGGTCGCGGGTCAGGCCGGCACCGCGCAGAAACCCGTCGATCGCCTTTTGCGGCGCGTCCGCGCGCGGCCCCCGCCGCTCCTCGCGCAGCGTCGGCGATTGCGCGGACAGGCCGTCCACCGACAGCGTCAGACGCCGCGGGGTCGAGAAGGCACCGGCGGAGGCATAGGTCAGCCCGGCCTCGACCAGCCCGTCGGTCACCAGCGATTTCAGGTCCGCGGCCGCGCGCGCCTGCATGCGCGCCGGGATTTCCTCGGAGAAGAGTTCGATCAGAAGATCCGGCATTCAGTTCGTTCCTTCGGCTTCCGTCCCGGGGCGCGGCGGACATTCCTCTCCCACCACGGTCCCGTCATAGGCCTTCTCGCCACAATCGTTGAGTTCGTGCCAGACATATCCGCGCCCGTCATCGGTGATGGCCACGATCCTGTCGACGCCGTAATGCACGTTTTTCCGGCTCAGAAACGCCAGCGCCGAACCGTCCGCGATCTCCGCCGCGATGGCCTCGGCGTCGAAACAGTCGAACCAGCGCGGCGCATTGCGCGGAACCGCCCCGTCGGCCGCGACGAAGGTTTCGCTCAGCACCGCGTGGCTCAGTTCGGTGCGGAAACACGCGCGGTAGCGGATGGGCGAGCTGTCGGCGTCGATCCCCTCGAACGCGATGTAGGGGATTGGCTCCGGCGCGCCGGAGGTCATTGAGACCAGCGTCACCTGCGGCTCGTCGGTCTCGGGCACGGTCCGATAGAAGCCGTAGACCTGAAGGTAGTAAAGCGCCGCACCCGCAACGAGGGCGGCGGTCACGATGGCAATGCCGACGATCTTGCCTTTCACGGGCGAACCTCCCTTGCGGTCACAGCGCGCCCTCTCCCTGGGCCATCAGCACCGCCGCACCCCCGACCATCCGCGCCGGATGGCCACGCGAGTCCTCGAAGTTGTCCGCGTCGCCCTTTATGAGCTCTTCCCATTCGCGCTGGAATCCCAACCGCAGCGTCCAGCCGGTGTGGTCGACCGAGCGCAGGTAGGCGAGAAAGGTATCGTTCGCCGGCGCAAAGCCGATGACCTTCTTGAGCCGGTCGAAATAGTCCCAGTAGAGCATCGCCGTGCCCTTGGGTTCCTCGACCTGCAGGTCCTCGGAATAGACCACGACCTCCGCCGCGATGTCGTTCATTGCCGGGACCGCGTCCATCTGCAGGTGCGGCCCGCCGTCCCAGAGATCGGACAGCGCTTCGGCCACAAGGCACGGACGGCCCGCCGCGGGACCGCCGGCCGCGTGGCCCAGCTGCGTCTCCCAACGGGTGAACCCGCGAAAGCCGATGGAGATCATTGCGCCGCCTCCGCCGTCCAGCCGCCGGCGGGGGTCTGGACGAAGGCATCGGCACATTTCTTCGCCAGCGCCCGGACCCGCCCGATATAGGCCTGCCGCTCCGTCACGGAGATCACGCCGCGCGCGTCGAGCAGGTTGAAGATGTGGCTGGCCTTGATGCACTGGTCGTAAGCCGGGTGGGCCATCACGATGCGCTTGCCGGTCTTGGGATCGACCGGCTCCTGGGACAGGATCGCCTCGCACTCCGCCTCCGCCTCCTCGAAATGGCGCAACAGCACCTCGGTATCGGCGACGTCGAAATTCCAGCGGGCGTATTCCTCCTCCGTCTGGCGGAAGACATCGCCGTAGCTGAGCGCAATCGGTGTCTGCGGGTCGTTGAAGGGCATGTCCATCACGTGGTCGATGCCCAGCACATACATCGCCAGCCGTTCCAGACCATAGGTCAGCTCGCCGGAGACCGGGTGGCAGTCATGCCCGCCCACCTGCTGGAAGTAGGTGAACTGGCTGACCTCCATCCCGTCGCACCAGACCTCCCAGCCGAGCCCCCAGGCGCCCAGTGTCGGGCTTTCCCAGTCATCCTCCACGAACCGGATGTCGTGCAGGTCCATGTCGATGCCGATGGCCGCCAGCGAACCCAGGTAAAGCTCCTGGAAATCCGGTGGCGACGGTTTGATCAGCACCTGGAACTGGTAGTAATGCTGCAACCGGTTCGGGTTCTCGCCATACCGCCCGTCGGTGGGCCGCCGCGAGGGCTGGACATAAGCTGCGGCCCAGGGGCGGGTGCCCAGCGAACGCAGGGTCGTGGCCGGGTGAAAGGTGCCCGCGCCGACCTCCATGTCATAGGGTTGCAGCACCGCACAACCCTTGCCGGCCCAATAGGTCTGAAGCCTCAGGACGATCTCCTGGAAGGATCGGGGGGCGCTGTCTGGCATCGGTGGTGACTTCCCGGTTTTTGCGCGCCCTACCTATGCCCGCGGACAGGCCGGGTCAATTGCATCACAGGACGCGCCGGCCAGGTTTTCCCTTATGGCCAAAGTCCTTGAAACCTGTTTAGCTGTGCGGCGAAAATAAAAGCGTGTTTTCAGGAGCAAAGCCAAGGATGCAGATGCTGCGACGCTGGGGATTGGTGGGGGTCTTTTCATTGGTCTGGACGGCGTCCGTCTGGGCCCAAACCGCCGAGGACGTCGTGTGGGTGCAGATCGAGGCGCACCCGACACTCGCCACCGCGCAGGACCGCGTCCGCGACTTCGCGGCCGAGCTGGACGACGTGACAGGCTTCTCGCTCGGCAACGGCTGGTACGCGATCGCGCTCGGCCCCTATCGCCCAGAAGATGCCCGGCAGGTGCTGCGCGTCTACCGGGCCGAAGGGGTGATCCCGCGCGACAGCTACATTGCGGAATCCTCCGCCTATGCGCAGCAGTTCTGGCCCATCGGCGCCAACGTCCTGAACCGCGGTGCCGTGCCGCCGCAGGTGACGCAGACGCCGACCGCGGATCCGGAACCCGAGGTGGCCGCCGCGCCGGAACCCGCGCCGCGTCCTGCTGCGGATGAAACCCCGGCCGAAGCCCGGCGCAGCGAACAGCTCCTGACCGCCGAGGAGCGCAGGGAGCTACAGGTCGCCCTGAAATGGGCGGGCTTCTACAATGCGGCCATCGATGGCGCCTTTGGCCGTGGAACCCGTGCGTCGATGGCGGCATGGCAGGCGGAAAACGGGTTCGAGTCGACCGGGATTCTCACCACTGCGCAACGCGCCGCTCTGATCGCGCAGTACAACGCCGTGCTCGAGGGTATGGACCTGCAGACCGTGCGCGATGAAAAGGCGGGGATCGAAATCGCCCTCCCCACAGGCGTGGTGGAGTTCGACCGCTACGAATACCCCTTCGCCCATTACAGCGCGACCGGAGAGATCGACGCGCAGGTCCTGCTGATCAGCCAGGCCGGCGATCAGGACACGCTTTACGGACTTTACGACATCATGCAGACGCTGGAGATCGTGCCGCTCGACGGGCAGCGCGAGCGGCGGTCGTCGAGCTTCCTGCTGATCGGACGGAACGATCGCATGATCAGCCATACGGAAGCCGAGCTGAGGAACGGCGAGGTCAAGGGCTTCACCCTGATCTGGCCCGCCGGCGACGAGGAACGCCGCACCCGCATCCTCGACGCGATGACGTCCAGCTTCACCCGGATCGACGGCGTGCTGGATCCGAGCTGGACCGACAACGCGGAACAGGCCGTGGACCTGGTCGCCGGGTTGCAGATCCGGCGCCCGCGCCTGTCGCGCTCCGGCTTTTTCGTGAGCGACAGCGGTGCGGTCGTGACCACGCTCGAAGCGGTGCAGAATTGCTCCCGCATCACGCTCGACAATGATGGAGAGGCGCGGCTCGCCGCCGCCGACGACAAGCTGGGCGTGGCCCTGCTGGAGCCGACGACCGCCCTTGCCCCCCGTGCCGTCGCGCAGTTTTCCTCCTCCCTGCCGCGGTTGCAGTCGGATGTGGCGGTGGCCGGGTTCTCCTATGGCGGGCTTCTGGGCGCGCCGACCATGACCTTCGGAGCGGTTTCGGACCTGCGCGGGTTGCGCGGAGAGCCGGAGCTTACCCGGCTCGAGGCGGAGACGCTGGAGGGCGACGCGGGCGGTCCGGTCTTCGATCAGGCTGGCGGCGTGTTGGGCATGTTGCTGCCGCGAGAGGGATCGGACCGGCAGCTGCCGGCCAATGTCAGCTTCGCCGCCAACGGCCAGGCCGTGCAGTCGTTGCTGACGCAGTCGGGCATTTCGTCCCAGCGGCGCGACAGCCAGGCCCCGATGGCGCCGGAAGATATCACCGCGATAGCGCGCGACATGACCGTTCTGGTCAACTGCTGGGACTGAGCCGCGCCGGCCGCGTGTCTACAGCGCGATATCCGCCGTAACGCGGATCAGGGTCGGACAGCCCGCGTCGAAGGCCGCGCGGACCTCCTCCTGCATCTCGGCCAGGTTCGCGGGCTGCACCGAGCGGGCACCGTAAGCCTCCGCCAGCTTGAGGAAGTCGGGGTTGCGCTGCACCACCGCGTTGGGGGCGATCTGGGCGCGCACCATGCTGTCCTCGATCTCGCCAAGCTTGCCGTTGTCCCACAGCAGGATCGGCAGCGACAGGCCCAGCTCCACCGCCGTGGCCAGTTCCTGCACCGTGTACTGAAAACCGTAATCGCCGATGATCGCCATCGTCGGCAACCCGGGCCGCGCCACCGCCCCGCCAATCGCCGCCGGCGTCGCGTAGCCCAGCGTCCCGAACCCGGTCGGGTGATGCCAGTGTCCGGGGCGGTCCATGTCCCAGATCTCCATCGCGGCATAGGCGAATTGGGTCATGTCGGAGTAGATCATCGTCCCGGCCGGAAGACAGCTCCGCAGCGCATCGGCAACCGGCAGGATTCCGGGCCGTTCCGCTTCGATCTCCGCGCGCCAACGGTCGCGGTACCCGCGCACGGTCTCGGCCGTCCAGCGCGACTGCGCCGAGCCCGTCAGCGCCGCACCGAGCCTCTCCAGCAGTTCCGGCGCGTCGTACTGCAGGCCCCAGTCGTCCGGATGCCCTTGCGCCAGGACCTCCGCATCGATGTTGACCAGCACCGCCCCGGGACGATGCCCGGCCTGCGCGCGCCACAGGTCGACCTCCGCGAGGTCCGTCCCGATCAGCACCACGCAGTCGCTGGAGCCGAGCACGGATGCGCTCTCTGGCCGCCCCAGGGTCGATCCGAAGTAGAGCGGCTGATCCGGCGGCACGACACCCATGCCCGCATAGGTGCAGAAGGATGCAGCACCACACCTGTCCAGCAACGCTCCGACGCCCCCTGCCCGAACGGCGCCTCCGCCGAAGACGAACAGCGGCCGCTCGGCCTGCATCAGCCGTTGGGCCAGCCGCTCGATGACATCGGCCGGAACCGTCGCACGCGGCATGTCCCGACGCGCCGGCAAGGGCGTGAAGGTGTCGGCACGCGCTTCGAGCTGGGCGATCGGCACCTGGACATGCTTGGGCCGCTTGCGCGAAGTCTGAAACTCGATCAGCGCCCGGTCGATCAACGCATAGGCGGCCCGTGCGCTGCGCGCCTCTTCCGACCAGTCGCACACGGTCGCGGCCGCCGCGCGCTGATCCTTCATCTGGTGAAGCTGGCCGCGCGTCGCTGCCGTCTCGTCAAGACAGGAGGAGATCACCAGCATCGGCACGCTGTCGGAATAGGCCTGACCCATCGGCGTCATGATGTTGCAGAGCCCTGGCCCGGTGATGACATAGGCGACCCCCGGCTGACCGGACGCGCGGGCATAGCCATCGGCCATGAAGCCCGCGCCCTGCTCGTGCCGTGCCAGCACGTGAACCAGACCCGCCTCCTCGATCCCGCGATACATCTCCTGATTGTGGACGCCGGGAATGCCGAAGACATGCGTCACCCCGCGGTCCTTCAGCATGTGGGAAATCTGTGCACCCAGGGGACGGCTCATCACGCTCTCCAGAATTGAACGGTGAACAGCACGAAGACCGCCAGCAGTTCCAGCCGCCCGATGAACATGCCGATGGACAGGATCCACTTCGCGGTGTCGTTCAGCCCGGCGAAATTGCCCGCCGGCCCGATCTCCGGACCAAGCCCGGGGCCCACGTTGGCCAGCGCGGTCGCGGCACCGGAGACGGAGGTGATGAAGTCGAGCCCGGTCAGTCCCAGCGCCACGGAAAAGAGGCCGATCGTCAGGATGAAGAACATGAAGAAGGACATGACCGAACTCAGCACGTCCTCGCCCACCGCGCGGCCCTCGAACTTGGGGGTGAACACACCGTGCGGCGAACGGATACGCTTCAGTTGCACCCGGATCGAGGCGATCAGCAACTGGTAGCGGAACACCTTGACCGAACAGGAGGTGGACCCCGCGCAGCCGCCGATCAGGCCGATGATGAAGAAGATCATGACCGCGAACGGTCCCCAGAGCATGTAATCCACGCTGGCATAACCGGTCCCCGTCATGATCGAGATGACGTTGAAGAAGACTGTCAGGACGGACGTCCCCTCCTTTGCCATCGGACCAAGCCACAGAACCGCGGTGAGCATCGCCACGACCACGAGGATGATCCCGAGGAAGGTCCGGACCTGGCTGTCGCGCAACAGGGGGCGTGCGTTGCCGGCAATCATCTGCACGTAAAGAACGAAGGGCAACGCCCCCAGGACCATGAAGATGCACGCGACAAAAAGCGTCGCGGGGCCATACGCGCTGAACGACGCATCGCTGTTGGCCATGCCTCCGGTCGAAACGGTTGTCAGCGAGTGCACGGTGGCATCGAAGGCGGAAAGCCCGGTGGCCATGTAGGAAAAGATGCAGCCCAGGGTCAGGGCCACGTAGATGACGGAGATCCGCGAGGCGATCTCGGTCGCACGCGGCAGGATCTTCCCCATCGTCTCGAAGGATTCCGAGCGGAAGATCTGCATCCCGCCGACGCGCAGTTCGGGCAGGAAGACCATTGCCACGACGACGATCCCGACCCCGCCCAGCCACTGCATGATTCCGCGCCAGAGAAGGATGCCGCGCGGCAGGTCGTCGAGTCCGGTCAGAACGGTCGCGCCGGTGGTGGTCAGCGCCGACATCGCCTCGAAAAACGCGTCCACCGGCGTTGAAGCGGTGGGACCGAGAAGGAAGGGCAAAGCGCCGAAGACAGGCAGAACAACCCAGACGGAACTGGTGAGAAGGAAGGTCTCGCGCAGGCTGAGCCCCGCCCGTACCCCGTTGGCGCAGGCGAGCGACAGGAACCCGCCACAGAGCATCGTCAGGGCCGAAGATTCGAGGAAGACCGGCCAATGGCCAAGCCCTTGCGACAGATCCACCAGCAGGGGCAGCAGCATCGCCGCGCCCAAAACGGTCACCAGCAGACCAATCACATATCCGACCGGGCGCAAATCCAGCATGGATCGCAGCGTTGTCGCGCCCGGGTCAGGCTGTCAAGCGGTCAGGCCTTGTTGTCGGTCGACGCAGGCATCTGCGGCGGCTTCGAAGGCGCACGGGTTTTCCTGCGCGAACCGGCCGTGGTCTTTGTCGCCGGTGACGCAGCGGGCTTCGGTTCGGCCTTGGCGTCCGGCGCGGTTTTGGGAGCGGCGGCCTTGCCCGCGGTATCGGTCCGGGCTTTTGTCGTGGTGGACGCAGGCGCTGTCCCGGCCGATTCCGCCTTGGGCGCGGTTGCGGTCTTGGCAGGCGCCGGTTGCGCCGGCGTTGCGGTATTGGCGGCCGGCTTCTGGGACGATGTGGTACTTGCCGCCACAGGTGCCGCTTTCGCGGGTGCGGATTCCGACGCTTCGACTTTTGGCGCTTCGGCTTTCGGCGCACTGGCCTTGGGCGCTTCCGCCTTGGACGTGTCAGAGGTCACGGCTGCGGCCTTCGGTGCTTCCGTCTTGGGCGCTTCGATCTTGGGCGCTTCCGCCTTCAGTGCTTCCGTTTTCGGTGCTTCCGTTTTCGATACTTCTGTCTTCGGCGCCTCGGCTTTCACTGCCTCGGGCTTGACCGCGTCGGCTTTGACCGCTTCAGTCTTGGCCGCTTTCGGAGCAGATGCCTTGGGAGCTTCGACCTTAGCCGTCTCCGCTTTCGGAGCTGCGGCCTTGCGGGTCGCGGGTTTTTTCGCCGCGGCCTTCGGAGCCGCTGCCTTCCGCGGTTCGGCCTTCGGTGCTGCCGTCTTGGGCTGGGGCTTGGCCTCGACCTTCTTTTCGGAAGCCGGCGCCGCCTTTGCAGCGGG
>CBDUPF010000152.1:0-9546 GCA_965369035.1 uncultured Aliishimia sp.
CTCAGCATGAAATTCGTGGGCGAAGACGGCACGGTGATCGAGGAAGAGGTGTTCAAGGCCCCCTCCTCCGGCGTCTTCATGTCGATGTACAACCTCGACGATTCGATCCGCGACTTCGCCCGCGCCTCGATGAACTATGCCCTGTCGATGGGCTGGCCGCTCTACCTGTCCACCAAGAACACGATCCTGAAGCAGTATGACGGCCAGTTCATGATCCTGTTCCAGCAGGTCTTCGACGAGGAGTTCGCCGACAAGTTCAAGGAAGCGGGCATCACCTACGAACATCGTCTGATCGATGACATGGTGGCCTGCGCAATGAAGTGGAACGGCGGTTTCGTCTGGGCCTGCAAGAACTACGACGGCGACGTGCAGTCCGATACGGTTGCCCAGGGCTTCGGGTCGCTGGGCCTGATGACCTCGCAGCTGATGACGCCGGACGGCAAGATCGTGGAGGCCGAGGCGGCGCATGGCACCGTGACCCGTCACTACCGCCAGCACCAGAAGGGCGAGGAAACCTCGACCAACTCCATCGCGTCGATCTACGCCTGGACCGGCGGGCTGAAGCACCGCGCGAAACTCGATGGCAACGACGCGCTGATGACGTTTGCCACCACGCTGGAAAAGGTCATCGTGGACACCGTCGAATCCGGCTTCATGACCAAGGACCTCGCCCTGCTGGTTGGCCCGGATCAGAGCTGGCTGACCACGATGGGCTTCCTCGAGAAGGTGGACGAGAACCTCAACAAGGCGCTGGCTGGATAAAAGCCCGGCGACATGGCACGCTCCGCCGGGGAAACCTGCGGCGGGGCGTGCGACATGACCATCATCGACAAGATCGAAATCGTCTGCGGCGACGTCCTGACTGCCAAGGTCGACCTGCTCTGGCTCAAGTACGCGGACGGCTTTCGCGGTGCCGATGCCAGCGTGGCCGCGGTGCTGGGTCTGGATTTCGACGAACCGCCCCCGGCACTCTACCTGCAGGGGCGCGGCGTATCGGCCACCGAGGTCGCCTTTGCCCAGGTCGGCCCGCTGTACGAATTCCGGTATCCGGAGATCACTGCCTTCGGGCAGGACATGATCGCGCGGATCGCCGAGGACCGCCCCGACATCCGCACCGTCGCCACGACCATTCACGGTCCGGGCTATGGCCTCGACGAGCGCGAGGCCTTCATGTCGCTGGTCAAGGGGTACCTGTCGGCCGGGACGCCGACCTTCGACCGGCTTGTGATCGTCGAGGAGAACAGCCAGCGGGCGGAGCGACTGCGCGAACTTCTGGCGAAGGTCCACAAGGCTTCGCGGCTGGTCTCGAACACCGGCCAGCTGTTGCTGGAAGGGTTCGAATGGCTGGCCCCCTACCTGGGGACATCCGGCGCCGCCGGGTTGCTTGGCTCGCGGAAAACCGGCACACCCGATGAGCCGGGCCGCGAAAAGCCGAAGTTGTTCGTCGCCATGCCCTTTGCCGAAGCCTACATGGACGAGTTCGAAATCGCCTTCAGCGAAGCGGCCCGGGACAACGGGTTTCTCTGCGAGCGGCTCGACCTGGAAAGCTACGTCGGCGACGTGATCGCGGAGATGGAGAAGCGTATCCGCTCTGCCAGCTGCCTGATCGCGCTGCTCAACGACCACAACCCGAATGTCTTTTTCGAGGTCGGCTATGCGATGGCGATCCAGAAACCGATCATCTTCGTCGCGAAAGAGGGCGAGACCATCCCCTTCGATGTCCGTAATCAGAACCGCATCAGCTACTCGCGCATCGGACCGTTGCGAAGCACGCTGCGCGGACTTATTGGCGACCTGAAGAAGGACGGAACGCTGGTCTGACAGTCCGTCGTCACGCGCAAGGAACACCCGGAATGCCGATGCATTACATCTACCTCATCGCCGCTGTCGTCGCCGAAACCATCGGGACAACGGCCCTGCAAGCCAGCCACCAGTTCACACGGTTCTGGCCGTCGGCCACGGTGGTTGTCGCCTATGTGATCAGCTTCTACCTGCTCTCGCTGACACTTGCGCACATGCCGGTGGGTGTCATGTATGCGGTCTGGTCCGGGCTCGGCATCGTGCTCATCGCCGTGATCGCGTTCCTGCTCTTCGGTCAGCGTCTCGATGGGCCAGCGGTTCTGGGGCTTGGACTGATCATCGCGGGGATCGCGATCATCCAGGTGTTCTCCGATACTGTGTCTCACGGCTGACCGCTTGCCGCGCGTGCAGCGCTCGGCCTAATCTGCAGGGAAATGGAGGAGCGCCCATGTCGGACCGGCCGTCGTTATCCCTCGGGATCGAGGAAGAATACCTGATCGTGCATCAGGACAGCCGCGAACTTATCCGCGAGGCGCCGGAGGAGTTCATCGCCGCCTGTGAAAAGGAACTCGGCGAGCAGATGACGGTCGAATTCCTGCAATGCCAGGTCGAAGTCGGAACCAAGCCGCACAAGCAGGTGTCGGATGCAATCCGCGATCTCCGCGCGCTGAGAGATGGAATCAAGGAGGTCGCGGACCAGTTCGGTTTTGCGCCGATAGCGGCCTCCACCCATCCGTTCTCCAAGTGGCGCGACCAGAACCGCACGGAAAAGGAACGCTACGAGGGGCTCGAGCGCGACATGGGCCGCGTGATCGGGCGGATGCTGATCTGCGGCATGCACGTTCATGTCGGGATCGAGAACGAAGACCTGCGCATGGATCTGATGGGCCAGGCCTGCTATTTTCTCCCGCACCTTCTGGCGCTGTCCTGTTCCTCGCCGTTCTGGGAAGGCGAAGACACGGCGCTCGCCTCCTACCGGCTGACCGTGTTCGATGCGATGCCCCGCACCGGGCTGCCGGACGAGATGGCCAGCTTCAACGCATATCGCCGCATGGTGGACCGGCTGGTGCAGGCCGGCTGTATCGAGGATGGCACCAAGATCTGGTGGGACATTCGCCCCTCCGACAAGTTCCCCACCGTGGAGCAACGGGTGACCGACATCTGTTCGCGTCTCGACGACGCAGCCTGCATAGCCGCGATCTACCAGTCGACCATGGCGTTTCTCTACCGTCTGAAAGGCCGCAATCAGAAATGGCGGGTCTATCCGCGCACGCTCATCATGGAAAATCGCTGGCGCGCCCAACGCTTCGGGGTGGAAGGGCAACTCGTCGACCTGGGTCAGGGGCAGCTGACCAGTTTCGAAGACCTGGTGGAAGAGCTGATCGAACTGCTGGGCCCCGACGCCGAGGCGCTGCATTGCCACCGCGAGCTGCTGCACGCCCGCAGGATTGCCTCCGAAGGCACCTCCGCCACGCGTCAGCGGCGGGTCTACAAGGCGGCGATGGAGGACGGAGCCTCGTCGGAAGAGGCCATGAAAGCGGTCGTCGATCACCTCATTGCCGAGTTCTGACGGTCAATCCGAGTTTCCTATGGCCTTCCAACCGAGGCCGGGTTATGGCCCGCGCAACCCCGAACAGGATGCGCTTTCATGGATCTTCGCAACATCGCAATCATCGCTCACGTCGACCACGGCAAGACCACGCTGGTCGATGAACTCCTGAAGCAATCGGGCGCCTTCCGCGAAAACCAGGCGGTGGCGGAACGTGCGATGGACTCGAACGACCTCGAGCGTGAACGCGGCATCACCATCCTTGCCAAGTGCACCTCCGTCGAATGGAAGGGCACGCGGATCAACATCGTCGACACCCCCGGCCACGCGGATTTCGGTGGCGAGGTGGAGCGGATCCTCAGCATGGTCGACGGCGTGGCCCTGCTGGTCGACGCGGCCGAAGGACCAATGCCGCAGACGAAGTTCGTGCTCTCCAAGGCGCTGGCGCTCGGGCTGCGTCCGATCGTCGTGCTGAACAAGGTCGACAAGCCCGATGCTGAGCCGGACCGCGCGCTGAACGAGGTCTTCGACCTGTTCGCCTCGCTCGAAGCGGATGACGACCAACTCGATTTCCCGCACATCTATGCCAGCGGCCGTTCGGGCTGGGCCGATGTCGAGCTGGACGGTCCGCGCAAGAATCTGTCCGCCTTCTTCAAGCTGGTCGTGAACCACGTACCCCCGCCGCGCCAGATCGCCCATGTCGACGAGGATTTCCGCATGCTGGCGACCACCCTGGGCGCCGACCCGTTCATCGGCCGGATCCTGACCGGGCGCGTGGAAAGCGGGCGTCTCAAGGTCGGTGCGACGGTGCAGGCGCTGTCCCGTATCGGTCAGAAGGTCGAGCAATTCCGCGTGACGAAGATCCGCGCCTTCCGCGGACTGGGCCTGGAAGACATCGACGAGGCGTTGGCCGGGGACATCGTGAGCCTCGCCGGAATGACCAAGGCAACGGTGGCCGACACGATCTGCGCACTGGCGGTCGACGAACCGCTCGCCGCGCAGCCGATCGACCCGCCGACGATTTCCGTGACCTTCGGAATCAACGACTCGCCGCTCGCCGGGCGCGACGGCAAGAAGGTGCAGTCGCGCGTGATCCGCGAGCGGTTGATGAAGGAGGCGGAATCGAACGTCGCGATCAAGGTCACCGACACCCCCGGCGGTGAGGCGTTCGAGGTCGCGGGCCGGGGCGAACTGCAGATGGGCGTGCTGATCGAGAACATGCGCCGGGAGGGATTCGAGCTTTCCATCTCCCGCCCCCGCGTCCTCACGCGCGAGGTTGACGGCCAGACTCTGGAACCGATCGAGGAAGTCACGGTCGACGTCGACGACGAGTATTCCGGCGTGGTGATCGAGAAACTGACCGGCACCCGTCGCGGCGAGATGACCGAAATGAAGCCCGCCGGCGCCGGCAAGACGCGGATCATCGCGTTGGTGCCATCGCGTGGGCTCATCGGGTATCACGGCGAGTTCCTGACCGACACGCGCGGCACCGGTGTGCTGAACCGCGTCTTTCATTCCTGGGCCCCGCACCGGGGGCCGATCCCTGGCCGCCGCGCCGGGGTGTTGATCTCGATGGAAAACGGCCAGTCCGTGGCCTATGCGCTCTGGAACCTGGAGGAGCGCGGGCGCATGTTCATCGGCCCGCAGGCCGACGTCTATACCGGCATGATCATCGGCGAGCATTCCCGCGAGAACGACCTCGAGGTGAACCCGCTGAAGGGCAAGAAACTCACCAACGTCCGCGCCTCCGGCACGGACGAGGCGGTGCGGCTGACCCCGCACGTGCAACTTTCGCTCGAAGAGGCCATCGCCTACATCGACGATGACGAACTGGTGGAGGTGACGCCCAAGGCGATCCGCCTGCGCAAGCGCTATCTCGATCCGCACGAACGCAAGCGGATGTCCAAGGCCGTCTGACGACCCGGGTCAGCTTTCCATCTGCGGGAACACGCCCTCGGGACGGATGTCTTCGCCGTGTTTCTCCTCCTGCTCGCGGACCCGCTTCTCGATCTCGTCGAGATTGGCGAGTTCGAAGGCACGCATCGGTCGCGGGATATGTTCCAGGACCTTGCCGATGCCGTCTTCCGCCGCGCGGACGGCCTCTTGCGGAAGGGCGTCCTGCAGCGCCGCATCCTGCACGGCAGCCAGGAAGATCCGGCCGCACCGATGGGCGCTGGGGTTGAAGAGCGTGATGCACTGGTGCCGGTCACAACAGGCCTGGACGATGACGCTGTCGGTGAAATGGTTCACGTAGTAGAACCCGTTGCCGACGCGATAGCTCCAGACCGCGTTGATCCGGTAACAACCCGGCGGAACGCGCAGGTGACGGTGCCCGCAGGGCGCGCGGATCACCGCATAATCGTGGCCGCACCAGTTCAGGATCGACCCGTCGCAGTTGTACACGTTGATGTACCACGTGCGCTTGCTGATCTTGCAGGGATCGTCGAGTGCACTGACCCAAATGTTGAGGTCTGCCAAAGACATGATGAAATTCCTTTCTGAAATAGTCCGCACACGCCCGAAATGGACGCAACACATGCGGTTGGTCTTCAATGCAGTTCAGCGCTGGCAGACGGTTTCAGAGCGCCCCGGAAATACGGGCGAGCAGTCCGCTCAGCGATACTATCCTAACACGAATCGACGCTTGAACCAATGACCACGTCGGGACCCCCGCACAGGCCGTGGCTCCACCGGCATCGTGGCAGCCCGGTTGCGAACCGGCTTGCGTCCGGTCGCGCGAGGCTATTCCGTGGTTTCGACGACCATGAGCTCGCGCTCGGATGCGCCGCGCGCGTGGCTCAGCGCTTCCTGGTATTCCGGCGAGTGATAACACTCCACCGCGGCCTCGACGGAAGGGAACCTCGCCACGACGTTCCGCGGCCGTTCTCTCCCTTCCAGTTGCACGAACTTTCCGCCCCGGGCGATGAAATGGCCACCGTGTTTCGCGATCGCGGGCCCCGCGAGTTCCGCGTATTTGCCGTAGGCGTCCGCATCGGTGACCGTCACATGTGCAATCCAGAGTGCGCCCATCTTCAACCTCCCAACAAAGCTTCGACAGCCTTGATCGCGGCGTCGGCATTGCTTGCGTCGCGGGCGCCGCCCTGCGCAAGGTCCCGGCGGCCGCCGCCGCCCTTGCCGCCCAGTTCCGAAACCGCGGCCTTGACCATTTCGACCGCATCGACCCGGTCGGTGGCATCCTCCGTCACGCCCGCCGCTATCGCGACCTTGCCGTCGGCCTCCGCGATAAGCAGCACCGCGCCGGTGCCGAGCCGGGACTTGTGTTCGTCGATCAGAGGCGGCAAGTCGCGGCCGGTCACGCCGGACAGGACCTTTGCCAGAAACTTCAGCCCGTTGATTTCGGACACCTCCTGCCCCGCGTCGGTGCCGCCGCCCATTGCCATCTCGCGCCGCAACTGCGCGACCTCGTTTTCCAGCTTCTTGCGCTCGTCGAGCAGGGACTTGACCCGCGCGGGCACATCCGCCGGTTGCGCCTTCAGTTCGAGCGCGGTCTCTGCCAGCAATTGATCCTGCCGCCGCAGATAGTCCATCGCCGCCTGCCCCGTCAGCGCCTCGATCCGGCGCACACCGGAGCTCGACGCGCTGTCTCCCAGCGTCACGAAGGTCCCGATATCGCCGGTGCGCCTCACATGCGTTCCGCCGCAAAGCTCGATCGAATAGGTGTCGCCGCCCTGCCCCTTGCCGGAGCCCGCCTGCGTGCCCATGGACACGACCCGAACCTCGTCGCCGTATTTCTCTCCGAACAGGGCCTGCGCCCCGATGGAACGTGCGTCGTCGGGCGTCATGATCCGGGTCTCGACGGGCGCATTCTGTCGGATGTAGGCGTTCACCTCGGCCTCGATCCGCTCCAGCTCTTCAAGGCTGAGCGCCTTGGAATGGCTGAAATCGAATCGAAGCCGATCGGGCGCGTTGAGCGACCCGCGCTGTGCCACGTGGTCCCCCAGCGTACCGCGCAACGCCTCGTGCAGAAGGTGCGTGGCCGAGTGGTTCGCCCGGATCGCCGTCCGGCGTGCATGATCGACCTCCAGCCGCACGGCGTCACCCGCCTCCAGCTTTCCCGCGTCCACGGTGACGTAATGGGCAAAAAGCCCGCCGGGCCGCTTCTGCACATCGCTCACGCGACCAAGAAAGCGTGTTTCATGCGACTCGTGCGTGCCCTCGATGATCCTGACATAGCCGTGGTCCCCGACCTGCCCGCCCGCCTCGGCATAGAACGGCGTCTGGTTGAAGATCACCCAGGCGCCGGCATCGTCGCCCTCCAGCACCGACGTTTCGGCCCCCTCGGCGACAATCGCCTTCACCACGCCCTCGGCGGTTTCGGTGTCGTAGCCAAGGAAATCGGTGGCGTCGATCCTGTCGGCCAGGTCGAACCAGATGGCGGCATCTGCCGACTCTCCCGAACCGGACCAGGCCGCGCGCGCCTTGGCCTTCTGCTCGGCCATTGCCGCATCGAACCCGCCGACATCGACCGCCCGGCCCTTCTCGCGCAGTGCGTCCTGCGTCAGATCCAGCGGAAAACCATAGGTATCGTAGAGGCGGAACGCCGTCTCTCCCGGCAAGTCCGCATCGTCGGGCAGTTCGGAAAGCTCCTCTTCAAGCAGCCGAAGTCCACGGTCGAGCGTCTGCTTGAACCGGGTCTCCTCCAGCTTCAGCGTCTCGGAAATCAGCGACTGTGCCCGCCCAAGCTCCGGGTAGGCCGCACCCATCTTCTGGACCAGCGCGGGCACGAGCCGGTGCATCACGGGATCCTGAGCGCCCAACAGGTGCGCGTGGCGCATCGCGCGCCGCATGATCCGGCGCAACACGTAGCCGCGTCCTTCGTTGGAGGGCATCACGCCGTCCGCGATCAGAAAGGACGTCGAGCGCAGGTGATCCGCGATGACCCGATGGTGCACGTTTCCGGGCCCGTCCGGGTCCGAGGAGGTGGCATCCGCGCTTGCCTCGATCAGACTGCGCATCAGGTCGGTGTCGTAATTGTCGTGCTTGCCCTGCAAGAGCGCGCCGATCCGTTCCAGCCCCATGCCAGTGTCGATCGATTGCATGTCGAGCGCGCGCATCGAGCCGTCCTCGAACTGCTCGTTCTGCATGAAGACGATGTTCCAGATCTCGATGAACCGGTCGCCGTCCTCTTCCGGACTGCCCGGCGGACCGCCCCAGATTTCCGGCCCGTGGTCGTAGAAGATCTCGGTACAGGGACCGCAGGGACCGGTGGGTCCCATCTGCCAGAAATTGTCCGATGTGGCGATGCGGATGATCCGGTCCTCGGGGATGCCCACCTTCTTCCAGATCGCGGCGGCCTCGTCATCGGTGTGGTAGACCGTGGCATAGAGCCGGTCGGAAGGGATGGCGAACTCCTTGGTGATGAGTTCGTAGGCGAACGGGATCGCCTCGGACTTGAAGTAGTCGCCGAACGAGAAGTTCCCCAGCATCTCGAAGAAAGTATGGTGGCGTGCCGTGTATCCCACATTGTCGAGATCGTTGTGTTTGCCACCGGCCCGCACGCATTTCTGCGAGGTCGTCGCGCGTTTGTAGTCCCGCGTTTCCACCCCGGTGAACAGGTTCTTGAACTGCACCATGCCGGAATTCGTGAACATCAGTGTCGGATCGTTGCGCGGCACCAGCGGGCTCGACGGCACGACCTCATGGCCCTGCTTGGCGAAGTAGTTCAGGAAAGTTGCGCGGATATCGTTCAGAGAGGCCATGGCAGCGGGTCCGGCTTTCGTTGCGTTCCCGTGACATAGCCGCCGCCCCGGTCACTGTCCACAGCCCTGCACACCTGAAAACGGGGCCTGACCCGGCCCCGTTTTCGATTTCGTCAAAACCTGTCCGAAGAACCGGTCCTGTTCAGGGACGGTCCAGCCTTGTCTTGCCGGAGATCACGCTTCCAGGATGTCGTCGCCGGGCTCGTCCGGCGCCTCGGTCAGATCGAAGTCCAGGCCGTGAGCGGCACGGATCTTGTCCTCGATATCAAGCGCGATGGCGGTGTTTTCCTTCAGGAACTGCTTGGCGTTCTCGCGGCCCTGACCGATACGCTCGTCGCCATAGGAGAACCAGGCGCCCGATTTCTCCACGATGCCGGCCTTCACGCCGAGATCCAGAAGTTCGCCGGTCTTGGAAATGCCCTCGCCATACATGATGTCGAACTCGACCTGCTTGAACGGCGGCGCGACCTTGTTCTT
>CBDUPF010000153.1:0-9418 GCA_965369035.1 uncultured Aliishimia sp.
CCCGACAGCGCCAACTCCGCCAGGCCGACCTGGGCGGAGACGAACATGTGCTCCGGCGTGAACTGCGCCCAGATCGGGTAGAGCGTCTGCAGCCAGCCGAAAAGCAGCGCGTCCTGCCCGCCCGGAACCGCCCGGGTCAGGGTCTGGTAGAGGTGATGGTGCGTGTTGACGAGGCCGGGGGTCACCACGCATCCGCGCGCGCTCAGCACCTCTGCTCCGCCCGCCGCCCCGCCCGCGAGGTCCGGGCCAACGCCGGAGACCACGCCGTCGCGGATCAGAATGTCCTCTCCGGCCAGTTCGCGTCGCGCATCGTCCATGGTCAGGATCGCCTGCGCGTCCCTGATGACCAGGGCGTTCATTGGACGGCTTTCAGGAGATCCAGCGCCTCGGCGTGGACCTGCGTGTTGGCGGCGGCGAGGACCCGGCCGCCCTCATGCGCCGGACCGCCCTTCCAGTCGGTGACAATGCCGCCGGCGGCCTGGATCACGGCCATCGGCGCCTGGATGTCATAGGCTTGCAGCCCGGCCTCGATCACCAGGTCGATCTGACCGGCGGCCACCAGCGCATAGGCGTAGCAATCGCATCCATAGCGCGTCAGCCGCACCTGCCCTGCGACCGCTTCGAATGCGCGGCGCTCCGCCATGTCACCGACCTCGGGGAACGTGGTGAACAGCGTCGCCTCGGCCAGCGGGCGCGGGCTGCGGGTCGCCAGCGCCCGAACGCCCTGCGGCCCCGACATCTGCGCGAAACCGCGACCGCCGATGAACCTTTCCCCGATATAGGGCTGGTCGATCATCCCGAAGACCGGGCCGTTTTCGTCGGAGAGCGCGATCAGGACCCCCCATGTCGGCGTTCCGGAGATGAAGCCCCGCGTGCCATCGATGGGATCCAGGACCCAGGTCAGCCCGGACGTTCCCTGGTGCGCACCGAATTCCTCGCCGAGTATCGCGTCGCGTGGACGGCGCTCCGCCAGGATCGCACGCATTGCCTTTTCGGCGGCGCGATCGGCCACGGTCACCGGATCGTAGCCCTTGCGATGCTTGTTGTCCGCCGCCAGTCCCTCGGCTCGGAAATGCGGCAGGATCGCCGCACGCGCGGCATCGGCCAGCGCATCGGCCACGGCGAGAATATCGAAACCGTCGGTGCTCATCTCGTCCGACTCGTGCCAAACGCCGGTGTGGGGCACAAGCAAATTGTCGGGCAGTCTTTGACGCGAAGCTTCGGACGCGCGACAGCAAACCGGGTCACACCGGATCGCTCAATACCCGCGCCAGTTCGAAAAGACGCCGCCGCTGGTGCTCCGGAATGGCGTAGTACGAACGCAGGAGTTCCATCGCCTCGCGGTCGTCAACCAGTTCCGGCGGAATCTCCGGCCCGTGTTCGGCAGGCGCGTGTACCCGGTTTTCCAGCCCTTCGAAAAAGAATGTCACCGGCACCCCCAACGCATCCGCGATGTCCCAGAGCCGCGACGCGCTGACCCGGTTCGACCCGCTTTCGTACTTCTGGATCTGCTGGAACTTGATACCTACAGCCTCCGCAAGCTGATGCTGCGTCAGACCGGCGAACCATCTTCGCTGTCGGATTCTCTTCCCGACATGCACGTCAACAATGTGGGGCATACCGTCGCTCCTCAAACACACCTGTCCGGGCGCCGGTCAATGCCAGCCTGTACGGTCGCGCGTCGCCATGTCATCGTGCCGGCGCGCGAGTGGCGGACATTTGTCCCGCGCCTAACAGAATTCGACACTAGGTGACGCGAACCGCAATTCCAAGATGCGGCAGGCGAATTCATCGGCCTCGCAGCGACGTCAAGAGGGCGGGACATTTGGTGCAAGCTGCGGCAGGCTGCACCGCGAGCGATTCCCAGAACGACCGGAGACAGCCATGCGCGCGTTCCACATCCCAGCAGACGGCGAGACGCCGCGACTTCTCGACCTGCCGACCCCGACGCCGGGCAAAGGCCAGGTGCTGATCGACATCAAGGCCTGCGGACTGAACTTCGCCGACCTGCTGATGGTCAGCGGCACCTACCAGGACACGCCGCCCGCGCCGTTCACGCTGGGCATGGAAGTGGCGGGGGTCGTGACGGACTGCGGCGAAGATGTCGGTTCGCTGTCACCCGGCCAGCGGGTCGTGATCTTCGGCGGGCCGGGCGGTCTGGCCGACCAGGGCGTGTTCGATGCGAGCCGCTGCGTGCCGCTGCCCGACGAGATGAGTTTCGAACATGCGGCCGCTTTCCAGATCGCCTATGGCACCAGCCACGTGGCGCTGGACTACCGCGCGAAACTGCAATCGGGGGAGACGCTGGTTGTACTGGGCGCCGCTGGCGGGGTCGGTTTGACCGCGGTAGAGATCGGCAAGAAGATGGGCGCCAAGGTCGTGGCCATTGCCCGCGGCGCCGACAAGCTCGCCGTGGCCGAGGCCGCCGGGGCCGACCACCTGATCGACGCGGAGACGCCGGACCTGCGCGCCGCGCTGAAGGAACTGGGCGGCGCCGATGTCGTCTACGATCCCGTGGGCGGGGAGGCGTTCCGCGCGGCGTTCCGGGCCTGCAACCCGGAGGCGCGGATCCTCGTCATCGGATTTGCCTCGGGCGACGTGCCGCAGGTGCCGGCCAACCACCTGCTGGTCAAGAACATCTCGCTCCTGGGATTCTACTGGGGCGGTTACATGCGGTTCAAACCGCAGGTCATCCTGTCGTCGTTGCGGACCCTGATGGACTGGTACCGGGCCGGCGAGCTCAAACCGCATATCAGCCATACCCTGCCGCTCGACCGGGTCGAGGAAGGTTTCGAGCTTCTGCGCAGCCGCAAGTCGACGGGCAAGGTCGTCATCGTGCCGTAACGGCGATCACGCGATCAGCCGTGCCGGTCTGCTTGCGTGTCCCTGGATGCAATAGGCGTCTTTCAGCAGCAGCCGGAGCGCTGCCTGCGCCGGCGCATCGGTCTGGTGCATGTAGAGAACGATCCGCGTCTCACCGGGGTCCGGCAAGGCACCCTTGTGCGCGATCGGCTCGCATTGCGGCGGCAAGTTGCCCTGCACCAGCGCGCAGATTGCCAGATCGGCGCTGACCACGGCCTCGATCGCATTGTCGCGGGCCGATTCGACCACCATCTCCCAACTTTTTCCCGCTTCGTCGAGGCGGCGCAGCGCGCCGGTACGGAAGATGCAGTTGAGGCAGAAGGCGACCGGCAGAGGGTCCTGCCGCCAGGCCACGCCGCCGACTGCCCCGACCCATTCCAAGGGAAGGCGCGCAAGGACTTCTCCCCCGGGGCCCGGTTGATCCTCGGTTGTCAGGATCGCGTCGATCTCCCCCCGGGCATAGCTGTCGCGCAGGGCGCGGGTCGGTTCGGAGATCAGCCGGATGCGGATCCGCGGAAACTCCTGCGAGAACGCGCGCAGCACGGGCGGAAGGTATGGGTAAATGATGTCGTGCGGCACCCCGAGCGTGATTTCCCCCTCGAACTCCCGCGCCGTCAGCCGCGCCACGGCCTCGTCGTTCAGGGCGACCATTCGCCGGGCATAGCTCAGCAACTGTTCCCCTGCCGAGGTCAGCGCGATCCGCCGTCCGCTCCGGTCGAGCAATTCGATTCCCAGCAGGTCTTCCAGCCGCTTGAGCTGCATGGAGACCGCCGATTGCGTCAGGTGCAAGAACCCCGCCGCCCGCGTCACTCCGCCGCTGTCAGCCACGGCCACGAAAGACCGCAGCGTGGTGATGTCCAGATTCCGCATGCATCAAGCTCCGTGATGGTATCGCACACAAACATTCGTTTTCAACATGAAGCATCCTGCGCCATATAAATCAAGAATTTTGATGGAAGTCGCCGCTTTCATCACCAACACAGGATAGGAGAAGACGATGTCCCTGCTTGATCTGTCCCTGCCGCACGCGCCCACGCACAGGGGTGCGCTCTATTCCTTCGCCATGAAGGCCGTCGCGGTGCGGAGGCAACGCGCCGCTTTGCGCCGCCTCGATACGCGGGCGCTGGAGGATATCGGATTGACCCGGTCCGAGGCCGATGCGGAAGCCTCGCGGCCCTTCTGGGACGTGCCGGCCACCTGGCGCGAATGAAGGCGCCGTGACGCGCACGACAGGCGTTCCCGCCCGGAGCACGTCGCGGTCCCTCGATGCTGGTCCGAACACGCCATGCGCGAGTTTGCAGAGTTGGCCTTATCCTGACCAAAAGACCTTGAAATCCTGCGGTTCGACAACGATATTCACTATCGAAGACCCGGGTTTCCCGATACGGTCTGCCCAGTTTCAATTTGGAGGTCTTGATGGCTGAACTGAACACGATGCGCACGGCGGCGGGCGCCCGCTCTGCGGTGATCGACGAAGGACTGCGCGCCCACATGAACAAGGTCTACGGGACCATGTCCATCGGCATGGTGATCACAGCCTTGGCCGCGTGGGCGATCTCGGGCCTTACCACCACGACCGATCCCGGTCAGGCCGTGGTACAGCTCGGCAACGGCACGCTGCTCAACAGCTTCGGCGCTGCGATCTACACCTCGCCGCTGCGCTGGGTCATCATGTTCGCGCCGCTGGCGTTCATCTTCTTCGGCTGGGGGTCGCTGATGCGGCGCGCGTCGGCGTCGATGGTGCAATTGGGCTTCTTTGCCTTCGCATCGCTGATCGGCCTGTCGCTGAGCTCCATCTTCCTGGTGTTCACGGACTACTCGATCGTGCAGACCTTCCTGGTCACGGCGATTGCCTTTGCCGGTCTCAGCCTCTGGGGCTACACCACGAAGCGTGACCTGAGCGGCATGGGCACGTTCCTGATCATGGGCGTGATCGGCCTGCTGGTGGCGATGGTCATCAACCTGTTCCTGCAATCCGGCCCGATGATGCTGGCGATTTCCGCCATCGGCCTGCTGATCTTCGCGGGTCTGACCGCGTTCTACACGCAGGAGATCAAGAGCACCTACGTCGCGCATGCGGCGCATGGCGATCAGGAATGGCTGGACAAGGCCGCCTATGACGGCGCGCTGAGCCTCTACATCAGCTTCCTGAACATGTTCCAGTTCCTGCTCATGTTCATGGGGCAGCAGGAATAACGCACCCGCGCATTCACAGTTCGAAGGGCCGGTCCAGCGACCGGCCCTTTTCTTTTGTCCGGGCCCGTGGCGCGCTACAGATCCCGCATCATGCGCAGAGAGGGAAAGACGATCCCCTCCGCGAGCGGCACATCGATCGGGCCAAGCGTGACGAAGCCAAGTCGCCGGTAGAACGGTTCGGCGGTCCGCGTCGACCAGCATTCCATCCGCAAGATACCCGCCGACCGTGCGACCTCGACCGAATGATCTATCAGCGCCCGACCGACACCTCGCCGCAGATGGCGGTCGTCGGTCACAAGGTGCCGGATGTGGCCGCGCTCGCGGTCCCGGAGGTCGGGCGTCCAGCCGCCCGCGCCGAGGATCGCCCCCTCCTCCTCGGCCACGTAATAGGTCCCGCACCCGATGAGGCGCGGATTGGCCCGGCTGATCAGCGGCAGTGCGGTAACCAGTACGGACGGTGGATAGTCGACTTTCAGCAGCTTCGGATAGCTCCGCGCCAAAAGCGCGTCGACAGCGGCCAGGTCGGATTTCGTGGTCGGGCGGACCGCAATGCTCATGCGAATTGCCGCAGGAAACGCCGGATCTCGCTCTGGCTCCTGAGGTGATGAACGACGAGGTGATCGTGATCCCGCAGCAATTGCGTCAGCCGGCGGCGGTGGGAATGACGCGTCTTCCAGATCCACTTGTAGAAGGCCCAGGTCTCGCGCTTGACCCCTTCTACGCAGCCCTCGGGCAGGTCCGGCCGACTCCGGCCCCAGTAGCGGACCACGCGCTTTGTCACCCGCCACAGCCGGAGCCCGACCGGCAGATCGATCCAGATCAGGGTATCGGCCCGTGCCGCACGACTGTCATAGGTGGCGGAGAAACCGCCCTCGAAGATCCAGCGGTCCTGCGCCTCGACCTCGCGCGTCATGCGCCACTTGTCGGTCATCGAACGCTGTTCCCAGCAGGGCATCCAGTGGATCATGTCCATGTGATGGACCGGCAGGCCGGACACCCGGCCCAGCTTGCGCGCCAGCGTGCTCTTTCCCGCGCCGGGTCCGCCTACGATCATCACCCGCTGCATGCGCCGTGCTCCCGAAACGACGCGGGGCCGCACCTTGCGGCACGGCCCCGAAAACACATTGAGGTGGCAGACCCTACTTGATCTTGCCTTCCTTGTATTCCACGTGCTTGCGGACCACGGGGTCGTACTTGCGGACCGACATCTTCTCGGTCATCGTCCGCGCGTTCTTCTTGGTCACATAGAAGTGGCCCGTGCCTGCGGTGGAGTTCAGGCGGATCTTGATTGTGGTCGGCTTCGCCATGTCATTCGTCTCCTGCGGCGGCCGGCACGCCCGACTGCAAAGGAGGGGCCGATCCGCGAAATTCGTGTTGAGTGTGCGCTTCTACCCGCGTCGCGAGGCGAGTCAAGCGGCAATCTGCGCGCGGAAGGCCTGTAAGCCGGATTCTGTACCCCCGAGGGGGTGATGACCATTCCTCTGAGCGCGCGCGTTGCCGCGGCGCCTCTAGCTGCCTACCCGGACCTGCTCGGGCGAAAGCAGCCCTGCCTCCGGTCTTGCAACCTTCGGCGCGCGGTCCCTATTCGGCATTGCTCCCGGTGGGGCTTGCCATGCCCGCCCTGTTGCCAGCGCGGCGGTGGGCTCTTACCCCACCGTTTCACCTTTCCCCGTGCGGACACGGGTAGTCTGTTCTCTGTGGCGCTTTCCGTCAGGTTCACGGCAGGTTTCCCCGCCGACCCTGCCCGGGCGTTACCCGGCACCGTCGCTTTCTGGAGTCCGGACTTTCCTCCCAGGCGGGTTACCCCGCCGAAGGCGGCCATCCGGCCTTCCGCGCACCGTGCCTTACCTGCCGCCGCATGGGCGGGTCAAGCGCGATAGGTGACGGCGGCGGTCATGCCCGCAGTTCATTCGGGACCAGAGGCGCGAAATCCGCGGACACCAGGGGCCCGGCAGCCCAGGGGCGATAGCGCAGCCGCACCGCCTCCAGCAGCGCGTCGAAGGGCACATCCGCCGTATAGCCGCAATCCCGGGCGAGGTCGCGAAACGCCTGCACCGGCCCCTCACCGGTCCCCTGGCTCCCGGTCCCCTGCCCCGCGGTCCCGTGCCCCATGGCACGACGCCGGGCGAACCCGCCCCGTTCCAGTCTCGGCCAGTCGAATCGCGGACCGGGATCGAACTTGCGGCCGGGCGCCATGTCGGAATGTGCGATCACCCCCTCGGGCAGGATCGGCCAGCGCGACATCAAACCGCCGAGAAGGCATTCGAGCGCGTCCATCAGCGGCGCGGCAAAGGGCGACCGTCCGTCGTTGTCCAGTTCGACCCCGATGGAGCGGGAGTTGATATCGTCAAGCCCGCACCACTCTCCCTCGCCTGCATGCCAGGCCCGCAGGTCTTCGGGCACAAGCGGGATGACCTCGCCGGTTCGGGTAATCAGATAATGTG
This sequence comes from uncultured Aliishimia sp., assembly GCA_965369035.1. GTDB lineage: Bacteria > Pseudomonadota > Alphaproteobacteria > Rhodobacterales > Rhodobacteraceae > Aliishimia. Next base: position 7,503 of record CBDUPF010000153.1, read on the forward strand.
CCGAAACCTCGGCCTGCGGGTCGCAAAGACGCGCGGCCGCCGCCTCGGCAGAGGCCATCGCCGTGTAGTGCAGCACGATCAGCGACGGCGTCAATCCGTTCCGGCGCGGCCCGCAATTGGGTGAAAGTGCGGGCGCCGCCACCGGCTCACTCCGACGAGATCGCCATCTGCTCAACGATGTCCGGTGCGCCTTCCACCTCCGACGCTTCTGCGGCGGCACCACGGGCCTTGCGGAACGGCGCCGGATCCCAGGAGCAGGCAAAGCCGTCGCCGTCGGGATCAAGCCCGTTGCGATCGCGCTCGGGTCCGCCGCGGGACAAGAACGCGATCTGCGCCTGGTCGGGCGACGGAAAGCGCGCGCAGGCCTGTGCGCTATGCTGGGACGACCGCAGGCTGACGCGACGGTATAGCGGCGTGCCCACCGGATGGTTGGTGCGCAACGCATATTCGACGATGTTGGGCTGATCGGAGCCCGGGCGCGTCGGAAGTTCCGTCGGTTGGACCAGCGTGTACTGCGCCCGGTTCGCGGCGATCTTCTGCGCGTCCGATTCGATCGTGCGCGTGGCGGCGACCGCCTCGAAGTCCTGCTCTTCGGAAATGCCGATCTGGCTCACCGCTTCGGGCGGCGGGTTGGACGGGCTGGCCTCGAGCGGGACCACGCCGGAATTGGCCGCCGCGGCCTGAAGGGTGGAATCGTCGTAGACGGGTTCGGCCGTGCCGGTCACGGCGGCAGTGACGGAGGATGGCAGCGGACGCATGGCCGGGTCGTCGGAAACCGACCCCAGCGGGGCGGAAGACACCGGCGCCGCCGTAGGAAGCGTGGACTGCACGGGCCCACCGGCCAGTGCCGCGTCGCGCTGCCCGTAGGCCGTGGCCGATGCCGGGCCGGTCAGGACGCTGTCGGGGACACTCGGCTGGCAAGCGGCCAGCGCGGCCAGAGCCGCACCGGATAACAGAAACCTCACCATGTTCTAATTCACCTCGGGTACAGGGTTCATTCACGTCGTCTGCGTGACGCGGTGTTCTACCACCAACGTCCGGGCTTGGCTACAAACCCCGCGCGCTGTTCCAGCACATAGGCCAGATTCAGCAGATCGGCCTCGTCCCAGGGCTTGCCGATCAACTGCAGCCCCAGCGGCAGCCCCTGCTGGTCGAGCCCCGCCGGAACACTGATCCCCGGCAGCCCGGCCAGGTTGACCGTCACGGTGAAGACGTCGTTGAGATACATCTGCACCGGATCGGCATCGGCCATCTCGCCCAGCCCGAAGGCAGACGACGGGGTCGCGGGCGTCAGGATCCCATCGATCCCGGCCGCAAAGGCATCGTCGAAATCCTTCTTGATCAGCGTTCGGACCTTTCGCGCGCGGTTGTAGTAAGCGTCATAGAAACCCGCCGACAGCACATAGGTTCCCACCATCACGCGACGCTGGACCTCCGGCCCGAACCCTTCGGCACGGGTCTTTTCGTACATGTCCGTGATGCCGTCGCCCTGGCCCAGCTTCGCGCGATGGCCGAAGCGCACCCCGTCATAGCGCGCGAGGTTCGAGGACGCTTCCGCCGGCGCGATCACGTAATAGGCCGGCAGCGCGTACTTCGTGTGCGGCAGCGAGATATCGACGATTTCCGCGCCGGCATCGCGCATCATCGCGGTGCCCTGCGACCACAGGTCCTCGATCTCCTGCGGCATCCCGTCCATCCGGTATTCCTTGGGGATACCGATCTTCTTGCCGCGGATGTCGCCGGTGAGTGCGGCTTCGAAATCGGGCACGGCGAGGTCGGCGGAGGTCGAATCCTTCGGATCGTGGCCGGACATCGTCGACAGCATGATCGCCGCGTCACGCACCGATTTCGTCATCGGCCCGGCCTGGTCCAGCGACGAGGCGAACGCCACGATCCCCCAACGCGAGCAGCGCCCG
>CBDUPF010000154.1:0-9399 GCA_965369035.1 uncultured Aliishimia sp.
TCGCGTTGATGCGGATACTGTCCTTGCCGAGGTCCTCGGCAAGGTATTGCACCGAAGCCTCCAACGCGGCCTTGGCCACGCCCATCACGTTGTAATGCGGCATGACCTTTTCCGCGCCGTAGTACGTCAATGTCAGGGCAGAACCGCCAGATTTCATGAGTTTTTCCGCGCGCTGCATGACAGCGGTAAAGGAATAGACGGAAATATCCATCGACATTGCGAAATTGGCGCGGCTGGTATCGACATAGCGTCCGCGCAATTCGTTCTTGTCGGAAAACCCGATGGCGTGAACCAGAAAGTCGAGCCCGCCCCACCGCTCCTTGATGTCGGCAAAGAGCGCGTCGATCGACTGCTCGTCGCTCACGTCGCAGGGGATCACGAAATCCGAGCCCAGTTGACCGGCCAGCGGCTCCACCCGTTTCTTGAGCGCGTCGCCCTGGTAGGAGAATGCGAGCTCCGCCCCGTGTTGCGCCAAGGTCTTGGCCACGCCCCAAGCGATGGATTTGTCGTTGGCAAGGCCCATGATGAGCCCGCGCTTGCCTGCCATGATTGCCTCAGCCATTCCCGGGTGCCCCTGCGTCTTCCTGTGTCAGACCCTTGCTTTAGGCGATTGCCCGACGGCCATCAAGTCTGCCCATTGAAGGCGGTGCCGGGCCGGACTAGGGTCGCGCGGCGCAGCATCGAAAGGACCGGAAGATGACAGACCGCACGGGCATATTCGCGGGCGATGATCCGTTCGCCATTGCGCAACGCTGGCTGGACGAGGCCGAGACGCAGGAGTTGAACGACCACAACGCGATCGCGCTGGCCACCGCGGACGCCCAAGGATTGCCCAATGTCCGCATGGTCCTGCTCAAGGAGATCGAGGCCGACGCGTTCGTCTTCTACACCAACTACGGGTCTCGCAAGGCGCAGGAGATCGAGGCGACCGGCAAGGCGGCCTTCGTCATGCATTGGAAGTCGCTTCGTCGACAGATCCGCGTGCGAGGTACGGTCACGCGGGAGGAGGGGTACAAGGCGGACGAATACTATGCCTCGCGCTCGCTCAAGAGCCGCCTGGGGGCCTGGGCATCGCGGCAGAGTGCACCGCTGTCGAGCCGATCCGCACTGATGGCCGAAGTGGCCAAGGTGACGGCGCAACATGGCACCAACCCGAAACGCCCGCCATTCTGGGGAGGATACCGTATTCGGCCTGTCGAAATCGAATTCTGGGCCGATGGCGCTTTCCGTTTGCACGACCGTTTTCGTTGGAGCCTCGACAGCAGCGGTGAGCCGTGGCAAGTTGAACGTCTAAACCCTTGAAATCGTCGCGCGCATATGTCCCCGGCGCATTTTGATAAAAAGATTAACGGATGGTGCTTGAAAACCATTGGCATTCACGTGAAGGTTCCGCGCCATGGGGATTAACAGTGTCGCAGCTAAAGAGTCGTGCAGTTGTCAGACTTTGACGAAAAAGAGACATCCAAAGTGTTTGGACATGTAAAGTGGTTTGACCCGGTCAAGGGATTCGGTTTTGTCGTGGCTGAATCGGGGGGACCGGACATTCTGCTGCACGTGAACGTGCTGCGCAATTTCGGACAAAGCTCTGTCGCCGACGGCTCCGGTATAGAGATCGCCATTCAGAAGACGGGCAGGGGCGTTCAGGCGACCGAGGTGTTGCGGATCGAACCGCCGGTCAAGAGCGACAACGCGCCACTGGCCGATATCGCCCAGCTCGACGCAGAGATCGTCCGGAACGCGCCCCTGGAACCGGCCCGTGTGAAGTGGTTCGACAAGTCGAAAGGCTTCGGCTTTGCCAACGTCTTCGGCAAGGCGGAGGATGTGTTCCTGCATGTCGAGGTGCTGCGGCGGTCGGGTCTGAGTGATCTTCAGCCCGGGGAGGCGCTGGCGCTTCGGGTCATCGAGGGTAAACGCGGCCGGATGGCGGCAGAAGTGGTTGCCTGGGAGTCCGGTGTCGCCGGCAGCAAGGATTGATGCGGGCACTCCTTGTCGCGTTCGTTCTGGTCTGGTGGAGCGCGGTCGCATTCGCGGGATGCCAGCCGAACCGCGTCGAACTTCGCGGTGATTGGGGACAAGCGCAATTCACGGTCGAACTGGCGCAAACGCCGGAGCAGCACGCGCGCGGCCTGATGTACCGCGAGTCGATGCCAAGCTCCGCCGGCATGCTGTTTCTCTACGAGCGCCCGCAGCGGCTCAGCTTCTGGATGCGCAACACGTTGATCGAACTCGACATGATTTTCGTCGACCCGAAAGGCGTCGTGAAGCATGTTCACAGCCGGGCACAGCCTTTGGACGAAACGCCGATCCACGGCGGGCGTGGCCTGGTGGCCGTGCTGGAGATCAATGGCGGGCTCGCGGAACGTCTTGGCATTGTACCGGGCAGCGAGATGCGCCACGCATTCTTTGGTCCGGACGCGGCCTGGCCCTGCTGAGCGCTGGTTTTCCGCCCGATCCACATGACCCGCGAATTTTCGAGTGGTGCACGGTTTGGCCTTTTCAATCGCGACCTTGAAGCGTATGCACGCACGCGGTCCGGGGCGTGGCGCAGTCTGGTAGCGCACCTGTTTTGGGTACAGGGGGTCGTGAGTTCGAATCTCGCCGCCCCGACCACCAACCACGACGATCTATCCGCACGTCAGCCCTCGACTGGCGTGCCTCCGGTATTCTCCAGGATCATGTCGATCTGGCGATCGAGCGTATCCCGCGGCATGTAGACCCGCTGGCGAACGCCATCCTTGCTTCGGATCTCGGCGAAATAGCTCATCTCCACCTCGAAACCTTCACCCGAACGCCGGGTGACCTTCTGCACGACGAGCCTGGGGATCTCGAGTTCGGCGTCGAATTCGATCAGCAGGAAGGCCGCGCCTTCGGGCGTCGGCAGTATCGCGCAGCGCGCAGTCCGCCAGTTCGGTTCGTCGTAGGTGTCGCCGGGCCCATCGCAACCGACGCGGAACACCTCGTGCAGGACAAGGGGATTCGTGGCGAAATAGGCCTTGCGTACCGGGATTCGCGGCGAGTCTTCCGCCGGAACCACCACATCTTGTGGGGCGCAGGACAGGCAGACGAGGCCTGCAAGTACCCAAAAGACGCGTCTGAACCGCAACATGTCCGAACCACAGCACGTATTCACGACAGGCTCAACCGAAACCCGGAAATGCCGCAGCATTCTGTGGATAAGGTTGATCCAGAAGGTCACGCGGAAATTCTAAGCGGGCCAGTGCAAACGACAATTTCCTGCCCTCATCGGACGTTAGGAAAAGTTAACGCTGTGGGTGGTTTGCGCGGTGAATCGCACGATACCCGGCCGGGTTGAATTTCTGGAGTCGGTCAAGCCCGAGGACGTCAAAAAAACTTCAAAAAAACCGTTGACCGTGCCAGCCCCCATACGGCAGGTTGTGTGGGCGAACTGCGGAGCCACAACATCTGGTGGGCGGCAACAAGCTGACCGTGGGACGCGACAGGACGGTCAAACAACAGAATACGACGCGCGGCCACCGGCTGCGCAGGGAGGGCTTCTGCCGCTTCGAGGAATGATTTGTGCCGCAGCGGCCGCGTTGCGACACCGGACCTTGTGGCGTGCTCGTGAAGCGACAAGAAATGGAGCGAGGCAGCCATGAAGATCGAACGCAAATTCACCTCGGCAGGGCAGGACGCCTACGCCGGGATCGATTTCGTGACGACAATATCCGAAATCCGCAATCCCGACGGTCAGATCGTCTTTCGGCTCGATGAGGTGGAAGTGCCGCAATCCTGGTCCCAGGTGGCCAGCGACGTCATTGCACAGAAATACTTCCGCAAGGCCGGCGTGCCGTCGAAGTTGCGTCGCGTTCCGGAAGACGGGGTTCCGGAATTCCTGTGGCGTTCGGAACCGGACACCGGCGCCGAAATCGTCGGTGAGACGTCCTCCAAGCAGGTTTTCGATCGTCTTGCGGGCGCCTGGGCCTACTGGGGCTGGAAAGGCGGCTACTTCTCCTCCGAAGACGATGCCCGCGCGTATTATGACGAGATGCGGCACATGCTGGCGACCCAGCGCGCCGCGCCGAACTCCCCGCAGTGGTTCAACACCGGGCTGCACTGGGCTTACGGCATCGACGGGCCGAGCCAGGGGCACCACTATGTCGACTACCAGACCGGCAAGCTGGTGAAGTCGAAATCCGCCTACGAGCATCCTCAGCCCCATGCCTGCTTCATCCAGTCGGTGGCCGACGACCTCGTGAACGAGGGCGGGATCATGGACCTCTGGGTGCGTGAAGCGCGGCTCTTCAAGTACGGCAGCGGCACGGGCACGAATTTCTCGCATCTGCGCGGCGAGGGCGAGAAACTCTCGGGCGGCGGCAAGTCCAGCGGTCTGATGGGATTTCTCAAGATCGGGGACCGCGCGGCCGGTGCCATCAAGTCCGGTGGCACGACGCGGCGCGCTGCAAAGATGGTGATCGTCGATGCGGACCATCCCGATATCGAGGATTTCATAAACTGGAAGGTGCTGGAAGAGCAGAAGGTCGCCAGCCTCGTCGCCGGTTCCAAGATGCACGAGCAGAAGCTGAACGCCATCTTCGCTGCGATCCGGGCCTGGGACGGAGAGGCGGCGGACGCCTATGATCCGAAGGTGAACCCGCAACTGAAGGATGCCGTGCGCGCCGCGAAACGCAACGCGATCCCGGAAACCTATATCAAGCGCGTTCTGGACTATGCCCGGCAGGGTCACACCGCGATCGAATTCCCGACCTATGACACCGACTGGGATTCGGAGGCCTACAGCTCCGTCTCGGGCCAGAACTCCAACAACTCGATCCGCGTGACCAATGCGTTCCTCAAGGCGGTCGAAAAGGACGCCGACTGGGAGTTGATCAACCGGGTGGACGGGTCCGTCGCCAGAACCGTGCGGGCGCGGGATCTGTGGGAAAAGGTCGGACATGCGGCCTGGGCCTGCGCCGATCCGGGCATCCAGTTCCACGACACCGTGAACGACTGGCACACCTGCCCCGAAGACGGCGCGATCCGCGGATCGAACCCCTGTTCGGAGTACATGTTCCTCGACGACACGGCCTGCAACCTGGCTTCGTTGAACCTGCTGACCTTTCTCAAGGACGGCGATTTCCAGGCCGACGATTACATGCACGCCGTCCGCCTTTGGACCGTGACGCTGGAGATCAGCGTGATGATGGCGCAGTTCCCGTCGAAGGAGATCGCCCGGCGCAGCTACGATTTCCGCACGCTTGGGCTGGGGTATGCCAATATCGGCGGGCTGCTGATGAGCCTCGGCATCGGCTATGACAGCGCGCAGGGCCGCGCGCTGTGCAGCGCGTTGACCGCGATCATGACCGGTGTCGCCTATGCCACCTCCGCCGAGATGGCGGGCGAGCTCGGCCCCTTCGCGGGCTACAAGAAGAACGCCGATCACATGCTGCGGGTAATCCGCAATCATCGCACTGCTGCGCACGGCGCAACAACGGGTTACGAGGAGCTTGCGGTTAAACCCGTGGCGCTCGATCACGCCAATTGCCCGGACCAGCGACTGGTGCGCCTTGCCATGGCGTCGTGGGACGAGGCGCTGCGGCTGGGTGAAGCCAACGGCTACCGGAACGCGCAGGCAACGGTGATCGCGCCCACGGGGACGATCGGGCTCGTCATGGATTGCGACACCACGGGGATCGAGCCGGATTTCGCGCTGGTGAAATTCAAGAAACTGGCTGGCGGTGGTTACTTCAAGATCATCAACCGGTCGGTGCCGGCGGCGCTGGAGACTCTCGGATACTCCTCCTCCCAGATCGAAGAGATCGTCTCCTACGCCGTCGGTCACGGCACCATCGGAAATGCGCCGGCGATCAATCACACCACGCTCGCCGGACACGGTTTCGGCCCCAACGAGTTGGCCAAGATCGATGCCGCGCTTGGATCGGCTTTCGATATCCGCTTCGTCTTCAACCAGTGGACGCTGGGCGAGGAATTCTGCCAGAACGTGCTGGGAATCCCGGTCGAGAAACTGGCGGATCCCGGGTTCGACCTGCTGAGGCATCTGGGCTTTTCGCGCAAGGATATCGAGGCCGCGAACGACCATGTCTGCGGGACGATGACACTGGAAGGCGCGCCGCACCTGCGCGAAGACCACTACCATATCTTCGATTGCGCCAATCCCTGCGGCAAGAAGGGCAAGCGGTTCCTGAGCGTGGAGAGCCACATCACCATGATGGCCGCGGCGCAGAGCTTCATCTCCGGCGCCATTTCCAAGACGATCAACATGCCGAACGACGCGACCATCGAGGACTGTCAGAAGGCCTATGAGCTGTCCTGGTCGCTGGGGGTGAAGGCAAACGCGCTGTACCGAGATGGCTCGAAACTGTCGCAGCCACTGGCATCGGCGCTGGTGGAGGATGACGACGAGGCGCTCGAAACGCTCGAATCCGGCACCCCGCACGAAAAGGCATCCGTCCTGGCCGAGAAGATCATCGAGAAGGTGATCGTCAAGGAAGTCGTCCGTTCGCACCGCGAAAAGATGCCGGAACGGCGCAAGGGCTATACCCAGAAGGCGATCGTGGGCGGGCACAAGGTCTACCTGCGCACCGGCGAATACGAGGACGGCAAGCTCGGCGAGATCTTCATCGACATGCACAAGGAAGGCGCCGGCTTCCGGGCGATGATGAACAACTTCGCCATCGCCGTCAGTGTCGGCCTGCAGTACGGCGTGCCGCTGGAAGAGTTTGTCGATGCCTTTACCTTCACCAAGTTCGAACCCGCGGGCATGGTGCAGGGCAACGACTCGATCAAGAACGCGACCTCCATCCTCGACTACATCTTCAGGGAACTGGCGGTCAGCTACCTCGACCGCACCGACCTCGCGCATGTGAAACCGCAAGGCGCGAGTTTCGACGACATCGGCCTGGGCGTGAACGAGGAGGGGCTGTCGAACGTGACCGAACTCTCGGAAAACGCCGCCACCGCCTCGCTGGAGGTTCTGCGGCAGATCAGCTCCACCGGGTATCTGCGCAAGCGACTGCCGCAGGAACTGATGGTGCTTCAGGGCGGATCGGCCCCGGCGAGCGGGTTCTCCGAAGCCCAGGCGACGTTCGTGAACAGCGCCGCAGCCGTGTTGGAAACCCGCACGACTGAAACCGTGCGCGCCACAGGGGCGGCCAACGGGCTCGACCCGGCGGCGAAAGCGAAGATGCAGGGGTACGAGGGCGAAGCCTGCGGCGACTGCGGCAACTACACGCTGGTCCGGAACGGAACCTGCATGAAATGCAACACCTGCGGCGCGACGTCGGGCTGCTCGTAAAGGAAAGGAACGAAGGAACCGCACCCTCAGGGGGATGCGCAGGGGTCCCGGGATGCGCCAGGCACGACGCCCCGGGACCCCGACGAGAACAAGAAATTAGGGTGGGGCGGGGGGTCCCTCCCATCCTGACACGGGGCGGGTGCGCTCGCCCTTGACGGCACTCAGGCCGCAGGCAGAAAAAAATCGGGCGGTAAACAATCGAGCCTGAGTGGCGAAACTGGATACGGGGGGCTGACGGAGCCTCCCGTTTTTTTTCGAAACGACTCGTGGGGGCAAGGGGCGAACCAGAGTCCCGAGTCGAACATGTCGCGGACACGAGAAAACGGGGCCGCCTCCAGCGCGACCCCGTCTCTCGTCTTCCTGTCACGGGGATGAGACAGTCGGGACGACAAACCCGACCTGGAAGGTGGAAAAATACACCCCCAGGTCGGCCCCGGTAGAAACCGGCCAGACGACAGAGCCTTGTAATCCCAAGGGTTTCGCCCGCTGTTCCAAGGCCAAAGCCACCACTCACGGAACATGCTTACAATGCGCCTTTACGCTGCGTTAAGAAAGTCAGGGATTCCTTACCCACGCAACGATGGTGCGTCGCGCCATCGCGTAACTCGCAAGAATCATTGGGTATTCGGGTCGCCGCGTTCCGAAAGTTGCGCGGACGCCGCTAGAGGTCCATCACGAACATCTGGTTGTGCAGCGCGGCCTTGAGCACGGCCTGCGCCGTCGTTTCCACTGACAGGGATTCGCGAGCGAGCCTGAGATGTTTCTCGACCGTTGCCGGGGTCAGGCCCATCAGCAATGCGATGTCCTGCGTGGTCTTGCCGTCTCCGACCCATTCCAGCGCCTCGCGCTGCCGCTTGGTCAGGCTGCGGTTGGGGGCGGTATAGGGCAGGGTGAGGATCTTCAGATGCGCGACATTGTTTATCAGGTGAATGTCGCGGCCATGTTCATCCCAGATCGCGTCCACGTCGTCCTGCGACAGACCGGGCCTTGCCGTCAACGCGATCGCACCCTTCGACCGGGCCGAGATCGACTTGAAGCTGATCGTGTAGCCTGCGGTCACTTTCATCCTTCGGTTGAACTCCACGATCTTGCGTTCGTCCTCGGTCATCGTGCCGGTATCCATCATGTCGCGCAGCAGGCGCCAGCTCCCGGCACCTTCGTGTTCGAGCGCCCAGCGGACCATGGGGGCATGGAAATACCGTCCCTTGCCAAGGAAAACGTCCGTATACTCCTTGGAGTGATTGGTCAGGATCACGAAGTCTTCGGGATCGCCCAGCGACGTGGCCGTCCGGTACCGTGTGAAGCCATAGATCAGCCTGTCGAAACCATATTCGTTCATCTTTTCCGTGTGGCCGTCCCAAAGCTCCTCGAGGCTTTGGCAGTTCGACAGGAACATCAGGTAATGTCGTAGGTGTTTCATGTCTGCTCAACCAGATGTGCGATCAACGCGTCGAGCGCCAGGATGTAGCTCTGCCGACCGAACCCGGAGATCTGGCCCAGGCAGACGGCAGAAAGGTGGCTCACATGCCGAAAGGATTCGCGGGCGTGGACATTGCTCATGTGAACTTCCACGACGGGCAGTTCGATGGCGGAGATCGCATCGCGGATCGCCACCGATGTATGTGTGTAGGCACCGGCGTTCAGAATCACACCGGCATGGACGTTTCGCGCGCCGTGCAGTGCGTCTACGAGGCCACCTTCGTAATTTGACTGCTGCGCCTCGACCGTGTGTCCGCGCGCTTCGGCATGCCGGGAGACCATCGCCTCGATATCGGCGAGGGTGTCCGCGCCGTAGATCTCCGGCTGTCGTGTGCCCAGCAGGTTCAGGTTGGGGCCGTTCAGGAGCAGAAAGGACGCCATACGAATGTTTTTTCCTTTTGGCTGGCCCATTTATCACGCGTGCGCGCACAACTGTCCAGCGTTCAGACTCCACACGGCACCGGAAGCCGAGCCGGGATGGTCTCAAGAGCTGCAGCAGTGCGCTTCAAGAACATGAAGTCAGACGGTTAAGCCGGCTAGTTCACGCTGCGAGCTATTCCAGTTATTTATACATAATACAGATTATAAGACGAACATATGTAGGCGCAAAGTTAAACTGTCCCACATCTGCAAAGTAGAAGTGTCAC
>CBDUPF010000155.1:0-9355 GCA_965369035.1 uncultured Aliishimia sp.
TCCGGCACGCAGCGCCTCGCCCAGCACCGCGCGGTGGATCGTGCCGTGGCCGACGAAGGCCAGCACGTTGACGCCCAGGTCGACGCTGTCCAGCGCGTCGAGATATTCGCCGAAGCTGTGCCAATGCGGATGGTCGGCCTTGTCGGTGTACCACGGCGACACCGCGGGGATCGCGGCATGATCGCAAACGGGCGCGCAGGAGATACCGCATTGCCCGATCACTTCGGTGGTGACGCCCTGATGCACCTGGCTTTCGGCGCGGCCGTCCGCAAGCAGCGTGAAATCGGAATGCGTGTGCATGTCGACAAATCCGGGCGAGACGATGAGGCCCGTGGCGTCGATCACATCCGCCCCGCGTTCGGCGTCGATGTCGCCGATTGCGGCGATACGGCCGTCCTGCACCGCGACATCGCCCGCAAAGCGCGCGGCCCCCGTGCCGTCGATGATGTCGCCGCCCTTGAGGATGAAATCGAACATGCTTTCAGCTCCCTATTTGGTCGGCCCGTAGAGCCAGTCCGGCAGAAACAGCGTCAGGTCGGGGAAGAGGATCAGGATGATGAGCCCGATGATGTAGGCGAGGATGAAGGGCAGCACCGCCACGGAAATGCGTTCGATCGACACGCCGGTGATCCGCGCCGCAACTGTCAGGTTCGCGCCCAGCGGCGGGGTCAGGAAGCCGATCTCGCAGGTCACGACCGTGAAGATGCCGAAGAGCACCGGGTCCACGCCCAGCGACATGGCGAGCGGCAGGAAGACGGAGGTGAAGAGGATCACCTGCGCGATGGACTCCATGAAGGTGCCGATGAAGATGTAGAAGATCCCGATGAGGAACAGCACGAGGATCGCGTTGTCGGTGATCGCCGTGATCCCCTCCTGCACGGCTGTGGGCACGTCGTAGAAGGCGGTGAGCTGCCCGAACGCGAGCGTCGGCGTCAGCAGGATAAGGATGCCGGTCAGCAGCGCAGTGAAGCGGAGGGAGTCGATGACCTTTTTCACTGTCAGTTCGCGGTAGACGAAAAGCCCGACGAAAAGCGCATAGAAGACGGCAACGCCCGCGGCTTCGGTCGGCGTGAAAATGCCGCCATAGATGCCGCCCAGGATGATGATCGGCGCGCCGATGGCCCATTTGCCTTCCCACATCGCGCGCAGGAACGGGCCCCAGGTGAAGCGGTCGCCGTCCCCGCCATAACCGCGGCGGCGGGCGATGATGTAGGTGGTGGCCATCAGCAGAAGCGTGATGAGCAGACCCGGGATCAGGCCCGCGAGGAAGAGCCGCGGGATCGAGGTTTCCGACACCAGCCCGTAAATGATGAGCAGGTTCGAAGGCGGGATGAGGCTGCCCAGCGCGCCGGCGCTCGCCGTGATCGCGGCGGCGAAGGGCACGTCGTAGCCTTCGCGCTTCATGGCGGGCACGGTGACGGAGCCGATGGCGGCCGTCGTGGCCGGGCCGGACCCGGAAAGCGCGGCGAAGAGCATGCAGGCAAAGACCGTGACCAGCCCCATCGACCCGCGATAGGCGCCGACCAGCCGCGTGGCGATGCCGATCATGCGTTGCGCCATGCCGCCCACCTCCATCAGACGCCCGGCCAGCACGAAGAGCGGGATGGTCAGCAGCGGAAAGGGCGTGAGGCTGCCGTAGCCGGTCTGGGCGAGCAGCGTGTAGGGGATCTCGATGATGAAGAGCGCCAGCGCGGTGGTCAGTCCGACAGCCACGAACAGAGGCGTGCCGATGATCGTCAACATGACGAAGACGATCGCGAGGATCAGGAGCGGGCTCAAATCTGGTGCTCCTTCTCGTGGACGGTATCTTCCCATTCCTCGTCGAGCATGCCGGGCAGCCCTTCGCCCCCTTCCCGCAACCAGCTGATGTAGAGCTGGATCAGGCGGAGCAGCATGAGTGCGTAGCCGATGAACAGGATGGTCTGCGGGTAAAAGAGATTGATGCCCAAGCTTGGGCTGATCGACGGGAATTTCCACGCGACTGCGAGGTAGTCCCACGAAACCTTCAGCATGAAGACGGAGAAGAAGGCCCAGGCGATGTCGGCTGCGAAGATCACGAACCTGCCGAACCTCTGCGGCAGCGCCTTGACACCCACCATTATGCGGATGTGGAAGCGTTCACGCACGCAGAAGGCCGCGCCCATGTAGACCGCCCAGACCATGCTGATGGCGGCCACCTCCTCCGTCCATTGCAGCGCGGTGGAGAAGACGTAGCGGGAGACGACCTGCGCGAAGACGCAGCAGGCGATGACAACCAGGCAGCAACAGCAGATCAGCTCTTCGAAATGGCGTTCGAGCCATTTGAGGATGGCCATGAGGGTTCTCCCTGGCTGGATCTCTGGATGGTGTGGCCGGGGACGCAGGATGCGCCCCCGGTGTGCGGAATCACTCGGCGGCGGCCTGGATCTGCTTGACGAGGTCGACGAACTCGGCTCCGCGCTGCTCGGCGAAGTCCTGCTGCACCTTCTTCGCGGCCTCGATGAACTGGGTCTTGTCGGGACGGGTCATTTGCATGCCACCTTCCTCCACCAGCCATTTGCGGGTTTCCTCGGTCTCGTTCTCGAACTGCCGGCTGAGCTCCGCCCCGGCATAGTCCGCGGCCTCCTGCACCCAGGCGCGCTGCTCGTCATTGAGCCGCTTCATGAACGCGTCGGCGGCGAAGAGCGGCGCGAAGGCCACGAAATGTTCGAGGATCACGAGGTGCGGCTCGAACTCGTAGAATTTCATGTCCTTGATGAAGGATGTGCCATTGTCGCCGCCATCCACCGTGCCGGTCTGCAGCGCGGTGGGGGTTTCCGACCAGGCGAGCGGCACGGGTTCGGCGCCGAATGCCTCGAAGGTCGCCAGCATCACCTCGTTCTTGGGAACCCGGATCTTCAGCCCTTCCATGTCGGCCATCGTGTTGACCGCCCGTTTGGAGTTGTAGAAGTCGCGGTAGACGGCCGGACCGAAGGCCAGCAGGTGCACGCTTGTCTCCGCCTGCAGCTTTTCCTTCATCAAATCTCCCACCGGACCGTCCACGACCTTCGCCAGGTGCTCGCGGTTCTGGAAGATGTAGGGCAGAACCGTGACATCCATCAGCGGCCAGTGCGGGGAGACGTTGTTGGCGGTGATGAAGAACCCGTCAACCGTGCCCAGTTGCATCGCCTTGAAGGCTTCGTCCTCGCTGGAAATCTGGTTGCAGCAGCGCAGCTTGACCTCGATATCCCCGCCCGAGATCTCCTCGACCTTGTCCTTGAAAAGCACGGCGAAGCGGCCATAGATCGACGCCTCCGGCGCGCCGAACCCGAGGTTCATCGTGACATCCTGCGCCATTGCCGGCAGCGCCAGCGCGGACGCCAGGACCGCTGTCGCGCCGAGTTTCACTATCTTGTGCATGAACATGAAGTTTCTCCCTGTTTTCCTGATGCGCGGGGATCGGCGTTTTCCGTCCGGCCCTGGTATGGAATCGACCGGCACCTGCCGCGCGCATGTGTTTCGTACCAATCGCAGAGCTTTTCAGCTCCCGGTATCTTCGGGCAGGCTAGGGACAAAAGTAAACTCAGAAAAACACGTTTTTCGGGCCTGAAAACCCTATCGAATACAATTAATCGGCCGATAGCGTCAAATGCGCGAACCGTCCCTCGCGGGCCAGTGCCCGGCCGGTCGAACTCACGGCACGCACCATTGCGGATTGTTCGAGTTGCGCCGGGTACGCAGCGCCAAAGGTCGGCGAGTCGACCTCTCCCGCGAACGGTCTGGCGACACAGCCCGCCTTCCCGTCCCGGTCGGCGGGACCGCAGATATTGAGGATGGCGTAGCCGAAATGCGCCGCCACCAGCCCGCGCAGCACGGCGCCCGATTGCGTTCGGTGAACGACATTGGGGGTCAGGCCGCGGGCGGAGAATAGCCCGAGGAAGTAGTTCTTGGTGCCGGCGACATCCAGCAGGATCATCGGTTCGCCAGCCAGGTCCTCGAAGCTCACCGATGGCTGGTTGCAGAGCGGCCAGCTGTCCGGCAACAGGGCCCAGGGGCGCGCGGCAAAGAGCGGGACAAAGCGGTGATCGAGATGAGTTTCCCGCCGGTAGGTCAGCGCCACGTCGACACGCCCGTCGCGCAAGGCCGTGTCGATGGTCTGCATGTCGCCTTCGCTGATATCGAGGCGGATTTCGGGGTACTTGTCCGAGATCCTTTTCAGCAGCGGCGGGAGGACATAGGGCGCCGTGGGTTCGTAGCAGGCAAGCCGAAGCGTGCCCTTCGGATCGCCGGTGATCGACATCAGGTCGGATTCGAAGACCCGCACCTGCTCGAGGAATTCCGCGACCCGGGCGCCGGTCTGCTCCCCGATCCGGGTCGCCACGATGCCCTTGGCCGGAATGCGCCGGAAAAGCTCCGCCCCCACGGTCTGTTCGATCTGGTCGATGGCCGATGTGATCGAGGACTGCGATATGTTCATGTCCTCTGCCGCCCGCGCGATGGAGCCCGTTCGCAAGGCAGCGTCGAGATAGCGCAGCTGTTTCAAGGTGATATTCATCGCTTACCACTTTCGATGCAGTTATGGGGCTCGGTAAATACATTTTTGCACAGAACGGCCCGCATGTAATCTGTCCCGAACCATTGGAGGCCGAAACATGTCCGAGATCACCCTCTTCCGCGCCCGCAAGATCGTCACCATGGACCCAAACCGGGCGGAGGCGACGCATGTCGCGGTGCGGGACGGGCGTATCCTGGCCGTCGGCGGGCCGGATTGCGCCGACCCCTGGGGCGACGCGCAGGTGGATGAGCGGCTGGCGGACGGTGTGCTGCTGCCGGGGTTCGTCGAGGGGCACGCCCATCTCGCCGCGGGCGGGATCTGGGACTACACCTATGTCGGGTTTCACGACCGCGACGATCCGCAGGGTCGCGCCTGGCCGGGGACAACGACGCTCGACGAGGTGATCGTGCGGCTGCAATCGGTGGAGCGGGAGATGGCCCAAGGGGCGCCGCTGATCGCCTGGGGGTTCGACCCGATCTTCCTGCCGTCCGACCGGCTGAGACGCCGGCATCTCGACCGGATCAGCACGACGCGGCCGGTGGCGGTGCTGTTTTCCAACTTCCACCTGATGTGCGTCAATTCCGCCGCGCTGGAACTGGTCGGATATGACCGCGACACAACCGCGGACGGCGTGGTGAAGGATGGCGATGGCGCGCCGACCGGCGAGTTGCAGGAAATGGCCGCGATGTTTCCGGTCATGCGGCGGCTGGGCTTCGACTTCCGCGACATCGGCCAGCGGGAAAGCGCGATCCGTGCCTACGGCGAGGTGGCTCGGCGGGCGGGTGTGACCACGGTCACGGACCTCTTCTCTGCGATGCAGGCAGAGGATCTCGACACGATGCTGCGCGTCACTTCCGAACCGGACTACCCCGTCCGTCTGGTGCCCGCGCTGGGAGCGACCGGCGCACCGGCCGAGGTCGCGACACACCTGCGGGCGATGCGCGCGCAGTCGACCGACAAGCTGCGCTTCGGCCCGGTGAAGCTGATGACGGACGGGTCGATCCAGGGCTGGACCGCGCGGGTCAAATGGCCCGGCTATGTCGGCGGGCAGCCCAACGGGATCTGGAACATGGCCCCCGACGAGATCCGCAACGTCTGCGACGTCATGCAGCGCGAGCGGATCCAGATGCATATCCACGTGAACGGCGACGAGGCGGCGGAGGTGGCCATCGACGCGATCGAGGCCGCCATGGCCAGGCACGGATGGCGCGGGCACCGGCACGTTCTGCAGCACGGGCAGATGATGACCGACGACCAGTTCCGGCGCTGCGCGGAGTTGGGGATCGCGGTCAATCTCTTCTCCAACCACCTGTGGTATTTCGGCGATCAGCACGTGGCGCTGACCATCGGCCCCGACCGGGCACAACGGATGAACGGGGCCCGTTCCGCGCTCGATGCGGGGCTCTGCCTCGCGATCCATTCCGACGCGCCGGTAACGCCGATGGGCCCGCTTTTCACCGCCTGGTGCGCCGTGAACCGCCGCACGATGTCGGGCGAAGTCCTGGGCGAGGCGCAGCGGATCGGCGTGGACGAGGCGCTGCGGCTGATCACGCTGGGTGCGGCGGAGACGCTGAAGCTCGACGGGGAGATCGGGTCGATCCGATGCGGCAAGCGCGCAGATTTCGTGCTTCTGTCCGACGACCCGCTCGAGGTTGATCCCATCGCGTTGAAGGACATCGCCATCAGGGCCACCGTGCTGGGCGGTGTCGTGCACACCACATGACGGACCCCCGCGTTCCGCTGGTCGTCGTCTCCGGCTATCTCGGCGCGGGCAAGACGACGCTGATCAACCGGCTGCTGACCGAGGAGCACGGACTGCGCCTGCTCGTGCTGGTCAACGATTTCGGTGCGATCAATATCGACGCGGGCCTGATCGCCGATGCGGGCGGAGATACGATCGCGCTCTCCAATGGGTGCGTGTGCTGCACCATGGGGGCGGACCTGTTCATGGCGTTGGGCGACGCGCTGGACCGGCATCCGCGACCCGACGCGCTGGTGGTGGAGGCGAGCGGAATCGCGGACCCCGGACGCATCGCGGAGGTCGCCAGGTCCGAGCCGGATCTTGCCTATTCCGGCATCGTGACCGTCGTCGACCCCGACACGTTCCCGGCCCTCGCGCGGGACGACATGATCGGCCCGCAGGTTCGTCAGCAGGTGGAGACGGCGGATCTCGTCCTCGTCCGCAGCGCAGGCGGATCGGGAAGCGAGAGCAGCGGCCTGATCGCGGACCTGACACGCGCGCCGATTATGGAGGTCGGAGGGGACAGGGAGCTGGCTCCACTGCTTTTCGCGCTCGAACCAGCCTCTGTCGCTGCGCTGTCCGGCCAAAGCCATCCCGCTTACGTGGCCTGGCATGTCTCGTCCGGCACCGTCGCCAGCCGAGCCGCGCTCGACTTAGGACTTGCCGAACGTCCGCACGGCCTGTTCCGGCTCAAGGGCACCGTGGAATGCCGGGACGGCGCGATCTGGGAGGTGCAGGTCGTCGGCCCGCGGGCGGTGGTGAAGCGGGCGCGCGGAAGCGGACCGACCACGCTCGTGGGATTGGGTCCGGCCGCGTCGATCCGGCATCAACAGATCGCGGAATGGTGGGAACTGGTGACGCAAGAGGATTGACAGGGGCTGGCGTCGCACCGGGCACGCTCGCTCGGTCTTGCCAATGCGAACTGCCTGACACCCCTTTCGCGCACCCGCTCCGGCGTGGATGTGAAACCTGTCGCCGCCGAACTCCGCGACTGTATCGAGCGCTAGATCGAGGGCCTTCAGGCGACGCAACCGACGATCACGGCGCGCGTCACGCGGGGCCATGGCGCCGGTCGCCCTGACCGTCGCGACATCGGACACCTCGCGGGCGTCAGGGTGCGAGAAACCGAGCGAACCCGCCTATGGGAAGGGTTCCCAAACGCGCTATATCTGCGCAACATGGAAGTGAGGAAAACCGCATGATCGGAATGTCACGCCGCAGGTTTGCGAAAGCTGCGCTCGGTACCGCTGCCGCGGTCACGTTGCCGGGTCTTGCCTGGCCCGAGACCGACCCGACGCTGATCGCCGAACCGGGCCTCGCGCAACTGGCGCCAGCCGATTACCCGGAAACGTCGGTCTGGAGCTTTGGCGGATCCGTGCCCGGCCCGACCATTCGCGTCACGCAGGGCGACCACGTGCGCCGACGGTTCATCAATCGGCTACCACAGCCCGCAACGGTACATTGGCACGGAATACGGATCGACAACGCGATGGACGGCGTGCCCGATCTTACCCAGGCCGCGGTGTCCCAGGGCGAGGCGTTTCTCTACGACTTCAAGGTTCCCGACGCCGGCACCTATTGGTACCACCCGCACAATCGCAGCTGGGAGCAGATGGCCCGTGGGCTCTATGGCGCGCTGGTTGTCGACGAGGCGGAGAACGCACCGAAGGTCGATATCGATCAGGTACTGCTCCTCGACGACTGGCGCCTCACGGACGATGCCCAGATTGCCAGTGGATTCGGCAACATGCACGACTGGGCCCATGCCGGCCGGATCGGCAACTGGATCACCGTGAACGGAGACGGCGCCTGGTCTCGGACCGTTCAGCGGGGCGCGCGGATGCGCCTGCGACTCGTCAACACCGCGAACGCACGGATCTTTTCGCTGGAAGCGCGCGGCCTCGAAGGCTGGGTCGTGGCGCTCGACGGGATGCCGCTGGACGCGCCGCAACAGTTGGGTCAACTGACCCTGGCGCCCGCTCAGCGCGCCGATCTGATCGTGGACATGGTTGCCGATGACGGTGGGGAGGCTACACTCATCAGCTTCGAGCGCGACGGCGGCTATGTGATCGCGGCCTTTCCCGTAGATGGCGTTGCCCGCGCCGAACGGTTGCCCGATCCAGCGCCGTTGCCACCCAATCCGGTTGCCGCCCTCGGCTCCCTTGCGGAGGCACGCCGCGCCGAACTTCTGATGGAGGGCGGCGCGATGGGTGGCATGGGCAGCGCGATGATGGGGGGCCGGATGACGGGCATGCGCGACCTGGCGAACGCCGGAAAGGTTTGGGCGTTCAACGGCATGGCCGACATGCCCGACACGCCCCTGATCGTGGCGGACAGAGGAGAGACGATTCGGATTTCGATCACGAACGACACTGCCTGGCCCCATGCGATGCACCTGCACGGACATCATTTCCGGAAGATCGCCGCGGATGGCACCGCCGGGCCGTTGAGAGACACCCTTCTGATGAACCGCGGCGAGACCGCGGAGATCGCCTTTGTCGCCGA
Organism: uncultured Aliishimia sp.; assembly: GCA_965369035.1. Classification (GTDB taxonomy): domain Bacteria; phylum Pseudomonadota; class Alphaproteobacteria; order Rhodobacterales; family Rhodobacteraceae; genus Aliishimia. Next base: position 8,760 of record CBDUPF010000155.1, read on the forward strand.
CAACCCCGGCGACTGGCTGCTGCATTGCCACATGCTCGAGCATTCCGCCGGCGGCATGATGACCTGGCTGCGCGTGGCCTGACAACCTGCGCAAGCTTGAAGACACAAGAAGACAGGAGAGACCGTATGGACCGCAGACACTTCATCCTCGCAACCCTTGCATCGCTCGCCTTCGCACGGCCGGCCGCGGCGACGTCGACCCGCATCGAGGTCTACAAATCGCCGACCTGCGGCTGTTGTTCGGCCTGGGTCGAGCACATGACCAGAGCCGGGTTCGAGATGGACGCGCGGGATGTGGATCAGGACAGCCTCTACGCGATCAAGGTCCGATCCGGTATCACGCCCGAGCTGGCGTCCTGTCACACGGCGATGGTCGACGGATACGTCATCGAAGGGCACGTGCCCGCCGGCGACGTTGAGCGCCTGCTTGCAGAAAGGCCGAATGCGCTCGGGCTCGCGGTTCCGGGTATGCCCATCGGGTCGCCGGGAATGGAGGTCGGAAACCAGCGCGACGCCTTCGAAACCCTCCTCTTGCTGCGTGACGGCAGCACCGAGGTCTTCGAGCGGCACGTGTGACCGGACGACAGACCTGTCGC
>CBDUPF010000156.1:0-9286 GCA_965369035.1 uncultured Aliishimia sp.
CGATGTAGATCGGGCTGCGATACTGCAACAACGGGCTGGCTGCCGCCGCGAGGATCGGCACCGTGACCACGGCGGCCAGACCGATCCAGATCATCGTGGCGCGCGTCAGACGCATCCCGGTCCGCCGCGACCGGATCACGCCGGTTGCAGGACGAAATGGGCCTCCAGGTCGGTATCCTTCGCGCTCGACATGACCGGCCTCAGGAACACGGTCTCGAACTCGCCGCTGTCATAGGCGAGATGGCCATGCGGCTGCCCGAAGGCCGGAACGATCTGCGGCATCTCGAGGCGGAACGTACCGTTCGCGTCGGTCAGCGTTGCGCCGTGGCTATGCGGATCGCGTTCGTGCCCCTCGGTCGTGTGCGCCCATATCTGTATGCGCTGACCGGCCAGCGGCGCCCCATCGCCGGCGCGACGCACGGTGCCGCGCATCCAGAAGCCGCCGCCGCCGATCCGTTCGACGATGGGTGCCCCGGGGAGGTAGTTGTTGGATCCGCCCCGCATCGACGGCGTGGGCTCAATTCCCTTTGCCCGCGCCGGAACAACGAATCCGGACGCGCCCGCCGCAGCGATGGCACCACCAGCCGCCAACAGGTGTCGTCGGGTCAGAAGGATATCGGGCATGTCTTTCTCCTGTCCGGGTCTCGTGTGCTTCACACTTCAGTATAGAGCATGTGAAGCAGATTCCGAACACGGGCCAGACACCCGCCGCATCAACTGTTGTCACGGCGCGGTGATATATCCACTCCGTCCTCCGCGGCTGTACGCGGCAGTCGCGCCGGCCGATGCCGCTGAGGTCGACGCAGGTGTCGGGAAATGGAGCGCCTGCCACCTGTGCCTTGGGCGACCGCACCTCGAATCGTGTCGGCACGAGGGCGCCGGCGGGCGGTCCGCGATGCACTTGCCGCCTTGTGAACCGGATCACGGCCCCTGTATGTCTCGCTGAGGAGGGTGATGATGGAAATCACAGTCATCTCGCGTGACCGTATGACCCGCGCCGCGCAAGGACGGCGCAGCGTCTTGACCCCGGCGCGCGACATCGCATGAGCATCGGCGACTGGACAGAGCGATTCCAGGGCACGCGGAACCTGCCGCGCCCGGTCCGCGACCGGCTGCTCGAGTCCGCGCGGGTGCTGCACTTTCGTGAAGGGACGCGGGTCTTCGGTCCGGACAAGGTACCGGACAGCCTGCTTTTTCTCGTGGACGGCACGATCCGCGTATCCCAGACATCCGAATCGGGCCGCGAGATCGTGCTCTACCGGGTGGAGGCGGGGGAAAGCTGCGTGCTCACCACGGCCTGCATGCTCGCGGAGGAAGCCTACAACGCCGAGGGGATCGCCGAAACGGGCGTGACGGCGGTGGTGCTTCCGCGGGCCGCGTTCGACCGGCTGGTGGCCGAGGAGGCCGCGTTCCGGTCCTTTGTTTTCGCCGCCTATTCGCGCCGGCTGGTGGACCTGTTGCGGGTCGTCGACGATGTGGCGTTCGGGCGCATCGACGTCCGGCTGGCCGGGCGGCTCGTCTCTCTCGCGGGCAACGGGACGCAGGTCGCCACCACGCATGCGCAGCTTGCCAGCGAACTCGGGACGGCGCGGGAAGTCATCTCGCGCGTCCTGCAGGATTTCCAGAAGCGCAAGCTCGTCAGCCAGTCGCGCGGGCGCGTGGAATTGCTGGACAAGCCGCGCCTGATGGCTCTGGCACACAGCGACTGAACGGCCCTCGCCAGAAGTCTTTTCCGGCCGATTGCCGACTACGGTGACAATATCACTGAACCGGACAGGTCAGAGATGTATCCATATCCAAATGCATGATTCTGGAGTGATTGCCATGACTGCCAATGTTGGAACCATCGACCGCGTTCTACGCGCGGTTCTGGGCGTCGTCCTGCTCGCGCTCGCCTTCTTCAGCGGCCTGCCGCTTTTCGAGGTCGGGATCGTCAAGTACGGCGCTGCCCTGATCGGGATCGTGATGCTCGTCGTCTCCGTGACGCGCGTCTGCCCGATCTACGCGATCTTCGGCATCAAGACCTGCGGGACGTGAACCGATGGAAACCGCATTCACACCCTGGGCGTCGCTGACCGGCGGCGTCCTGATCGGACTGGCTTCGACGTTCCTCATGCTCGTGCTCGGGCGCGTGATGGGCGCGACCGGTATCCTGACGGGGCTGATCGCGCCGTCTTCGGGCAAGGACGCCGCGTGGCGCGCGGCACTGGTGCTCGGAATGGTCAGCGGCCCGCTCGCCGTGATGGCCCTGACCGGCCGGATGCCCGCGGTCGAGGTCCCCGTATCCGCGCCCATGCTGGTGATCGGCGGCCTCATCGTCGGGGTCGGCGTGACCTACGGCGCGGGCTGCACCTCCGGCCACGGCGTCTGTGGCATGGCACGGCTCAGCCCGCGGTCGATCGCGGCCACGCTGACGTTCATGCTGTTCACCTTCATCACGGTCTACGTGGTTCGACACGTGCTGGGAGCCTGATCCATGAAACTTGTCGTCACCTACCTCATCGGCCTCGTCTTCGGCGTGGGCATCTCGATCTCCGGCATGGCCAACCCGGCGAAGGTGCTGAACTTCTTCGACATCGCCGGAAGCTGGGATCCGTCGCTGATCTTCGTGATGGGCGGCGCGGTCGTTGTCACGTTCATCGGCTACCGGCTCGTCTTCGGACGGCCCGCGCCGGTCATGGACACGAAATTCCATCTGCCGACCAACCGGGCCATCGACATCCGCCTGATCGGGGGCTCGGCCGTGTTCGGCATCGGATGGGGCATCGCCGGTTTCTGTCCGGGCGGCGCGATCCCGGCGCTGGGGACCGGCCGCTGGGAGGTCTTCCTGTTCACCGGGGCGCTTCTGGCCGGGGTTCTTCTGGCCCGCTTCCTTCAATCCGCGGCGCGTCGCTCCGACCGAGCCGCCGTGTGACCAAGCTGCACAACCTTATCGCAAGGGGAGAAATGACATGACCGACCATCCCGTCAACATGGACGTCAAACCGGACGTTCAGGCCTTCTTCGACGAGGCGACCAACACGATCAGCTACATCGTGAAGGATCCGTCGTCGAACGCTTGCGCCATCGTCGACAGCGTCATGGACATCGACTATGCCGCGGGGCGCATCACCTACGACCACGCGGACGAGCTGATCCGGACGATCCAGAAGCAGGACCTGAAGCTTGAATGGATCATCGAAACCCACGTCCATGCCGATCACCTGTCGGCGGCGCCCTACATCCAGGACAAGCTGGGCGGCAAGATCGGCGTCGGGTCGAAAATCATGATCGTGCAGGAAACCTTCGGGAAGATCTTCAACGAAGGCACCGAGTTTCAGCGCGACGGCTCGCAGTTCGACAAGCTGTTCGAGGATGGCGACACCTACAAGGTCGGCAACATGGACTGCTTCGCGATCTACACGCCGGGCCACACGCCGGCCTGCATGGTCCACGTGATGGGAAATGCGGCTTTCGTGGGCGATACGCTCTTCATGCCGGACGGCGGGTCGGCGCGGGCGGATTTCCCGGGCGGCGATGCCGGAACGCTCTATGACTCGATCCAGAAGGTTCTGAGCCTGCCCGACGATATGCGGCTCTTCATGTGCCACGACTACGGCCCCAACGGCCGCGACATCCAGTGGGAAACCACGGTGGGCGAGGAGAAGGCGCACAACATCCACGTCGGAGGGGGCAAGACGCGCGATGATTTCATCAAGTTCCGCACCGAGCGTGACGCGCAACTTGCCATGCCCAGGCTCATCATCCCGTCGCTGCAGGTGAACATGCGCGCGGGCGACGTGCCGACCGACAAGGACGGACGCCCCATGCTCAAGGTGCCGGTGAACGCGCTCTGAGGTTCAACAGAAGAGGACGATCCCATGGATTTCAGGAAGATCTCGCCGGACCTGACGGTGAGCCCCCAGATCGCCGCGGCCGATGTCGCGGCGATCAAGGCGGAAGGCTACCGATCGATCATCTGCAACCGACCGGACGGCGAGGGCGCGGACCAGCCGGGCTTCGAGGAAATCGAGGTGGCGGCCAGAACGGCCGGGCTGGAGACGCGCTACATCCCGATCCAGGCAGGGCTGGTGCGGGACGAGGATGCCGAGGAATTCGGCGCAGCGCTGCGCGAGATGCCGGGGCCCGTCCTCGCCTATTGCCGCACCGGGACGCGGTCGGCCACGCTGTGGTCGCTGGCACAGGCCGGGGTACGTCCGATACCGGAAATCCTCGCCGCGACAAAGGCTGCGGGCTATGACATGAACGGCGTGGCGCGACGGATCGCCAATGGCGGCAAGACCCCGACCGACACGGGTGACGCCAGCTATGAAATCGTGATCGTCGGCGGCGGCGCGGGCGGCATCGCGGTCGCTGCCAGTCTCAAGTCGCGCGCCCCGGATCTGTCCATCGCGATCATCGACCCCGCCGATATCCACTACTACCAGCCCGGCTGGACCATGGTGGGCGGCGGCATCTTCGACGCGCAGGACACCGCCAAGACCATGGGCTCGCTGATTCCCCGCGGGGTGAAGTGGATCAAGGCCGCCGTCGCCGCCTTCGAGCCGCAGAACAACGCCGTCATCCTCGATGGCTGCCGGGTGGTGAAGTACGACCGCCTCGTGGTCTGCCCCGGGCTCAAGCTCGACTGGGGCCGCGTGAAGGGCCTGGAGGAGACGCTGGGCCGCAATGGCGTGACGTCGAACTACCGCTACGACCTCGCGCCCTACACCTGGCAACTGGTTCAGGAGATGTCGAAGGGCCGCGCGCTCTTCACCCAGCCTCCGATGCCGATCAAATGCGCCGGGGCGCCGCAAAAGGCCCTGTACCTCTCCGGCGACACGTGGTTCCGCCGCGGCGTGTTGAAGGATATCGACATCCAGTTCATGAACGCGGGCGGCGTGCTCTTCGGGGTGAAGGACTACGTGCCCGCGCTGGAGGAGTACATTCGCAAGTACGACGCCACGCTGAATTTCTTCCACAACCTCGTCGCGGTGGACGGCCCTGCCAGGAAAGCCACGTTCGAGGTGAAGAAGCCCGACGCGGAACCCACCCGGGTGGAGGTGGAATTCGACATGATGCATGTCTGCCCGCCGCAAACGGCCCCGGATTTCATCCGCGTCTCGCCGCTTGCGGACGCCGCAGGCTGGGTCGACGTGGACCAGGCGACGCTGCGCCACAAGACATACGACAACATCTGGTCGCTGGGCGACGTGATGAACGCGCCCAACGCCAAGACCGCGGCGGCAGCGCGCAAGCAGGCACCAACCGTGGCGGAGAACATCGTCGCCGATATCGCCGGGCGCTCGCCCGTGGCGCAATACGACGGTTATGGCTCGTGTCCGCTCACGGTCGAACGCGGCAAGATCGTGTTGGCGGAGTTCGGATACGGCGGCATATTGAAGCCGAGCTTTCCGTCCTTCCTGATCGACGGCACCAAACCGTCTCGCGCGGCGTGGTTCCTGAAGGAAAAGATGCTGCCGCCGATCTACTGGAAGGCCATGCTCAAGGGCAAGGAATGGATGGCGAAGCCGGAACGGCTGAAAGTCGCGGCAGAGTGAATTGTCCCTCCGGCGGGCGTGCTGCGCCTGCCGGGTCGCCCGGGACGTGCTGCAAGACCGAAACCCGGACGGCCGCGCATCCCGCGGCCGCTCTCGATTTGATGTGAACTGACCGCCATGCGCAACCTGCAACGATACCTGCCGATCCTCGACTGGGGCCGCACCTATGACCGGGGAGCCTTCTCCAACGACATGATCGCGGCGGTCATCGTGACCATCATGCTGATCCCGCAATCACTGGCCTACGCGCTTCTGGCCGGATTGCCGCCCGAGGCGGGCATCTATGCCTCCATCCTGCCGATCATCCTCTATGCGATCTTCGGGACCAGCCGCGCGCTTGCCGTGGGACCGGTCGCGGTGGTGTCGCTGCTCACCGCCTCCGCCGTGGGGCAGGTGGCCGAGCAGGGCACCGCGGGATATGCGGTGGCCGCGCTGACCCTTGCCTTCCTCTCGGGCGGGTTTCTGGTCCTTCTGGGCGTGCTCCGGCTCGGGTTTCTGGCGAATTTCCTCAGCCATCCGGTCATCGCGGGGTTCATCACAGCCTCCGGCATCCTGATCGCGACCAGCCAGCTCAAGCATATCCTGGGCGTCAGCGCGAGCGGCCACACGCTGCCCGAGATGCTGGGCTCGATCCTCGAGCATCTGGGGGAGACGAACCCCATCACGGTCGTCATCGGCGTGCTGGCGACGGTCTTCCTGTTCTGGGCGCGCAAAGGGTTGAAACCGCTCATGAAGCGACTGGGCGCGAAACCCATGCTGGCGGAGATCGTGACCAAGGCGGGACCGGTCGCCGCGGTGGTCGCGACCACGGTTGCGGTCTGGCTCTTCGGGCTGGCCGAGCAGGGGGTGAAGATCGTGGGCGAGGTTCCGCAGAGCCTGCCGCCGCTCACTCTGCCGGGGCTGTCACCGGATCTGATCGGGGCGCTGCTGATCCCGGCGATCCTGATTTCGGTCATCGGCTTCGTCGAATCCGTCTCCGTGGCGCAGACGCTGGCCGCCAAGAAGCGCCAGCGCATCGACCCGGATCAGGAGTTGATCGGCCTTGGTGCGGCCAACCTCGGCGCGGCCTTTACCGGCGGCTATCCCGTGACCGGCGGATTCGCGCGGTCGGTGGTGAACTTCGACGCGGGCGCCGAGACGCCGGCCGCCGGGGCCTTCACCGCCGTGGGCCTTGCCATTGCCGCGGTGGCACTCACCCCGCTCGTCTACTTCCTGCCCAACGCCACGCTCGCCGCCACGATCATCGTGGCCGTGCTCAGCCTCGTCGATTTCTCGATCCTGAAAAAGACCTGGGCCTACTCGAAATCCGACTTCGCCGCCGTTGCCGCCACGATCCTGCTGACGCTCGGCTTCGGGGTCGAGGTCGGCGTGGCCTCGGGGGTGATCCTCTCCGTTGCGCTGCACCTTTACAAGACCTCGCGCCCGCATGTGGCGGAGGTGGGTCTTGTTCCCGGCACGCAGCATTTCCGGAACATCAATCGCCACAAGGTGGACACCTGTCCCGACCTCGTGACGCTGCGGGTCGATGAAAGCCTGTATTTCGTGAATGCCCGGTTCCTCGAGGATCTGATCCAGAAGCGCGTCACCAATGGCAACGGGATCCGGAACGTGGTGCTGATGTTCTCCGCGGTGAACGAGGTCGATTTTTCGGCGCTCGAAAGCCTCGAGGTGATCAACCGACGGCTCGGCGACATGAAGATCGGCCTGCATCTTTCGGAAGTGAAGGGGCCGGTGATGGATCGCCTGAAGAAGACCCATTTCATTGACGAGTTGAACGGCCGCGTGTTCCTGTCGCAATACGATGCCTGGAAGGCGTTGTCGTCGCCCGACGAATACGCTGCGGCGGCGCAGTAGCGAACCTTCAGATCCCGATCCCTGCGGCCGGAAGTCACAGGGGCGGAAGGTCCTGAAGCCGCCGGATGTCACAAAACCTTCGCTGAGGTTGTAAATAAATATCCCGTCAGACTACCGTAAGTCGTAAGATCGACGAACAGAACAAGTCAGAAAGGGAGAAAGCGATGGACAAGCGCAACACCAATCTCAGTGCCGACGAGTGGGATGAAATCAACTTCCCGCGGCCCGATACCCAGGACTTCGACCGGGTTGTGGAACGTGCGATCTCGCGCCGCGGCTTCATGGGTGGCGTGCTGGCCTTCGGGTCGGGTGCCGCCGCGATGGGGACCGCGCTGCTCAAGGGGACGACAGCCCTCGCGCAGAGTTCGCGTTTCGCCTTCGATCAGATCCCGCCGCAGTCCGATGCCACCGTACACGTGCCCGATGGCTACTCCTGGGACATCCTCGTACGCTGGGGCGATCCGCTCTTCTCGGACGCGCCGGAGTTCGATCCGGCCGCAGGCATCCCGTCGCAAGGGTCGGACCGCGTGTTCGGCGAAAACACCGACGGCATGAAGATGTTCAGTGTGGACGGCCGCGAGATCCTCGTGGTCAACAGCGAATACGCCAACCGCGAGGTGAACCTTCCGCACACCGAGGAAGGTGTTCCGGGCGATGCGGACGACGTGATCACCCTGCAGAACTACCAGGGTGTGACCGTGCTGGAAGTGGCGGAGAACGAGGGAAGCTGGTCCGTCGTCGTCGACAGCCCCTACAACCGCCGGATCACCCATCTGACCCCGATGCAGATCGCCGGCCCCGCCGCCGGCCATGACCTGATGAAGACCGAAGCCGATCCTGAGGGCATCGAGTCGCTGGGCACACTCAACAACTGCGGCTGCGGCGAGACGCCCTGGGGCACCTATCTGACCTGCGAAGAGAACTTCAACGGCTACTTCGGGTCGACCGGGGCGGCGCAGGACCCGTTGTCGGAGCAGGTCGAGGCGGGGTACAGCCGTTACGGCATCGGCGCGGACGGCTGGGGGTACGATTACCACAAGTGGGATGCGCGTTTCGACACCTCGAAGAACCCCAACGAGCCGCACCGGGCCGGCTGGGTCGTGGAGATCGATCCCGCAAACCCCGACAGCAAGCCGATCAAGCACACCGGCCTGGGACGCTTCAAGCATGAGAACGCCGAGGTCGTGCTGGCGGCCGACGGACGCGTGGTGGTCTACATGGGCGACGACGAACGCGGAGAGTTCGTCTACCGGTTCGTCTCCAACGGCAGCTATTCGCCGGGCGCCTCGACCGAGGGTCTGCTTGACGACGGCACGCTTTATGCCGCGAAGTTCAATGACGACGGAACCGGTGAATGGCTCGCGCTGACCCCGGAAACCTCGGGCATGGCGAGCCTGGCCGAAGTGCTGATCTTTGCCCGGACTGCGGCCTCGGCGGTCGGTGCCACCACGATGGACCGTCCGGAATGGATCGCCGCCAACCCGCACATGGTCGAAGCCTATTGCTGTCTGACCAACAACAAGAACCGCGGCGTGAAGCCCAACGCGGGCGGCGACGACACGTCCGTCAACGGCCCCAACCCGCGCGAGACCAACAATTACGGCCAGATCGTCCGCTGGCGCCCGCATGATGACGACTATGCCTCTGACACCTTCGACTGGGATCTTTACGTGATGGCGGGCAACCCGGAGGTCTACGACAACATCTATGGCGGGTCGGAGAACGTGAACGCGGGCAACATGTTCAACTCTCCGGACGGCATGGCGTTCGACAGCGCCGGGCTGGTCTGGATCCAGACCGACGGCGATGACAGCAACGCCGAGGAGTTCGCCGGCATGGGCAACAACCAGATGCTCGCGGGCGACCCGGTGACTGGCGAGATCCAGCGCTTC
>CBDUPF010000157.1:0-9257 GCA_965369035.1 uncultured Aliishimia sp.
GGTCATCCAGAGAATGCCGCGCAGGTTGTCCGAAAGCTTCACAATTTTCGGATTTTCAGGCCGGTGATGCGGTTGCCTTCGCGCGTGGTGACCTCGAACCGGAACCCGTGGAAACTGAAGACCTGTCCAACGGTCGGTATCATCTGCGCCTCGTGGATGACGAGCCCTGCGACGGTGTTGGCCTCCTCGTCAGGCAGCGTCCAGTCCAGTGCGCGGTTGAGGTCGCGTATCGTCATGCCGCCGTCGATGAGGTAGGTGCCGTCGGATGCCTTCTCGATCACCGTCTCGTCCTCGTGCGGGTCGAATTCGTCGGTGATCTCGCCCACGATCTCTTCCAGGATGTCTTCCAGCGTGATCAAGCCTTGCAGCGAGCCGTACTCGTCCACGACCAGCGCGAAATGCGTGCGCATGCGCAGGAACTGCCGCATCTGGTCGTCGAGCGTCGTGGTTTCGGGAATGAAATAGGGCGGATAGGCCACTTCCGCGATCTCGAACCGGGCAAGCTGCGAGGCATCGCCTTCCGGCCCGCCGATCCGGGCATACATCGCGCGCAGCAGGTCCTTGGCATGGATCACGCCGGTGATGTTCTCCGGATCGTCCTTGTAGATCGGCATCCGCGTATGGTTCGACCGCAGGCACTGCTCGAGACTGTCGAGCGGCGGGTCATCACCGTTGATCATCTCTATTCCCGACCGATGCAGCATGATCTCCTCCACCGTGCGGTCGGCGAGGTCGAGTGCGCCAAGGATGCGGTCGCGGTCCTCCTTCTCCACCACCCCCTCGGAATGGCCAAGCTGCAGCGCGCCGACGATCTCCTCGCGTACCGCCATGATGTGGCTGTCGGGATCGGCCCGCACGCCGAAGATGCGCAGCACCCCGCGCACCAGGAGCCGGACGGCGGCGACCACGGGCGAAAAGACCAGAACCACCATCGAGATCGGGCGCGACACCAGCGCCGCGGCCCGTTCTGCATTGGTGATGGCATAGGTCTTGGGCAACACCTCGGCAAAGATCAGCACAAGCAGCGTCATGAAGAGAGTTGCCATGGCGACCCCCGACTCTCCGAACGCACGGGTAAAGAGCGCGGTGGCGAGCGAGGTGGCGAGGATGTTGACCAGGTTGTTTCCGAGCAGCACCGACCCGATCAGCCGCTCATTGTCCTCCGTCACCTGCAGCGCGAGTGCGGCGCCTTTGGATCCCTTGTCGGCCTGGGTGCGCAGCTTGCCGCGCGAGGCGGCGGTCAGTGCCGTCTCCGACCCGGAAAAGAAACCGGACAAGACCAGTAGAAACAGGATCACGCCCGCGGTGATCAGGAACGCGCTGTCGACAATCGTGGAGGTTGAGTCCATCGGGAAATTTGCTACCTCGTTTCGGACTGTTATGGTCCGCGGACGCCGCAGGTTCAAGTTGCGGCAAACACAGGGGCAAAGATGAGATTCAGGGATCTGGGCGAGCTTTCCGGGCCGGCGCTGGTCTTTGGCGGCCCGTATTCGAACCTGCAGGCCACGCGCGCGCTGATCGACGAGGCCACGCACCGCGGGATTCCGGCGGAAAACTGCATCTGCACGGGAGACACGCTTGCCTATTGTGCGGAGCCGGTGGCGACGGTGGCAATGATCCGCGACTTCGGCTGCCCGGTGATCGCGGGCAACGTGGAGCGCGAGTTGGCGACCGGTGTGGGGCATTTCGGCCACGGGTTCGAGGCGGCCGGCAAAGTCGACGCGCCGTCTGCCGGCTGGTTGGCCCATGTCGATGCAGAGACGGGGCCGGGTGATCGCACCTGGATGGCGCGGCTGCCGGACTGGATCCTGTTTACCCACGAGGGGCGCAGCCATGCCGTGGTGCATGGTGGTGCCAGCGACATTGCACGAAACATGTGGCAGGTGACGCCGCGCGCGGATTTCGAACGGGAATGGGACCTGATCGAAGGCCGGGTGGGTCCGGTCGATGTGGTGATCGCCGGGCATTCCGGCCTGCCGTTCATCCAGCATTTCAGCTTTGGCACCTGGATCAATGCCGGCGCGATCGGATTGCCGCCCAATGACGGCTCCGCGACCACCGTGTTCGCGATTCTCGATGGCGAGGGTCCGTCGCTGCACCGACTGTCCTACGATCACGCCGCGGCCGCACAGGAGATGGTCCGCGCGGGGTTGACCGACGGCTATCACACGGCGTTGCTGACCGGTTACTGGCCGTCCGAAGACAGCTTGCCGCCGTCCTTGCGGGTGCCGTCGCGCGCCAGCGGGTGATGTTCCAGAACCAGGGCGCTCAGCCGCTCCTGCAGGACATGGGTGTAGATTTCGGTTGTCGCCACATCTGCATGGCCCAGCAACGTCTGGATCGAGCGCAGGTCGGCGCCGCCTTCCAGCAGGTGGGTGGCGAAGGCATGGCGCAGCGTGTGCGGTGTCACCTTTGACGGCATCACGCCGCCCGCCACCGCGAGTTCCTTGATGAGGCCGTAGAAACGGTGACGGGTCAGGTGCCCGGCCGCCCCGTGAGAGGGAAAGAGATATTTCGAAGCCGCTTTCCCACCCGTCTCGGCCTCGTCTTCGGCGGCGTCACGCAGCGCAAGCCAGGTCGTCAGCGCATCCCGCGCGTCTGGAGAGAGCGGCACCATGCGCTCCCGCCCGCCCTTTCCCCGGATCAGCAGCATCCGCGGGTCGCCCCGCGCGGCGGCGACGGGCAGGGAGACCAGCTCGCTGACGCGCATTCCCGTGGCGTAAAGCAGTTCCATCAGGCAGGTATTGCGGACCCGGTCCTGCTCGGTGCGGCCGGTGGTGCGCGCGGCGTCCAGCAGCCGGTCGACCTCGTCGTGGCTCAGCGTCTTGGGAAGACGCCGGTCGCGGCCCGGGCCGGCGATCTGGATCGCGGGATTGTCGCTGCGCCAGCCTTCCTCGAAGGCGAAGCGGAAAAGCTGCTTGATGGCGGAGAGCCGCCGGGCGCGCGTGGACTTGGCCAGCCCCTGCGCCTCGCAGTCGACGAGAAAGGCTTCCACATCCTCGCGGTCCGCGTCCTGGAAATCCCGTTTCCGATCCCCGAGCCAAGCACCGAAGATCAGGAGGTCCCGCCCGTAGGCTTCCTGCGTGTTGCCCGCCGCCCCGCGTTCTGCGGCCTGCGCCTCGAGGAAGGTGGATATCCAGCGCCCCGTGGTCATGGCTCAGCCCGCATCCTCCAGGATCAGGTATTGCAGCGCCGCGCGCCGCGCGACGTCCTCGAGCCCCATCGCGCGCAGGTCGGTCAGCGCCTGCGCCAGCGCGCCCAGATCGCCGCGCCCGGCGTCGGAGAGATGTTCCAGCATGATCAGCAAGGTCTCCCCCAGTGCGCCGCCGGTGACATAGGCGGCTTCGGGGGAGGGGATGGCGGCATCGGAAAACGCCTCCGCCACCGTCCGGGCCGCATCGGATGACGCCAGGTCCGGATCGGGGCGCCCCTGCGCGACGGAGGCCAGAAAGCGTGCCCGGTCGTCGCCGTCCGTCGGAGGGCTGGCCGCCTCGTAGCAATGTGACAACAGGCACATCCGGAACGCGATGTCCCGCGCCGGACCGGTCAGCGTCATCTCCGCCAGACGTTCGGCAAAGAGATCCGCGAACGTGACCTCCAGCCCGCCAGACTGCACACCTCGCCACATCGCGGGCAGCGCCTCGGAAACTCTCGCCGCCTCGCCACTCTCCATCGCCGCCTCGAAGGACTGGAATGCCGCGACCCGGTCCCAGATTCCGCCAGATGCCGCCGGTTTCCGGTCCGAGTAGAGCCCGAGCAGGCTGTTGGACGGAAGAACGCCGGCCCGCGCCAACCGCTCTGCCGCTTCGAGCTGCGCCTTCCAGCCGACATCCTCGCTGAGCGCGGTATGCGCGAAGGCGCGGGGCAGGGGCGCGGTGGGCAGCGGTTCGCCCGCCGCCTCGAACAGGCGGAAGGTCAGCGCGTCGGGCCGCACCGGCGCACGTGGCATCGGCTCGTCGCCGAAAAGCTCCGGATCGAGGAAGCGCGCGAGCAGTTTCTCCTCCGTATCCGTGAACATGTCGAGCGCTGCCGCGGTGCCATAAAGAAGCGCCGCCGTCTCGAAATCGCCGGTCCGCGCCATGCAGAACACCCGGGTCGCCTCGTCCGGGCCAAGCGTCGGGTTGCTTGCCAGGACGGAGCAGGGGGCATATTCGCTGCGCGCCAGCAGCGCCAGCGACATCCAGCGCGAGAAAAGCGCCTTGTCGCGGGAGGGATCGGTTTGCTGCACAAGCGTCAGGGCCGGTTCCACCGCGCCCAGTTCGATCAGCGCATCGATCCGCGCCACGAGCCAGCGCGTGGCGTGATCCTCTCGCGGCAGGTCGTCGGCATCGGCGAGAAGCAGCGACAGAAGCAACTCCTGGGCCGCCGGTATCTTCTGATCGAGCGCCGCGTCGAGAAGCCGTATGAGCCGATCCGGTTCGCTGGCGGTCCAGAGTTCCGGGGCCAGGCCGGTGACGGAAAACGGCAGCAGACCCAGCCTGCGCCGTGCGCTGCCATCAAGTGGCGCGACCGAAATCTCGGGGGTTTGTCCGGATCGCGCCACGGGCGGTTCCCGCCTTGCGTCCGGCCGCGGTTGTGCGGCGGACTGGATCTCCGGCGAGTTGCGGCTGAGCCAGTCTATGGCGGACAGGGGCGCCGTCCCGTCCTGAGCCGCCGCCGACGTGGACAGCGCGATGCCGAAGCATATGCCTGCGCGACTAGTCCGCATCCAGCGTGACCGGTTCCCGCGTTTCGGATTGGGGGGCAGAGAAATCTGCGCCGAAGTAAGGACCCAGATACGCATAGGCCACCAACCCGGCAAATGCCAGAACTGCCAGATAGATCAGCAGCTTGATCAATCTCCACATGTGTTTTGCCCCATCCTGCCCGCTGTGATTTTTCCCAACTTATATATGGCCTTTTCGGCAAGATCACGTCATTCACAAGCTTATGAGCGAATTTCAGCAGTCTGCGGAGAAGACGCGCCACACAGAGCAGCACTATGTGCTGCACAAGACGGTCGCGCTGGTCGGAATGATGGGTGCCGGCAAGACCGCGGTTGGCCGCGGACTCGCCCAGCGACTCGGCGTGCCGTTTCTGGACAGCGACACCGAAATCCAGCAGGCGGCCAACATGACCGTGCAGGAGATATTCGCCCGTGACGGGGAGCCGTTCTTTCGCCGCAAGGAGGTGCAGGTGATCGCACGCCTTCTGGCCGGGCAGCCGTGCATCCTGTCCACCGGCGGCGGCGCCTTTCTCGCGGAGGAAAACAGGCGGGCGATCAGTGCGCATGGCGTTTCCGTCTGGCTCAACGCGGATCTCGACCTGCTCTGGAGCCGCGTGCGCCACCGGACCACGCGGCCGCTTCTGCGCACCGCGAACCCCAGGCAGACACTTAGCGATATCTACAACGTGCGGGTTCCGGTCTATGCGTTGGCCGATCTGTCGGTGAAGTCGGAGCCCGGCTACTCGATCGAGGACATGGTGACCCAGGTCGTCCGGACCCTTCTGACCCGCCCCGACGTGCTGGAGGTCGCGGATGAGCGTTGAGCGCGTCCCCGTTGCGCTGCCGGGCCGGGAATACGACGTTCTGATCGGCCCCGGGCTGGTGGCGGAGGCGGGGCGCCACATCGCGCCCCTGTTGCGCCGTCCGCGCGTGGCGGTGGTGGCCGATGTGCACGTCGCGGAGCTGCATCTCGAGCGCTTGCGTGGCGGCCTTCGTTCCGCATCGGTGGAGATGTCCTGCCTCACGCTGCCACCCGGCGAAGCGACCAAAAGCTGGGGGCATCTGCAGGAGGTGGTCGAGTGGCTGCTGGCCGAAAGGGTCGAACGCGGCGGCATGGTCGTGGCCCTTGGCGGCGGTGTAATCGGCGACCTCGTGGGCTTCGCGGCCGCCATCCTGCGACGCGGCGTGCGATTCGTTCAGGTGCCGACCAGCCTTCTGGCGCAGGTCGACAGCTCCGTCGGCGGCAAGACCGGCATCAACTCGCCGCACGGCAAGAACCTCGTCGGTGCCTTCCACCAGCCAAGCCTCGTGCTGGCCGATACCGCGCTGCTCGACTCCATGACGCGGCGGGATTTCCTGGCCGGCTACGGCGAGGTCGTGAAATACGGGCTGCTGGGCGACGCGGATTTCTTCGGCTGGCTCGAACAGAATGGTCCATCCGTGGTCGAAGGCGACATCGCCGCCCGGGTCCATGCCGTCCGCCGGTCGGTGGAGATGAAGGCGGAGATCGTGCTGCGCGACGAAACGGAGCAGGGCGATCGCGCGCTGCTCAATCTCGGGCACACCTTCGGCCACGCGCTGGAGGCTGCGACGGGTTACTCCGACCGGCTGCTGCACGGCGAAGGTGTGGCCATCGGCTGCGCGCTCGCCTTCGATCTCTCGCAACGGCTGGGCCTCTGCCCGCAGGAGGCCCCGAGCCGCGTGCGCGCGCATCTCAAGGACATGGGGATGAAGTCCGATCTGGCCGATATCCCCGGCGATCTGCCGGGGCCGGATGGTCTCCTGGACCTCATGGGCCAGGACAAGAAGGTCGTCGACGGCCAGCTCCGCTTCATTCTCGCCCGGGATATCGGGCAAGCCTTCGTCACCGCGGACGTGCCGAGAGATATGGTAATGGAGCTTCTGAGGGACGCGCTGGCGGCCTGACCGGAACCGTCAAACCCTCTCATACGGCTCAAACGGATTGTGCAACGCCTGACAATCCTACCGAATTACGAAACATGACGTTGTCAAAACGGAAAATATTGCCTGACCAGCGCATCGAGTGCCCTAACCAGCAAATGGCGCTCCGAGGTGGTTCAATCGCGCCGTGGAAGGCCGAAAACTGACGTGGAAAGATCCTCGGTTCCGGGGCCGTCGGATCAAAACAGTTGATCGGTTACGGATTCCAAGCATTATATCTCTGCGGAAAGCTGAACGATGGAATTTTTCCACAACGTCTTTGCTTCCCTGGAGTATAACGAAATGGGCAAAATTTCGGACGAGTTGAAGAAACTGGACAAACACAGTCAAGACATCATCAAGTTGAAGCGCACAATACACAAGCGTCAAGCCGACATGCTGGGCTGGGCCAAGACGGTTTGCACGAAAGGAGTATCGGAAGCGAGCCAATCGACATTTCTCAAGGGTATCATCAATGCCGGTGAACTTATCGAGAAAGAAACCAGTTCTGTCAGCAACAAGGTGGTTGAGGTCACGGTGATGTGCAATCGCGTGAAAAAAATGCTGACTGATCCCAAAATTGTTCAGACCGAGAAAGGCTGGTCCGACAAAGACCTCGTGAGAGCAGAAAACGTCGTGAGCAACTACGAAAAAATCGTCAAGACCTACAAGAAAAACCTGGAGTGGCCCGGAACATGACGCGGTTCAGCGCGCTGTCCGGCGCGGCAATGGTCTGTTATCCTGTGGATCAATGCATTCTTTCTCGGTGAACAGGCACTTGGTCGCAGTTCCACTGTCGTCAATAATATCGGTATTCGGGCTAAAATACTGCGAATTTCGCAAATCGGTAGTAGACGATTTCAATGCTGACAAGCGTATCGTCCTGGTATTGCTTGGCTAATTCATTTGATACGCTGGGTGCCCCTTGCGATTTCCAGACCACGTCCGGTTTCTTGAGTTGCATGGAACGATTACTTCCCGATGATCAATCGGAATTGTAATTGGCGCACCCAACTATAGCATCCACAACCCTGTTGCGACTGCGCGGGGACCACCGCGCAGGTCATGGAAATCGCCGAGACGGCAATCATGCAGATTGTCGGCCCAACGGGTTGTGTCCTTCGGGTGTTTTTGATTGCGCGTCCCGCGTCAGAACGGGATCTCGTCGTCGAGATCGCGGGACGGGGCAGGGCCGCCGCGATCCTGCGATCCGCCGCGGTCGTCATAGCCCATCGAGCCGCCACCGCCACCGCCACCGCTGAACCCGCCGCCACCTTCGCTGCGGCTGTCGAGCAGCGTCAGTTCCCCGCGATAGGGGCGCAACACGACCTCGGTCGAGTAGCGGTCCTGGCCGGACTGATCCTGCCACTTCCGCGTCTCGAGCTGGCCCTCGATATAGACCTTCGATCCCTTGCGCAGATACTGCTCCGCGATGCGCACCAGCGGCTCGGAGAAGATCGCAATCCGGTGCCATTCGGTACGCTCCCGGTTCTCGCCCGTGTTGCGATCCTTCCAGCGCTCGGACGTGGCGAGGCTGAGGTTGCATACCTTGCCCCCGTTCTGGAACGTACGCACCTCCGGATCGTTGCCGAGATTCCCGACCAGAATGACCTTGTTTACCGAGCCTGCCATGCCTTGTCCTTCCGTCTTGGTGCCGGCGCCGCGCGAATCCGACCCGCGCGGCAGTTGCGGGACGTTATCAATCCCGGGCCGAGGTTGAAACACGGATCACACAGTCACAGCGGGAATGATGCCTGCAAGTCTGGTCAGCCCGGTCATTTCGGGTATAGTGTCCGAAAAAATCAGTCACGGAAGTGGGCATGTTGGGACGGAGAACGCTATTGGCGGCACTTGCCGCGTCGCTCTCGCTGGGCGTTGCAGATACCGGTCATTCGGACATCTTCTCGTCGAAGAACCGCGCCAAGCTTTTCAAATCACAGACCAAGGTGCTCGATAGCCGGGCGTCGGAGCAGTACAAGGCCTCCGTCCGGCTGCAGCCGCCCTCGGTCAACACGCCCACGAAATGGGGCACGGCCAAGGCTTATGACGGGCGGTATCGCGGACAATACCTGCAGATGGCCCGCGCCGCGGCGCAGCGGTACAACGTGCCGGAAGACCTGTTCCTGCGGCTGGTCCAGCAGGAATCGAACTGGCGGCCCAATGCCAAGTCGCACAAGGGCGCGATCGGCCTGGCGCAACTCATGCCGTTCACCGCCAAGAAGCTGGGCGTCGACCCGCACGACCCGGCGGAGAATCTCGACGGTGGTGCACGCTATCTGAGCCAGCAATACCGCACCTTCGGCAGCTGGCCCCTGGCGCTCGCAGCCTACAACGCGGGGCCACAAGCGGTCCGCAAGTATGGCGGTGTTCCGCCCTACAAGGAAACCACGAACTACGTCCGCAAGATCTGGGGCAGCTGAGCCTTCGCCGCCTGCCTGGTCGTCCTTGCGGCGTGGATCAGAGCCGCGGTGTTCGCGTCGCCGGTCCCCCCGAATGCGGGGCCGGGATCGGCGAAGGTCCAAACCGCCCGCAGGATCTCCGAGTTCGGCCCATCGATAATGTGGCGCACTGATCGTTGCCCGCAGTCTTTCTGATCGCCGGACTCGTTTCC
>CBDUPF010000158.1:0-9226 GCA_965369035.1 uncultured Aliishimia sp.
TGCATTGGCGTGCTAGATGCGCCTCGAGATCCTCGGGCGTGGCCCACATTTCCAACTGCTTCTCCGTCAGCACCCAACCCGGGGCCAGCGCGTTGACGCGGATTCCGTCGGGGCCAAGTTCACGTGCGTGCGCCCGGGTCATCCCGGTGATCCCGGCATTGGCGGCGACATAGGCCGAGTAGCCGGCATTGCCCATCATGTAGCTGATCGAGGAGAAATTGATGATCGATCCGCCGCCGGCCTCGCGCATGATCGGCGCCACGGCTTGCGTCGCGAAGTAGTAGGCCTTGAGGTTGATGGCCTGGTTGCGGTCCCAGTCTTCGGGCGTGTAATCCTCCAGCTTCTGACGCTGGTCGTTGGCGGCGTTGGAGACAAGGACGGTGACCGGCCCATGCGCCTCGGCGGCCTCCGCGATGGTCCCTTGCAGTCGTGCGGTGTCGGTCACGTCACCCTGCAGGAACAGCGGACGCGCGCCGTGCTTCCCCTCCATCTCGTCGCAGAAAGCGGTCGCGTCGGACCGGCCGATGAAGGCGACCTTGGCGCCCTGGCCCAGAAACCCGTCGGTCAGGGCCGCGCCGATACCCGAGCCGCCGCCGGTGATGTAGACCGAGGCGCCTTTGAGGTCGGGAAAGATCGGGGTGGTCATGGGTATCTCCGGGCGGGTTCGATTGGGCATGATGCCGACGTCACGCGGCGCGGGCTGGCCGGCACCAGTCGGGCAGCCAGTCGGCATGGGCGGTGAGCAGATCGTCCACGAGGCTGCGGATCTGGCGCAGATCCAGCTCGGCCGCGGTGTGCGGATCCATCATGGCCGCATGGTAGATATGCTCGGGGGCCTCGTCGATCAGTGCGCGGACCGTCAGTTCCTGCACGTTGATCTGGGTGCGCATCAGCGCCGTGAGCTGCGGCGGGATGTCGGTGACCTGCGTGGGTTGCACCCCGTTGCCGTCGACAAGGCAGGGCGTCTCGACCGCGGCACCGTGGGGCAATTGCGGCATCTGGCCGTGGTTCGGAAGGTTGCCGTAGATGACAAAGGGATCGTCCACCACGACCGCGTTCATCAGATCCGCGGCAAATTCATGAGACCGGGACACCGGGGTGCTGCCGGTCAGTGTCGTTGCCTGCTCCGTCCATTGCGCGATCTGTTCCTCGCAGCGCTTGGGGTATTCGTCGAGCGGGATCGAGAACTGTTCGATCAGGTCGTCCCGTCCATCCTTGATGAACCAGGGTACGTATTCGGCCAGGTGTTCGGAGGATTCCGTGCAGAAATACCCGAGGTGCTCCATCACTTCGTAGCGCACCTTGTTGGCGCATCGCGGCATCAGCAGCGGCGGTTTCGGCAGCCGGCCCGCCCGGTACCCTTCGCGCAGGGCGGGGTAGAGCGAGCGGCCGCCGTGCTCGAGCCGCAGGAAGAAGGCCACGTGGTTCACGCCGGCGACGCGGAAGTCGATCTCCTCCTTGGGCAGGTCGAGGTCGTGGGCGATCTCCTGCACCGTGTTCTGCACCGAGTGGCACAGCCCGACCTGCCGCAGCCGCGGAAAGGCTTCGGCCAGCGCCCAGGTGTTGATCGCCATCGGGTTGACGTATTGCAGCAGCAGCGCGTCGGGGCAGAGCTGGGTCATGTCGCGCGCCACGTCCCAGAGGACGGGCACCGTGCGAAGACCGCGCATGATGCCTCCGACGCCCAGCGTGTCGCCGATCGTCTGCCGCAACCCGTACTGGCGCGGGATCTCGAAATCCGTGACCGTGCAGGGCTTGTAGCCGCCGACCTGGAAGGCGGTCACGACGAAATCCGCCCCATCAAGCGCCGCGCGCCTGTCGGTCGTGGCGGAGACGGTCGCCCCCGCGCCGGTCTCTCGGATCATGGACTGCACGGCCGCTTCGGACTGGGCCAGCCGCGTGCTGTCGATATCCATCAGCGCGAATTCGGCCTGGGCCAGCGACGGCGTCAGCAGCGCGTCGCCCACGATGTTCTTCATGAAGATGGTGGACCCGGCCCCGACGAAGGCGATCTTGACCATTGCAGCGTCTCCGTTTCGCTATTTCACAGCGCCGAGGGTCAGCCCGGCGATGAAATGTCTCTGCATCAGGAAGAACATCAGAACCGGCGGCAGGGCCGCCACGATGCTCCCCGCGCTCATCAGGTGGTAGGCCGCGCGATACTGGGCGTTGAAGGAGGTGATGCCGGCCGTCACCGGCTGGCTCTCCGCCCCCTGGGTCAGCACGACGGCCCAGAAATAGTCGTTCCAGATGAAGGTGAAGATCAGCACGCTCAGCGCGGCGATGGCGGGCTTCATCAGCGGCAGGACCACGAACCAGAAGATGCGGATCTCGCTGATGCCCTCCACCCGCGCGGCCTCTATCAACTCGAACGGCAGCGCGCGGATGAAGTTGCGCATGAAGAGCGTGCAGAACCCGGTCTGGAACGCGACGTGGAACAGCACCAGCCCCGTCTTGGTGTTGTAGAGACCGAGATCCAGCGTCAGGTCGCGGACCGGCACCATCAGGATCTGGAACGGCACGAAGTTGCCCGCGATGAACATGAAGAAGATCAGCAGGTTCGACCGGAACCGGTAGATGCCGAGCGCGAACCCGGTCATCGTCGACAGCGCCACCGCACCGATCACCGTGGGCACCGTGATCAGCACCGAATTCAGCAGGTAGCGCGGCATGTCGGAGGCAAAGAACACCTTGCCGTAGTTGTTGAACGCCTCGAAGGACGAGGGCCAGCCCCAGTAATTGCCGGTGGTGAAATCCGTGTCCGGCTTGATCGAGAAGACCGCCACCGCGATCAGCGGCATCAGCCACAGGAGCAGCGCGAGCGGCAGAAGCGACTGGTAGCCCAGGCGGGCGGCGGGGGATGCCTTGTCAATGGGTGCCGGGAACATCGCAGTCCTCCCTTGGCGGCAGGGCGGCCTGCGCCTTTTTCGTCAGCGTGGCCCGGATCGTGTCGTAGGAGACGTGTATGCGGTGGCGAAGTTCCTCCTCTGGCGTGTCGGGGTGCAACCGTATCCAGCTTGCGTGCAGGTAGGGTGCCTTCGTGCCGACGCCCGCGTCCCTCAACATCGCGGCGGTCTCCACGTCGGGGCATTTGACGGAGACGCCGTCATCCGCGCTGCCACCCACAAGAAACATCTTGCCGCCCACCTTCCAGACGTCATGGCCCGGCCCGAACGGCTCCGACCATTCCGCGCCGGGCAGGGCTTTCGAGATCGCGTTGGAGAGATCACGGAATCCGGTCATCAGCGGCCCCCCTTCTCCTCGCGGTACATCGACCACAGGAAGTAGGCGATGAAGCAGAGCATGATCAGGAACAGTACCACCGCGATGGCGGCCCCGTACCCCATGCGGAAGCCGTATTCCGACAGCGCCACCTCGAACATGTAGAAGGCCAGAACGCGGGACGAGCCGAACGGGCCGCCCTGTGTCATGATGGAGATCAGATCGAAGGACCGCAGCGCGCCGATGATGGTGACGACGAAGGCGATGAAGGTCGCCGGCCGGAGTTGCGGCAGCACCACGTGCCAGAGCATCCGCCAGCCCTTGGCTCCGTCGAGCCGCCCGGCCTCGATCTGCTCGGGGTCCACGGCATTGAGTCCGGTCAGATACAGGATCATGCAGTAGGCCGTCTGTGGCCACAGCCCCGCGGCAATGATCCCGTAGGTGACGAAGCGTTCATCGCCCAGCACGTTGATCGGCCCCAGCCCGAACCAGCCCAGCATCGCGTTCAGAAGCCCGAAGGCCGGATCATAGAACCAGGCGAAGACAAGGCCCACCACGACCTGCGAGATGACGAATGGAAAGAAGAAGAGCGACTTGTAGAGCCGGATGCCCCAGACGGTCTGATTCAGGAACAGGGCGATGAACAGCCCCGCAGGAATGGCCAGCAGATAGAGGAACAGCCAGATCAGGTTGTTCTTGAGCGAGACATAGAACGCGTCGCGATCAACGAATTCCCAGTAGAGGTCCTCGTAATTTCGCAGCCCTATGAACTCCGCCTCGCCCAACCCGTCCCATTCGTAGAGCGAGAGGTTGAAGGACTGGAAGACCGGGAAGATCACGTAGACCAGAAAGAACAGGATCCCCGGCGCAAGAAACAGCCAGGGCGCCAGCCGTTGCTGGTTGCGTGCCCAGAAACCGCGTTTGATTTCCGTCATCGGGAGCGCCGCCTTCATGACGCCGCCCCCGTGTTGTCGTCAGCGCGGCGGATCAGCCCCGCTTGCGCCGCCAGGCCAGGAGTCCCAGGCCACTCAGCAGCAGGACCCCACCCGCAGGCAACGGCACTGCTGGCGGTGTCGGTGTTTCGTTCACGCCAACACGTATCCGGTAGCTGCCATCGTTGTCGTCGTAGGCTCCCGGCACCCCATCGAATCCGAAACCATCCGGAATCCCGAAGAACAACCGGGTTGCTCCAGTCGGGGCAATGAACTCCTTCAGACCGCCACCCGAGGTGCTGCCGTCCCCGATATAGAAGACCTGTCCCAATCCCGGAGTGAAAGTCGAGAAGTCGAGGCTGCCGCCGTAGTCTGCCAGCGACAAGGTGGCCGGCGGACCGCTGCTTGGAATGCTGTTGTCGAGAAAGACACCCGTCAACGCGCCCTCCGGACCGACATACCCGCTGATCCCGCCGAAGGCGAACAGATTGCTTGCCGTGCTCGCTCCGTTGCCGGCCGGCCCGTAAAACGGTGCGCCAACGCCATTGAAGTAGCTGATCCCGCCTATGGCCGGGTCCAGGACCTTGATGGTGTCGCCGGTCGTGACCGAAATCACTGGTGGAAAGGTTTCCTGGATTTCCTCCGGCGTCGGGCCGCCGTGACGGGCCAATCCGCCGGGCCACGGATCCGAGGCCGGGGGAATCGTCAGATCGGTTCGCCCGGACAGGAAAATGGCATCGCTGCCATCGATCGTTATGTCGAATACCGCGGCATAGGCCGGCGCAGAAATCAAAGCGGAAACAACGGTAAGTGTATGCATCAAACGCATCACTGGTCCTCCCAAATAACACCTTGTTGTGAGAAATGTTTACCATGTTTCCACCAGCTTGAGAATGTGACATGGCATGGCGCGACATTTCTTCGCGCCATGCTGCAGAAAACCTATTCGTAGATGCGTTCCCGGGCCCGTTCGAGCTTTGCCAGGATCCGGTCGAGGTTGTCGGGCTTGACCATGAATTCCTGGAAACCCTCCATCGACACCTTGGCCATCTCCGCCGATGCGTCGCGGTCCCAGAACTGGGCCACGCCGCCGGGGCTGTTCGACGACAGCATCGCGAAGCCTTCCTGCAGGAACTTGTCGTCATCCACCGAGGCTTGCGCATTGACCGGCAGCTGTCCGAGATTCTCGCCGTTGTTGATTTCTGTCTGCACGTCCGGCGACACGACAAAGCGCAGGAAGGCGCGCGCGGCCTCCTTGTTCGTTGCGTTGGCCGGGATGTGGAAGGTATCGGTCGGCGCGTCCTCGGCCATCTCCACGTCCGGATTGATGGCCGGGAACTGGTAGAAGTCGAGCTTGCTGTCGTCGAGTCCCGCCTCGCGCAGCGGGGCCACGGCGAAATTGCCCATCAGATAGGCCGCCGCGTCGCCTTGAACCATGAAGGGCAGCGCTTCCTGCCAGCTATAGGTCTGGTGGTTGTCGATGAAGGCGCCCATGTCGATCAGCTCGCGCCAGTTGGCGAAGGTCGCCTTCACCCGGTCATCCGTCCACGGGACCTCTCCCCCGGCCAATTCCATATGGAAATCGAATCCGTTGGTCCGCATGTTGAGGTAGTCGAACCAGCCGCCGGCGGTCCACAGGTACTTCGTCCCGATGGTGAAGCACTTCTTGCCGGAATCGAGGATCGCCTGGCAGTTCGCCTTCATCTCCTCGAAGGTTGCCGGCTCGCTCAGGCCCAACTCGTCGTAGATGTCCTTCCGATAGTACACACCCCACTGGTAGTAGGTATAGGGCACGCCCCACTGCTTGCCGTCGATGGTCAAGGCACCCTTGGTGGAGGCGAGGTTCTCCGCGATCTCGGGCTCGGCCCAGAGGTCGGAGACGTCCTCGAACAGCCCCGCATCCACGTAGGGCCCCATCCGGTTGGCCGCATACCACGTGGCGACATCCGGCGCGTTGGCGGTCAGGAAATTGCGGATCTGGGTCTTGTAGGCCTCGCGGTCGATCACCGTGGTCTCGATGTTGAGCTCCGGGTGAAGGGCTCCGAAATCGGCGATCATCTTCTCCATCGTGGCACGCGGCGCCGGGTTCGAGGTGTCCAGGAAGATCTTCAGATCCCCGGTCAGCTCGGCCGCGGCCGGACCGGCCAGAACGGTGGAGCAGGCAAGCGACGCCAGAACGGCGCGGAAAGTTCGTGTCATGTTGTCCTCCCATCGGTTTCGAGCGGGTCAGGGTCCCTGATATCCATTCCCACTATTTGAAACCTAGTTTTAGATATTGAAAACTACACCCCGACTCGCCTAGTGTTGTCAACAGTGTTCGCGCGCCCCGCCACGATAGGAGGGTTCCCGCAAGGGTGGCAAGGCGCGCGCAAGGGAGGAAAGGCAGATGTCCGAAGGCGGTACCGTCGGCAAGGCGATGGCGGTCCTCGACCAGGTGGCGGCTCTGGGCCGCCCGGTGCGGTTCGGCACGCTGCTGGACGGCAGCGACCTGCCGAAGGCCACGCTCTATCGGTTGCTGCGGACGCTGACCAATCAATCGCTTCTGTCATTCGATCCGGACCGGCAGACCTATGCGCTGGGCGTTCGGCTTGTCCGGCTGGCCCACGCGGCGTGGCAGCAAAGCTCGCTCGCGCCCATCGCGCGCCCGTTCCTCGACCAGCTGAGCGCGGAACTGGGCGAAACGGTGCACCTGGCACAACTCGACAATGCGCAGGTGCTCTATGTCGACAAGCGCAACGCGGCCCACCCGGTGGAGATGTTCTCCGATGCGGGCAAGGTCGGCCCCGCCTATTGCACCGGGGTCGGCAAGGCGATGCTGGCTTTCCTCGACGACGACGCGCTGGAGGCCGCGCTGGACCAGCAAAGCTACCACCGGTTCACCGCGTCGACCCTTGGCTCGGCCGAGCAATTGCGCCGCGAGCTGGACGAGATCCGCAAGCGCGGCCATGCCTTCGACCGGGAGGAGCATGAACCGGGCATCATCTGCCTTGCCGTGCCGATCCTGTCCGGCACCGGCCGGATGAAGGGCGCACTGTCGGTCACGGTGCCGACGAGCCGGATGACCCTCGAAGGGCTGGAAAAACTGGCCCCTGACCTCAAGAAAACGGCGGCGAAGATCGGGCAGGAAGCAGAGGCCTGGAACTTCCCGGACAGCAACGCGAAACGGGAGAAAGCCGAATGACGGGCGTGACGCTTCAGGGCGCGATCAAGAAGTATGGCGAAACGCGGGTGATCCACGGGATCGACCTGACCATCGAGGACGGAGAGTTCTGTGTCTTCGTGGGGCCGTCGGGCTGTGGCAAGTCCACGCTGCTGCGGATGATCGCGGGGCTGGAGGCCACCACCGAGGGCTCGATACATATCGGCAGCCGCGACGTGACCCGGCTCGACCCGTCCGAACGCGGCGTGGCGATGGTGTTCCAGACCTACGCGCTCTACCCGCACATGACGGTGAAGGAAAACATGGGCTTCGGGCTCAGAATGACCGGCCATCCGACAGCGGAAATCGACACCAAGGTCGCGGAGGCGAGCCGGATCCTGAAGCTCGACGACTACCTCGGGCGCAAGCCCAAGGCGCTGTCGGGTGGGCAACGCCAGCGGGTCGCCATCGGGCGCGCCATCGTGCGGGGGCCGGAGGTGTTCCTCTTCGACGAGCCGCTCTCGAACCTTGATGCCGAACTGCGCGTGGAGATGCGGGTGGAGATCGCAAGGCTGCACCAGGAGATCGGCGCGACGATGATCTACGTCACCCACGACCAGGTGGAGGCGATGACGCTGGCCGACAAGATCGTGGTGCTGCGCGCGGGCCGGATCGAGCAGGTGGGCGCGCCGCTCGACCTTTATCGCGATCCCGACAACCGGTTCGTGGCGGGGTTCATCGGTTCGCCGTCGATGAATTTCCTGAACGCCACCGTTGCGGGCGGAAAGCTGGACGTGCCCGCGCTGGACCAGAGCATCGCGGCGCCGGTCGCCTTGCCGGCCGACGGCACGGCGGTGATCCTGGGCCTGCGTCCGGAGCATCTGGAAATAGACCGGAGCGGAGGTGCGTTGAAGGTGGAACTGACCGAAGCACTGGGCGGGGTCAGCTATACTCACCTCACCGCGCCCAGTGGCGAAGCGATCATCGTGGAGGAACGGGGCGATGAGCGGGCGCGGGAAGGGGAGACGGTCGGCCTCCGCTTCGACCCGGGCCGGGCCTTCGTGTTCGATGCGACCACCGAGGCGCGGCTCCGCTGACGCGGAGGGCGCTTCGGCTCGTCGCCTGAACCCCGGCGTATCGCGGAAAAGACAAGACCGAAAATGCCAATGCCTCTCCGGTCTTGTCCATGGGTATTACCAGGACAGGGTCTGCATGTTCTCTCCGAAGAGCAGACCCGAGACGGTTGGCCAGTCTCCCATCACCACGCCGTCGATGTAGTCATCCACTGTCAGCCCGGCAGCTTGCGAGCACGCCTGGCACATGATCACCTGACCGCCATCGGCCATGAACGCCGCAAGCATGTCCTGAATGGACTTGTCGTCTCCTCTCATCAGACCGTGGACGTGACTGGGCCGTTTCTTGTCGGCAAGGTAGACGGCTCTGACGTTCAGCCAGATCGCAACCGGCTCGTGGCCGTTCTTGAGAGCCTTTTCATGTGCGAACATGATCGCCTTGGCGGCTGACCACGTGTCGTCCGTGGTCAGGTTGACGAACAGGCCCGGCTTGTTTTCTTCGGCATTCGCGATGGCGCCGAAAACGGTCATGGCAACGGTGATGGCGAGGATCAGGGGCAACTTGAAAAAACGCATTATCGAACTCCTTTTGTGCGACACGCCCAAGAACGGCCCCGCGGTCGAACGGACCATGATCCAGGTCAAACAAGGAGTTTGCAGATCGGATTGTCGCGGATCAACGGCTGCCGGACCGGGTGGTCAGCCGACCGACCGTTTCTTTCGTTGCCGCGTAAGTCCTGCGGAGATGACGTATCCTGCGACGAACGGCGGACCGATCCTGCCGTCTGCGCCTCAGCCCGGGGACATACCGCGAAGGCGTTCGGAGCGGCGGCGCAGGAGTTCGACCACGGTCAGCAGCA
>CBDUPF010000159.1:0-9189 GCA_965369035.1 uncultured Aliishimia sp.
CCCGAGTGCATCGTGCGCGGCGCCGGTTGCGTGCTGTTGCAGTACATCAAGGAGCCCTGATGCGCCTGATTGTGTCCAGAACCTGTCGGTCTTGCCTGTCTGAGTTGCCGCCGCCCGCGCCCCGTAATGGGTGGGCAAGACCGCCGGGTCAGGCCAGGGCCGCGTAGCTCCGGCCAATTGCTTTCGCAGTTGCCTCGAGGCGTGCGAGGTGGCTTTTCGCGACAACCTCGACCGTTTGATCGCTCGCATTCCAGACCAGGTTGACCGCGCCGACCACCTCGGTGTCGGCCAGGATGGGGACCGCGATGGCCGCCGGAAGCTCGCCATAATCCACCGCTCGGCCCCAATGGCCTTCGGCCCGGGCGGCATAACCGTTTCGGGCAATGGCTTTCAGGATTCTCGGCAGTTGCAGCAAGGCGGAAGCGTCTTCACGGGGCAGTCTTGGCACCAGGTCCTTCAGAACCGCAGCGCGATCCGGCTCTGACAGCCCGGAGAGATAAGCCCCGCCCAGGGCCGACAGGATCGGCGAAGGGCGGAACCCGACTGCATCGGGATAGACCCCGTGTTTTCTGAATACCCGGGTGGTATCGACAATCTCGGTCCGGCCTCCGCCAATCGCCGCCGCCAGATCGACCCCCAGCCCGGTCTCCTCGGAGAGCCGGACGATTTCCTTTTTGCTGACCGCCACGAGCC
This sequence comes from uncultured Aliishimia sp., assembly GCA_965369035.1. Taxonomy (GTDB): domain Bacteria; phylum Pseudomonadota; class Alphaproteobacteria; order Rhodobacterales; family Rhodobacteraceae; genus Aliishimia. Next base: position 694 of record CBDUPF010000159.1, read on the forward strand.
TGTCGGCCAAATCCGGCATGCCGCCAGCCTGCGGGAAGCCAGAGCCAAGCTGAAAATACCCGTCACTGCTTCTGCGGCTCAGCCAGCGGCGGTGTTCCAATGTGGCACAGATCCGCAGAATCGTCGGTTTGGACAGCCCGGTACGTTCGGCGAGAAACGCAAGCGAACTGGCGCCGGAGGTGTGGATGACCTCCAGTACAGTCAGCCCGCGTTCGATGGATCTGTTAAGTTTCACCAGCACTCCGTTTCACCTAGTGTAACGAAAATTGGCAAGGAAGGCAGCAGTGCAATAGGCTCTTTCACATGCCCGCCGCGCGTCGAATCGGAATTCGATGGCCGTTCGGCGGGCGTTGCGCTTGGGAGGGTGCCGTGTCGGAGTTCAGGAAAACTGCATATCTGGATCATGCCGTGACCGGTTTGTCGCTCGTGGTCCTCGGGGTTGTATTCTACGTGTCGGTGTTCGGGGTGTTTTCCGATTCCTACCTGCGGGTCGGCATGTTGCTTGTGGGCGGTCTGCTGATCATCCTGTCTGCCGTCGGCCGTTCCGGCACCCTTCTGGACCGCGGGCTTCTGGCGGTGATTGCCCTTGGCCTGGCGCTGAGCGTCTATCAATACTTCCGCGCGGCCGAAGAGATCGAGACCGGGCTCTACTTCCTGACCTCGACCGACATCTGGATGGGATTTCTCGGGCTCATCGCGGTGATCGAACTGACCCGTCGCTCGGTCGGCCTCGTGATGGCGGTGGTCGCCGGTGTGCTGCTGGCCTACGGTGCCTTTGGCCATCTGGCGCCGGGCTTCCTGAGGCATGCCGGGATCTCGACCGAAGAGTTGATGACCGTGCTGTGGTATTCCTTCGACGGTGTCTTCGGGCGTCCGAGGGCGACGGTGGTCTCGACCATCCTGATCTTCATTGTCTTCGGCGCGCTGCTGGAACTTCTGGCCATCGACCTCGTGCTGGTGCGGCTTGCCATGGCCGCCACCGGGCGGATGCGGTCCGGCCCCGCGGCCGCGGCCACGGTGGCCAGTGGCCTGTTCGGGACGATTTCGGGCTCTGCAGTGGCCAACGTCGTGGGCACCGGGGTCATCACCATTCCGCTGATCAAGAAACGCGGGTTCTCGCCCCGGTTCGCGGCGGCGGTGGAATCAGCGGCCTCCAGCGGCGGCCAGATCACGCCGCCGATCATGGGTGCCGTGGCGTTCATCATGGCAGACGTCACCAGCGTGCCCTATCTGACCATCTGCGCCGCCGCGGCCGTGCCAGCCTTGCTGTACTACGGCGGCCTCTTCGTCGCCATCTCCAGCGCCGCCCGCAACATGGACCTGGCCGAGGAACCGCGTCCGAACATCACATTCAACTGGCGCGAACTGGTGCAGATGGGGATCTTCGTACTGGCGCTGGCCGGCATCGTGGTGACCATGGTCGGCGGCTCGTCGCCCGCCTATGCCGGTTTTGTCGGCGTCGCGCTGGCTGCTTTGCTGGGCTTTGCCGTGCGTCCCGATCTGCTGTTCAACGGGGCCGCCTGGCTGAAATTCATCCGCTCCGCCGGCCTGATCTCGGCGCAGCTTGTGGTCATCGTCGGGGCCGTGGGGATCGTCATCGGCGTGCTCAACCTGACCGGCGTGGGGCTGCGTTTTGCCTCGCTGCTGTCGAGCCTTGCGGAAGACCAACTGATCATATCGTTGATCCTGATGGCCATTGCCTGCCTCCTGCTCGGCATGGGGATGCCCACGGTGCCGGCCTATCTGATCATCGTGCTGGTGATGGGGCCGTCGCTGCAGAAACTCGGCGTGCCGATCGTGCACACGCACATGTTCGTGCTCTATTTCGGCGTCTTGTCCGCGATCACCCCGCCGGTTGCGCTGGCGGCCTTTGCGGCGGCCCCGATCGCGGGCTCCAGCCCGATGGCCACGGCTCTCGAAGCCTCGCGGCTGGCACTGCCGGGCTTCGTGATCCCGTTCGCCTTCATCTACCAGCCCGCGCTGTTGCTGGGGACCGGCTTCCCGTTGGCGGAGTCAGCGCAGGCAATCGTCTTTGTCCTGCTCGCCACGATCCTGATCTCGCGCGCCTGTTATCCGCGCCGCGGCAAGGCCTACATGGTGCCGGTGGGGCTGGCGCTGGCCGTGGCGCTGATCTTCTTCGGGCCGCTGGTCTCGTGGATCGCCGCCGCTGCCGCAATCGGGCTGATGTATGTCGACCGATTGGACCTCACCATCAAAGACCAGACAACATGACTTCACCAAGGGAGACCAAACTCATGAAGACCACCACCCTCAATCGCCGTGACCTGTTGGCCGGCACCGCCGCCGCCGCGACGCTGGCGATGCTGCCGCGCGCCGCCTTCGCCAAGGAACTGCTGCGCATGTCGACGCTGGGGCCGGGCACCAGCCCGAACCTGGTGATGACCACCTTTGCCAATATCATCAACCGCGAGTTGCCGGACTACGAGATTCAGATCAACGCCACCGGCGCCGCCACCCGTCATGTTCTGGAAGTGGCGATGGGCAAGACCGCTTTCTGCATGTCCTCGCCAGCGCTGCATGCGCTGATGGCGAACCAGCGTGCCATGTTCGAGAAGATGGACCAGGCGCCGGAACTGTCCAAGAAGCTCCGCACCGTTCTGAACTTCCCGATGGGCGTCTATCACATCGCGGTCTACGAGTCGTCGGGCATCACGTCGATGGATGACGCCAAGGGCAAGCGAGTCTTCCTTGGACCTCCGGGCAGTGCTGCCTATTCGACGATGGTGCGCCTGTTCGAGGCAGTCACCGGCTTGAAGGCGGGCGAGGATTACGAAGCGGTGAAACTCGGCTGGGACGCCGCCGCCGCGTCATTCCAGGACGGCAACCTCGACATCTACTGCAACCCGACCAACGCGCCCAGCCCGGTGCTGACCCAGATCGCCGTGACCAACCCGATCCGCTTCCTCGGCATTCCCGCCGACCAGCTGGAAAGCGACGCAGTCAAGGCGCTGGCCAACCGCCCCGGCTTCGGCCTCGGCACGCTTCCGGCGGGCATCTACGGCGACAACCAGGTCAACGACGAGGACACGACCACCCTGCGCGTCACCGTCGGCATCGTCACGAGCGAGACCGCCGACGAGGAGATGATCTACGACATGACCAAGACCTTCTTCGAAGGCGTGGCCGAGATGCGCGACAGCGCACCCTGGCTCAAGGCGATCACGCCGGAGGCAGCAGTGGCGGATCTCAACATGCCGCTGCACCCCGGCGCGTTGCGCGCGCTTGAAGAGCTTGGCGTGACGATCCCCGACGTCGCGCGCGGGTAAACAGGCATATGGCCGGGGCGGTCACGCCCCGGTCCGACTATCAGGTGGGCCCCGATCATGACCAGGAACGTTCTATTCATCATGTGCGATCAGCTGCGCTGGGACTACCTGTCCTGCACCGGGCATCCGCACCTGCATACGCCCAACATCGACGCTCTCGCGGCGCGCGGGGTGCTGTTCGACCGGGCCTACGTGCAATCGCCGATCTGTGGCCCGTCGCGGATGTCCTTCTACACCGGGCGCTACGTCGCCTCGCACGGCTCGACCTGGAACAATATCCCGCTGAAGGTCGGCGAGATGACGCTGGGCGACCACCTGCGCCCCCTGGGCGTGCGCACGGCACTTTGCGGCAAGACCCACATGACCGCCGATGTCGAGGGGATGAAGCGCCTCGGGCTGTCACCAGACAGCGAGATCGGTGCGCTGGTGTCGGAATGCGGCTTCGAGCCCTACGAGCGCGAGGACGGGCTGCACCCCGACGGCCCCCGCTATCCGCGCAACACGGCCTATGACCAGTTCATGAAGGAACGCGGCTGGCCGGATGAAAACCCCTGGCAGACGGTTGCCAATAGCGCCGAGGACGAGGACGGCAACATTCTCAGCGGCTGGTTCATGGACAACGCGGACAAACCCGCACGCGCCGCCGACGAGGAAAGCGAGACCCCCTACATCACCTCCCGTGCGATGGACTTCATCCGCGAGGCCGGCGACACACCCTGGTGCCTGCACCTGAGCTACATCAAGCCGCACTGGCCCTATATCGTGCCCGCGCCCTATCACGACATGTACGGCCCCGAGACGCATCTCGACCCGGTGCGCAGCGAAGCGGAGCGCGAAAACCCCCATCCCGTCTACGGCGCCTTCATGGAGGAACGCGTGAGCCGTGCCTTCTGCGACGATGGCACCCGTACCCGCGTGCTGACCGCCTACATGGGGCTGATCAAGCAGATCGACGACCAGATGGGCCGCCTGATGGCGTTCCTGGACGAGCAGGGTCTGACCGAGGAGACGATGATCGTCTTCACCTCCGACCATGGCGATTACCTCGGCGACCACTGGATGGGCGAGAAGGAACTGTTTCACGACGCCTCGGCCCGCATCCCGTTGATCGTGGTCGACCCGCGCGCAGAGGCTGATGCCACCCGCGGGCTGAAATCTTCCGCGCTGGTCGAGGCCATCGACGTCGTGCCGACGATCCTCGACTATTTCGGCGGCGAGGCGGTGCCGCATATCATCGAAGGGCATTCGCTGATGCCGCTGCTGCACGGGCAGAGCGACAGCCTGCGTGACGTCGCGGTCTCGGAATACGACTATTCCATGCGCGACGTCCGGCGGCGCCTTGGTGTCGAGGTCAAGGACGCCAAGCTGACGATGCTGTTCGACGGTCGCTGGAAGTACATCTTCGCCGAAGGGTTCCGCCCGATGCTCTTCGACCTTCAAAACGACCCAGACGAACTGACCGACCTTGGTGCCGATCCGGCGCATGCGGCGAACTGCGCCCGCATGGAACAGAGGCTCTTTGCCTGGGCGCGCCGCACATCGCAACGCACCACCCGGTCGGATGCCTGGATTGCCACACGCGATCCCAGCCTGGGGGAAGCCAAAGTGGGTATCCTGATCGGCTATCGCAACGAGGCCGAACTGCAGGAGGTTCTCGGAGCCGCTGCAGGCTGCGACACGAAATCCGACAAGGCGTCCTGACCCGATGGCCCGGACCAGCACGGTCCTGAAACGCCTGTCGCCGGTCGGGCCCTGGCTGCGTGACCTGACGCCGGCGTCGTGGAAGGCGGCCGCGCTTGCCGGGCTTACAGGCGCCACCATCGTCCTGCCGCAGGGCGTTGCTTTTGCCATCATCGCGGGGTTGCCGCCGGAATACGGGCTGTTCACCGCGATCATCGTGGCCGTCGTCGCGGCGCTTTGGGGCTCATCGCGCGTCATGGTCTCGGGGCCAACCACGGCGATTTCCGCCGTGCTCTTTGCCTCGCTGATCGGATTGGCCGTGCCCGGCAGCGAGACCTACATCGCGCTGGCGCTGGTGCTGACCTTCCTCGTCGGCGTGCTCCAACTCGCGGCGGGGATGGCGGGGCTGGGCGGGCTGATCGCCTTCATCTCACACTCGGTCATCGTCGGCTTCACCGCCGCCGCCGCCGTCCTGATCGCGGTGTCACAGCTTGGCCCGGCGCTGGGTCTCGCGGGCGGCGAGGGCGGGGTGCTGCACCGCCTGTCGCGGATCGTGGCGGACGCGGGTGCGCTGAACATCGACGCGGTGATCATCTCCGCGGTGACGCTGGCCAGCCTGATCGCGTCCTTTCGCATCAGCCGCCGTCTGCCGGGCTACATCATCGCGCTGGTGGCCGGATCGCTTGCCGCCGTCCTGCTGGGTGCGGAGGCCTCCGGGGTGGCGATGTTCGCGCCACTCGACGCGGTGTTGCCGTCGTTCGAGGCACCGGACCTGACGATAAGCACCATCGGCGCGCTGCTGCCCGCCGCCGCGGCCGTGGCCTGCGTCGGCCTGCTCGAGGCAATCTCGATCGGCAAATCCTTCGCCATAAGGCGCGGCGAGACCTACGACAGCAATCAGGAAATGGTAGGCCAGGGTCTCGCCAACCTCACCGGCAGCTTCTTTCACTGCTACGCGGGTTCCGGCTCTTTCACCCGCTCGGGCCTCAATGCGGAAAGCGGCGCGGTCTCGCCGATGTCGGCAGTCTTTGCCGCGGGCTTTTTGGTGGTTCTGCTCCTCCTGCTTGCGCCTTTCGTGCGGTTCGTTCCGGTGCCCGCCATGGCGGCGATCATCCTCTACGTCGCCTGGCGGCTGATCAACATCGCCGAGATCCGCCATATCATTGCAACCAGCCGGTCCGAGACCTTCATCCTTGCCGCCACCTTCCTGACCGGCATCCTCTCGGGGCTCGACTTCGCCATCCTCGTCGGTGTCGTCGCCTCGCTGTCGATCTTCCTGAACAAGAGCGCACATCCCCTGGTGGCGGTCGGCGCCCCGACCGAGGTGAACGGCCGCCGGGTCTTCATGAACGCTGCGACCTTCGACCTGCCGCAATGTCCGCAAATCCGCTTCGTGCGCATTGAAGGCCCGCTGTTCTTTGCTTCGATCGAGCATGTCGAGCGGGAATTTCGGCGGATGGAGGACAACGACGGCCTGAAGACCTGCATCCTCAACCTCAAGGGGGTCGGCAAGATCGACCTCGCCGGGGCCGACTTCATCCTGTCGGAAGCGCGGCGGGCGCGCGCTCATGGCAACGACCTGCACCTCATCGCCGCCAATCCGAGTGTCCTGAACGTGCTCAAACGGCTGCACTGCCTGGACGAACTGGGACAGGAGAACGTGCATCCGCACAAGTCCGATGCCATACGACCCGCTGTCGCCCAGGCATCCGACACGACCTGCGCATCCTGCACCATCCGGTGCTTCAACGAGTGCAACCTCAAACCCGGTGCCGGACAGGTTGAATAGAATCGCCTCGCGTCCTCCCATTCCTCTGCAAGGCACGTGACACAGCGCCGCCGTAGCCGCCGTTCCGGTCGCGGGCCACGACCTCGATCTGTGGCTGCCCTTTGAGCCAGGGCTCGACGGTCGCAGGCTCCCGATCGGGAAGAAGGACGATGATCTGCCGCCGCTCGAGGTCACAGATCAACGCGCCGTAGCGCTGGCCGCGTCCCCGCAAAGTGGACAGGTCGCGGTTTCGCAAATCGCATGCGCGTGAACTCACAAATTCAAGGACGTGTTCCAGAATCGGGACAATTGGCGTGCTGCTGTCTTCGCGCGACTTCTGTCGTCCATCTCCGTCAAGTCCGGAAGCAATTTCAAGAGCGCCGGAATGCTCAACTTGGACAAGAACAACGCCTCGGAAACGGAGGAGCGCCGGCGAAGGACAGGGGAGCTGATTTCGCTTATCTCGGCGCCCAGGCTGAGCTTGTATGGTTCGTCTCCGCGCAGGAAATCATAGCAGCTATATCCGGAGTCGATCGCGGACCGAATGGCATCCGCGTGCAGGATCGTTCCGATCGGAACGGAGGAGTTCTCCACGTCACGGGCCGACACGAAGAACCTTATGGTTTTCCTCTCCGGATCATCGAAACTGGCGATCATGCCCATGGGGCCGCTGGCAGGGCCGTCCTCCAGGACGGACATCATCACTGTGTCATTCTCGAACCCCGTGGCAAGAATCGACCCGTATTTCGCCGCACGCTTTTCCACGCGGGGCTTTTTCGACCATTGTCGAGCCCATAGCCTTTCGAACGCCGGGATATCGGCAGGCGTTCCGGGTCGTATCGAAAGATCGCCGTTTTCGACCTTGCGCAGGAAACGCCGGATCTTTTGGCGCGTGCTTCGGCCCAGACCGTCCAGATACCCGTCGAATGACTCCGGCAGATCGATTGCGGGGCAAAGCAGGTTGTTCGTTTGTCCGTCATTGATGATGCGTTCCTGAAACTCCACGCCGAATTCCTCGCCCGCGAAATGTCCCAGCAAGCGATCGCGTCGCTCGTCGGTCATGCGCAGGTTCTTGAGCCTGACCCGTCCCCAGCCTTGAGATTTCAGGAATCCACAGATCGCGTCGATGACATCCAGGGCTTCTGCGTCACGGGCCAGGATCCCGTTGTAATCCGCCCAATCCCGACTGCCCGCCATCTTGATATCCGTGCGATAGAACTGGCGGTTCCGGTCCCAAACGGTCTTCACGTCGATCGGCAACAGCCCGACCAGGACACCTTCGTTTCGCACGGTAATTACGTAAGTGTCCGGCTGCCGGAGCAAGATCGGCTCCAGGAACTTCCGAGACAGGAAAAACTGCGCCTCGCTATCCGCTCGGTACAATGCATCCCATGCAGACGACAACATCTGCACATCTTTTCCGTGCAGCAAGTCGAGACGAAGGTTCTGATGCATGATGGCGATCATGACCGACAAAGTGCGGGGATGTCACGACCTCCAGATGGCGCAGTTGGAACGAGAGCGGGAAACGAACATACGAAATCACGGCAAGGCGGATGGTCCCCTTGCTGATCCGCGTTTGGAGGGCCACCGTTTCCCCCGAGAGATCATTGCATACGCGGTTTGGGTTCATCACCGTTTTGCCCACTCCGGCGGCGCTGCCCATGCCGCCGGTCATGGCCGCGCTCAACGTCGGGCTGGGCGTACTGATCCTGTCCGGTCTCGCGGCTCGTTTCTCGATCTCGGAGAAGCGGCGACGCG
>CBDUPF010000160.1:0-9136 GCA_965369035.1 uncultured Aliishimia sp.
ATTCCCGGCGAGGATGAGGACGTTGTCGTGCATTCCTCGACCCAGCACCCCAGCGAGGCGCAGCACATGGTCGCGAAGGTGCTTGGGGTAAGTTCGAACGCCGTGACGGTGAACGTTCGCCGCATGGGTGGCGGGTTCGGCGGCAAGGAAACCCAGATGAACCTCTTCTGCGCGGTCGCCGCGATGGCCGCAAAGAAGTGGAACCGTGCCGTGAAGATCCGCCCCGACCGCGACGACGACATGTCGGCGACCGGCAAGCGCCCTGATTTCGTGATCGACTACGACGTCGCCTTCGACGATGAGGGCCGGATCGAGGCGGTCACGGGCGAGTTCGCCGCGCGCTGCGGTTTTTCGTCGGACCTCTCCGGCCCGGTGACGGACCGCGCGCTGTTTCACGCCGACAATGCCTACTACTACCCCAACGTGCGACTGGTCTCGCACCCGATGAAGACCAACACTGTCTCCAACACCGCCTTTCGCGGTTTCGGCGGACCGCAAGGCGTGATCGCCGCCGAGCGGATCATGGAGGAGATCGCCTACGCGCTTGGCAAGGACACACTCGAGGTGCGCCGCGCCAATTTCTACGGCACGGACGACCGCAACGTGACGCCTTATCACCAGACGGTGGAGGATAACATCGTCGCCCGCCTCGTCGACGAGCTGGAGGACAGCGCCGACTACCAAGAGCGGCGCAATGCCGTCATCGCGCACAACGCCAAGGGCGGCATCACCCGCAAGGGCATCGCGCTGACGCCGGTGAAGTTCGGTATCTCGTTCACCGCCACGTGGTACAACCAGGCGGGCTCGCTGGTGCATGTCTACAATGACGGGTCGATCGCGCTCAATCACGGCGGGACCGAGATGGGCCAGGGGCTCAATACCAAGGTCGCCCAGGTCGCTGCGGACGCATTCGGCGTGGATTTCGGCCGGGTAAAGATCACCCGGACCACGACAGAGAAGGTGCCCAACACCTCCGCAACAGCGGCGTCGTCGGGCTCCGACCTGAACGGCATGGCGGCACTCGACGGCTGCGAACAGATCAAGGCGCGCCTTGTCGCCTTCGCTGCCGAGAAGTGGCAGGCCAAGCCTGAAACCGTCCGCTTTGCCGATAACCACGTGCATATCGGGACGGAATCGATCCCGTTTGCAGAGTTCATCAAGCAAGCCTACATGGCGCGGATTCAGCTTTCCGCCGCCGGGTTCTACAAGACGCCGAAGATCCACTGGGACCGGGCGACCGGCAAGGGCCGTCCGTTCTACTACTATGCCTACGGCGCCGCCTGTTCCGAGGTCACGATCGACACGCTGACCGGCGAATACCAGGTGGAGCGCACCGACATCCTGCACGATGTCGGCCGGTCGCTGAACGCCGATCTCGACATCGGCCAGGTCGAGGGGGCCTTCGTGCAGGGCATGGGCTGGCTCACGACCGAGGAGCTCTGGTGGGACGACAGGGGGCAACTCCGCACCCATGCGCCGTCGACCTACAAGATCCCGCTGGCGTCGGACCGTCCGCGCGTCTTCAACGTGGCGCTCGCCGGCTGGTCGGAGAACCGCGAGAACACGATCAAGCGGTCGAAGGCCGTGGGCGAGCCGCCGTTCATGCTTGGCATCTCGGTTTTCGAGGCGCTGTCGATGGCGGTGGCGAGCGTCGCCGACTACCGGGTCTGCCCGCGGCTCGACGCCCCCGCCACGCCCGAGCGTGTGCTTCTGGCGGTCGAACGGCTCAAGTCGGAGCCGCGGCCATGACGCTCGGCGATTTCTTCCTGCGTCATCGGGACGTCATGCATGTCCGGCTGAACCGCGTGCGGGGCTCCGCTCCGCGCGAGGTCGGAGCGGAGATGTTCGTGGCCGAAGCCGGGCTCTGTGGCACGGTCGGTGGCGGGCAGCTCGAATACATGGCCGTCGACAAGGCACGCGCGATGCTGAAACGCGGCGAGGACAAGGCCGCGATGGACGTGCCGCTTGGGCCCGAGATCGGCCAGTGCTGCGGCGGCCGCGTCGAACTGGTGCTGAGCCGGATGAGCGATGCCGATCGCGCGCGGGCCGTCGAAGCAGAGGTCACGCGTCGCGACGCCGACCCGCATGTCTATGTTTTCGGCGCTGGCCATGTCGGCCGCGCGCTCGCCGACCAGTTCCAGTTCCTGCCGGTCCGCTGCATCCTCGTCGACGGCCGCGCGGCGGAGCTTGAGCTATCCGCTGCCGTCGTGGAAAAGCGCCTTTCCGTAGTGCCCGAGGCCGACATCCGCAGTGCGCCGCCGGGAAGCGTCTTCATCGTCCTGACCCATGACCACGCGCTCGATTTCCTGCTCGCGGCCGAGGCGCTCGACCGGCGCGACGCAGCCTATGTCGGCCTGATCGGCTCGGCCACCAAGCGCACCAAGTTCGAGCGCTACTGCAATGCCACAGCGCCCGATCTGTCCATGAATACGCTCGTCTGCCCGATTGCTGCAGGCAGCGCCGGGGACAAGCGGCCTGCGGTCATCGCGGCTCACGTAGTGGCCGAAGTGATGACCAAGCTGACCACCGCCCAATCCGCCGCCGTCGGCACTGCCGCCTGCGAACACTGACTTTACCGGGCCGGGAGGAAACGAAGGGAATACCTTCGGCTGCGCCCGCAACATCGAGGGGGGACACCTGAACATGACTGACACGACTCACAGCTACCGGCTATTCGCCAGAAGTGATTTCAACGCTTTCTGGGCGTTGTTCACCGACAACCTGGTAAATCTTCTGATCCTTTCCGGGGTCTGCCAGTTTGTTTTCCAAATGCCGCCGGAAATCGTCTTCGGCCGTATTATCCCGGGCGCCGCCATCGCCATCGTGGCCGGTGTTGCCGTTTACACCTATCTCGCCAAGTGGGCGGCCGCGCGCCAGGGCAAGGACGTCACCGCTCTGCCTTACGGGATCTCCACGCCTGTGATGTTCGTCTATCTCTTCGGCGTGATCGGTCCGATATACTGGGCGACGCAGGATGCGCTTCTTGCCTGGCAGGTGGGCATCGGCGCGGGCTTCATGGGCGGCATCGTCGCCGCGATGGGCGCCATCGTCGGGCCGTTCCTGAAGCGGATCACCCCGCGTGCGGGCATGCTTGGCACGCTCTGCGGGATCGCCCTCGTGTTCATCGGCTCGGTGCCGCTGGCCGAGATCTTCGAGCACCCGATCATCGGCTTCACCTCGCTGCTCTTTATCCTCTGGGGTCTGATCGGCCGCTTCCGTCTGCCTGGCAACGTGCCGGCTGGCCTGGTCGCCATCACCGCCGGTACCATCATTGCCGTCATTCTCGGCGAATCGCGGATCGACTTCAGCGGCGTCGGCTTCTATCCGCCAGTTCCGTATATCGGCGACATGATCGCGGGCATCCAGTACCTGTTTGCCAATCCCGAGCTGTTCCTCGTTCTGATCCCGGTGCAGATCTACAATTTCATCGAGACCATGAACAACGTCGAGAGCGCGGAGGCTGCGGGCGACCATTATCCGGTCGGTCTTTGCCAGGTGACCGATGGGGCCGGCACCATGATCGGAGCGGTGTTTGGTTCGCCCTTCCCGACGACCGTCTACATTGGTCACCCGGCCTACAAGCGTCTGAACGCCCATGCCGGTTACATCGTCGGCGTCGCTGTCGTCATCTCCTGCGCTGCATTTCTGGGCTTCCTCTCTTTCCTTGCTGGCCTCATTCCCATCGCCGCAGCGGCACCGGTTCTGGTCTTCGTGTCGGTCAGTCTGATGACCAACACCGCTTGGTCGGTGAAGCCGATGCATATGGCGGCCGTGTCCTTTGCGATCCTGCCGCACATCTCGGAATTCCTGATGGTCAAATGGGGCTCCATGATGAACGCGCTCCGCGACCTCGGAGTCGAGAACCTGCCGGCGCTCGGCGATGAGGCGCTGACCGCTGCTCTGCTCCAAGGTGGAGCCCATTACGAAGGCCATCTGGCGCTGAGCCAGGGTGCAATCCTTACCGGTCTGATCTGGGGTGCCATCGTCGCCGACGTGATCGACGGCCGCTTCCGGGTCGCGGGGTTTTTCGCTCTGGCCGCCGCCGTGATGTCTTCGCTCGGCGTCATCCACGGTGCGTCACTGCAGGCGCCGACGCTGGACGGTATTACGGTCGGCTATCTGATCGTGTCGGCCTTCTTGCTGGTCTACCCGAAACTCGCGCCCAAGGAGGATCTGGAGCACCGGATCATCGTTCCCGACGAGCCCGACTTCCTCGACACCGAGCTTCCGCGCGTCCGTGCGTGAGCTTTCCCCGGGGCGGCGGATATGCCGCCCCGATCCTTCCGAACCAGGACCCTACCCATGTCTGACACCCTGCTGCGCGGCCGCATCCTTACCTTCCGCCGGGAACCCCGGGACAGCGACGACACCGACGCCTACCTCTATGTCGAGGACGGCGCGCTCCTGATCCGGGGCGGGATGATCGTCGCGGCGGGAGGCTATTCCGACGTGGCACGCGAGGCCCCCGGCGCAACAGTCGTCGATCATCGCCCGCACCTCCTGATGGCGGGGTTTATCGACACCCACCTGCACTTCCCGCAGGCGCAGGTGATCGCTTCGTGGGGCAGCCAACTTCTTGACTGGCTGAACGGCTATGTCTTTCCCGAGGAATCGCGTTTCGCCGCGCCGGAGCACTCCGCCGCGATCGCCTCGCGGTTCTTCGACGTCCTCAGCGATCACGGCACGACGACGGCGGTGGCCTACTGCTCGGTCCACGCGGCCTCGGCCGAGGCCTATTTCGCCGAGGCCGCGCGGCGCAACATGCGCATGATTGGCGGCAAGGTCATGATGGACCGCAACGCGCCCCAGCCGGTGTTGGACACGCCGCAGTCGAGCTATGACGACAGCAAGGCGCTCATCGCGAAATGGCATGGTCGCGGGCGGCTCGGCTACGCCACCTCGCCGCGCTTTGCCATCACCTCGACACCCGCGCAAATGGAGATGGCCGGTGCTCTGGTGGCCGAGCATCCCGACTGCCACGTGCAGACCCACCTGTCCGAGAACCGCGACGAGATCGCATTTGCGACCTCGCTCTACCCCAAGGCGAAGGACTATCTTCATATCTACGAATCCTACGGCCTCCTGACTGACCGGATGCTGCTTGGCCACAGCATCCACCTGTCCGACCGCGAAGTTGCTGCGCTGGCCGAGACCGGTGCGCATCCGGTCTTCTGCCCGCCCTCGAACCTGTTCCTTGGTTCGGGTCTCTTCAACGACGCACGGATGCGCGCGGCGGGCGTGATGAGCGCGATTGCCACCGATATTGGCGCGGGCACCAGCTATTCGATGCTGCAGACGCTGAACGAGGGCTACAAGATCCTGCAATTGCAGGACCAGAAGCTCCACGCGCTGCGCGCCTTCGACTGGATCACGCGCGGCAACGCGGCGGTGCTTGGCCTCGCCGACCGGATCGGAACCCTCGATGCCGGTACCGAGGCGGATGTCGTCGTGCTCGACGCCCGCGCGACGCCGGCGATGGCGCTCCGGATGGAGCGGGCCGGGACCTTGGAAGAGGAACTGTTCGTCCTGCAGATCATGGGCGACGACCGTGCCGTCGTTCAGACCTACGTCGCGGGCGTGCCGCAGAAACAAACCTGATGCCGGGCGGCGCGGCCCGACCGGCGCGGATGAAAGGACAGCGCACATGATTACCGTAACCCGAGTGGACTGTTCGGACGCCGACATCCTCATCGCCGGCGCCGTCCGGCGCGCGGAGGAGATCGGCGTTCCAATGTGCATCGCCATCACCGACGAAAGCGGCCAGCTGATCGCGTTCCGGCGGATGGAAGGCGGCAAGGTCACGTCGACCACCATCGCCATCGACAAGGCCTTCACTGCCGCCGCCGCGCGAAAAGCGACGCATGACTACGGCGCGGCGAGCCAGCCGGGCGCTCCGGCCTACGGCATCGCTTCCGCGATCGGCGGGCGGCTCATGGTCGTGGGGGGCGGGTTGCCCGTCATGGTCGGAACCGAATGTGTCGGCGGTATCGGCGTAAGCTCCGGCACGCCGGACCAGGACCGTGACGTCGCGCAGGCGGGGATCGACGCGTTGCTCGCCAGCGGCCGTGCCTCAAACCCCGGCAGCTGAAGGAGCGGCACGACGACGGCGCCCGCGCGGCCAACTTCGCCGCGGCGACAACGTCGCGCCAACGGGGCCGCTGACCGCCAGTCTCGCGCCAATAGCCGCCCTTGGTTTCGGTCCCGCGCAAGCCGGGTGCAAGTTCGTCGCATAGCCCCGGGTCTTTCGCGGCTTGCGGCTGAAATGAAACGTTGACCTGCGTCAATACGCGGGACGGTTGCGCTTGGTATCCTGCGATCATGAGCGATCTTGCTGACCACGATCATCCGGCCATCAGGGAGCTGTCAGCACGTTTGACTCAATCCGAGACAACGGCGCGCGGCAAACTCGACCGGATTTTCCACTATGTGCGCGACGATATCCGGTTTGGATTCCCCGTCGACGGCGACTTTGTGAAGGCGTCGGACACCATTCGCCTGGGATACGGGCAGTGCAACACCAAGGCGACGCTGTTGCTTGCGCTGTGCAAGGCGGCCGGCATTCCGGCGCGCATCCACTTTTCGCTGATCTCGAAGGACATTCAAAAGGGGTTCTTCACGGGCCCGGCTTATTGGTTGATGCCGAAGGAAATCTCGCATTCCTGGATCGAGGTCGAGATTGACGGCCGTTGGCGGCGGATCGACACTTTCATCAATGACCTGCCGCTGTTCAACGCAGCGAAAGCCAAGATCAAACGCCTTGGCTGGTCGGTCGGCTACTCGGTTGCGCTGAAAGACGGCGAGGCGAGTGCCGAACTCGATCTCGAACATGAAGCGTATCAACAAATGGCCGCGGTGACCGAGGATCACGGAACTTGGGATGATCCGTCCGGCTACTACGCCAGCTCAAGATACAAGAACCGGCCCGACCCGCTGCGCATGTGGCTCTATCGACGACTGATCGGCGGCGTGAACCGCAGGGTCGAGGCAGTGCGCGATGAAAACCGTTGAACTGGAGACAATTCTGCCAGCCGAAACCGCGGTTGTGTGGGACCATGTTCTCCAGCCACGCGTGCTACAGTTTGTCTCCAAAGGCATGGTGACCTTTCGGCCCATCGACCCGGACAGGTTTCCGGAACGATGGTCGGATGGCCGGTACAGAGTTCAGAAGTACTTGATGGGGTTTCTACCGATTGGTTGGCAGGACATCGGCGTCGAGCTTTTGCCGGATCAGGGCGAAATGCATCGTATGCGCGATAATGGTCGTGGCTGGCTCATACCTGTGTGGGACCACATGATCATAGTCGAGCCCGTTGACGGCGGAACGCGCTATGTCGATCGCGCGAAGATCGACGCCGGAATTCTTACGCCTGTAGTTGCGGCCTTCGCCCGCCGTTTCTATGCCCATAGACAGCACCGATGGCGCAAGCTCGTCGAAGCCGGTTTCGACTACGCGAGGTGTTGAACGCTGCCCGTCGCGATGGCGGGAAACGGTGGTCGGGTTGGTCGGGTCGAACGACAGCTTCGTCCAGCTTTGCGGCCCTATGCGGCGAAATGGGGCGCTACCAACCGACCTCTGTTCCCGTGTATGCCGTCGCGCAGCACGTGAGGATGTTACAAGTGCTGGTTCGAGCCGGTCCGAAGATGGCCGGTCCTTGCCGAACAAAGGGTCAGCCAAGCGGCTGCGTGCCCGCCATCACGCAATCGTGGGGACAATTCATCGCGTGCCTTTCCTGCCTTTCTTGGGCTTTGGCCCCGAATGCCCTATAATTTGGTATCAATCGCTTTTGGTCCCTTACTGCGGGCGAGCGCACGCATGAGAGGAGAAACCCGAATGAGTACCGTCCTGCTCAACCGCCGTATGTTTCTCGTCGCCGGCGGCTCCGTCATGGCGACCGGCGCATCCGGCCTGTTCGTGCCTGCCCGCGCGGCACGGCTTGCACCGACGACGTCCATGCGCGGCGGATCCAACAACTACCTGCCCGGCGCTCCGGTCGTGGATCGGATCGGCGGCGGGGGCTTCTGGATGTCTGGGACAGTGCGGCGCGCTGGTGATGGCGCCCCGCTTGCGGGTCAGCGCATTCAAATCTGGGCGCATACCACCGAAGGGCACGAGCGTGACCCACATAGCCACGGCGCCACGCTTACGGACGCAAACGGCGTATTCCGCCTTGAAATGCCGCAGATCGTGCCCGCCTTCGGACAGCCACACGGGCATCTCGCCTATGACAGCGGTGAATTCGAAACCGTTTTTCTTCGTCCCGTGATGCGGAGCGCAGGAGATTCCAGCCTGGAGGCCCACTTCGTCCTTCAGCCGGTCTGAGCGGGCTTGGGGGCGAAGATCATGCGTCTGGCCCGAACGGCCCTGATCTGGGCCGGCCTCGCAATGGCCGTCGGTCTTCCGATATACGCGGCATTGACGAGCCCGCTGCTCGCATGGCGCGATCCCATTTACATAGCAGCCGGTTTTGCCGGGGTCTTGGCGATGTCGCTAATGCTGTTTCAGCCCTTGCTGGCGGGCGGGTATCTGCCGGGACTAGCGGCCCATAATGGTCGGCGCATGCATCGCTGGATCGGCGGCACTCTTGTCATGTTGGTGGTGATCCACGTCGCCGGTCTCTGGATCACCAGCCCGCCGGACGTGATCGACGCCCTTCTCTTCACATCTCCGACGCCGTTCTCCTTCTGGGGCGTGATTGCGATGTGGGCGCTTTTCGCCACGGCGCTTCTGGCTGCTCTTCGCCGGCGGTTTCGCGGGCAATTGCGCAGGTGGCGGGTCGGCCACACATCCCTCGCTGTTGTGATCGTCGTCGGAAGTGCGGTCCACGCCATATTGATCGAAGGGACGATGGAGACAATCTCCAAGGTGGCGCTTTGTGCGTTGGTGCTATTGGCGACCACGAAGGCCGTGATCGACCTGCGGGTGTGGGCCAGGCGAACGGCACCACGCTGAGGGATGCCTTGGCACCGCCGCTCTTCGTGTTTCCGGCTTGATATGCGCAGCAGCGTTTTTGCATGCAGCAAATGTCCTTTTGAACGGCCCGCATGGCAGTGCTTGGTCATGCGTTGGACGGTCGTCTTGGGGCGGCTCGGAAAATGATGCACAGCACTTTTCACTTTTCCTGAGGGCGCTGGAACC
>CBDUPF010000161.1:0-9134 GCA_965369035.1 uncultured Aliishimia sp.
GCGTGGTTTCTTGGACGGAACCCTGTTCAACTACGAAAAGCGCGAAATACGCGATAAGCCACTTCGCTGCGTGGCTACGGTGGCCTCCTATCACGTTGCTTTGGCTACTAGCGTGATAGATCCACGTTCCCTCACCTAGATTATTAGGCACTCCGAATCATGAAATTCACCCTGTCCTGGCTCAAACACCATCTGGAGACCGAAGCCACCCTCGACCAGATCACCGAGGCGCTGACCGATATCGGGCTGGAGGTCGAGGGCGTGGAGGATCGTGGCGCGCGGCTCAAGGATTTCACCATCGGAAAGGTGTTGAAGGCCGAGCAGCATCCCGATGCCGACCGTCTGCGTGTCTGCCAGGTGGCGACTGCGGACGGGGAGACGCAGATCGTTTGCGGCGCGCCCAACGCGCGGGAAGGGATCACCGTCGTGGTGGCCAAGCCCGGCACCTACGTCCCCGGGATCGATACGACCATCGGCGTGGGCAAGATCCGCGGCGTGGAGAGCCACGGGATGATGTGTTCCGAACGCGAGATGGAGCTTTCGGAGGAGCATGACGGCATCATCGAACTGCCCTCCGGAGAGGTGGGGCAGCGGTATATCGACTGGCTGGCCGCGCACGATCCGGCGAAGGTCGACCCGGTGATCGAGATCGCGATCACGCCCAACCGTCCGGACGCGCTGGGCGTGCATGGCGTCGCGCGCGATCTGGCGGCGCGGGGCCTGGGTACCCTCAAGCCGCTGGAGGTCGATCCTGTGCCGGCGGCGTTCAAGGCCGACATGACGGTGACGATCGACGAGGACACGCTGGACGGCAACCCGCTGTTCTGCGGGCGGGTGATCCGTGGTGTAAAGAACGGGCCAAGCCCCGAATGGCTGCAGGACCTGATCCGCGCCATCGGCCTGCGCCCGATCAATTTCCTGGTCGATGTGACGAACTTCTTCACCTACGACCTGAACCGCCCGCTGCACGTTTTCGATGTGGACAAGGTAAAGGGCGACCTCCGGGTGCACCGCGCAAAGGGCGATGAGGAGATCCTCGCGCTCGATGGAAAAACCTACGTCTTCCAGCCCGGTCAGATGGTGATTTCGGACGCGGCGGGACCGGAGAGCATCGGTGGCGTGATGGGCGGGGAGGAGACCGGCTGCACCGAGGAGACGGTCAATGTCTTCGTCGAAAGCGCCTATTGGGATCCGATCCAGATCGCCTATACCGGCCGCGCGCTCAAGATCAATTCCGATGCCCGTTACCGGTTCGAGAGGGGCGTTGATCCCGCGTTCACGCCCGTGGGGCTGGAGCATGCGGTGCGGATGATCGTGGACAACGCGGGTGGTGAGGCATCCGAGATGATCCAGGCCGGCGCCGTGCCCGACACGGACCGGGCCTACAAGCTGGATCCGGCCCGCGTCTCGAGCCTGGTGGGCATGGACATCCCCGAGGCGGAACAGCGCGCGACGCTGGAGCGGCTGGGCTTCCGGCTGGACGGCGACATGGCGCATGTCCCGTCATGGCGGCCGGACGTGATGGGAGAGGCTGACCTGGTGGAGGAAGTGGCGCGGATGGCGTCGCTGACACAGCTCAAGGGCAAGCCGCTGCCGCGCATCGACGGTGTGCCGAAACCCGTCATGACGCCGATGCAGCGTCGCGAACAGGCTGCCCGGCGGACGGCGGCGGCGCTGGGCTACAACGAATGCGTGACCTACAGCTTCATCGACAAGGCGTCGGCCGAGCTGTTCGGGGGCGGCACCGACGCGACGATGCTGGAAAATCCGATCTCGTCGGACATGAGCCACATGCGGCCCGCGCTTCTGCCCGGGCTCTTGCTGGCCGCGGCGCGCAACCAGGCGCGCGGCTTCATGGACATGGCGCTGTTCGAGGTCGGACCGGCCTTTCATGGGGGCGAGCCGGAGGAAGAGCACCTGCTGGTCTCCGGCCTGCTGGTCGGCCGGACGGGGCCGAAGGACCTCCACGGGGCGAGCCGCGCGGTCGATGTCTTCGATGTGAAGGCGGACGCGGAGGCGCTGCTCTCTGCCATGGGCGCGCCGGCCAAGGTGCAGATCCTGCGCGATGGTCCGTCCTGGTGGCATCCCGGCCGCCACGGGCGCATCTGCCTTGGTCCGAAGAAGACACTGGCCGAGTTCGGGGAGTTGCACCCGCGCGTTCTGGCGGCCATGGACGTGAAGGGCCCGGCCCTGGCCTTCACCATCTGGCCGGCCGAAATCCCCATGCCGCGCCGGTCGGGTGCGACGCGCAGTGCGCTGGCGGTCCGCGACCTGCAGGCGGTCGAGCGCGACTTCGCCTTTGTGGTCGATGCCGATGTGGCCGCGCTCGATCTGGTCAATGCCGCGGCAGGTGCCGACAAGACGCTGATCGCCGATGTGCGGGTCTTTGACGAATTCATCGGCGGCAGCCTTGGGGACGGCAAGAAATCACTGGCGATCACCGTGCGGCTGGAACCGGTCGAGGCGACGCTGACTGACAAGGATATCGAGGCGGTGGGCCAGAAGGTGATCGAAAAGGTCACGAAGGCGACAGGCGGCACCTTGCGCGGTTGAAGACCGTCGAACCCGCCGATCGGCGCGAAACAAGGGGGAAGTTGACATGCTGAAGGTCTATCTGTCGGGCGAGATCCACACCGACTGGCGTGACGAGATCGAGGCGGCCTGTACCGGCCTCGACGTTGCGTTTTCCGCGCCGGTCACCGATCACGCGGCCAGCGACGATTGCGGTGTCGCGATCCTCGGGGAGGAGCCGGACAAGTTCTGGCACGACCGCAAGGGAGCCATGGTCAACGCGATCCGTACCCGTCGTGGCATATCGGAGGCGGACGTCGTCGTGGTGCGCTTCGGCGACAAGTACAAGCAGTGGAACGCAGCCTTCGACGCGGGCTATGCCTCGGCGCTTGGCAAGAGCCTGATCATCCTGCAACCCCCCGAACATGATCACGCGCTGAAAGAAGTCGACGCCGCCGCGCTGGCCGTGGCGCGCGAACCCGCGCAGGTGGCCGAAATCCTCCGCTACGTTCTGACGGGCAGCTTGCCGGGCTGAATCGTCGACATTCCGATGATCCGCGCAGTTGCACTGACCAGCCGCAGTCTGTCGGGATCGCGGCGCCGGCAAGACCATGCGCCATCGGATGGCAGAGCCGGAACGCAAAGGGATCGCCCCTCCCGCAGGACACCTGTTCAGTGCCTGGCCTGGAAATGCTCGTGATCTCGTCGCGGCGAAGCTATCCGTCTTTGACGACCCATGCGCTGGCTCGCAGGATCAAAGGCGAAATGGCCACGACGAGCAGCGCGGCGACAAGAAACGGGGCGCCGGGGAAATAGACCCCGTCGCCGCTTACGAACAACTCGAAAATCCCCGTCATGACGAGCGGTGCGATCACCGCCGCGACCGAGGACAGCGACGCGATCACACCCTGCACCAGGCCTTGCCGGTCTTCGCCGACCCCGTTGGCTGCGAAAGCGGTCATCAGGGGCGGTGCCATGTCCGACAGGGCAGCGATGGGCAGAACCATCGCCACCGTCCATGCCGTCGTGGCGGTCCCGAACCCCACCATCCCGATCAGGGCGGCGACGGTCGCGATGAGCAACGTTCGATAATCGCCCAGACGTCGGCTCAGCTGCGGCAATATCCCCGCCTGCACCACCGCGATCAGTATGCCATATCCGGACAGGGTCAGCCCGATCATGACCCCGTCCCATCCAAAGACCTCTCGCCCCCAGAACGCCCAGAGCGTCGGATAGACCATGTTGGCGAACTCGAACACGAAGATGCAGATGAGCGGGATTGCGAGACCGGGAACCATGAAGGCCCGTGCGATCGTTCCGTAGGGATTCAGGTCCCGCCTGCCGAAGGGGCGTCGGTTTTCCGTCTTCAGGGATTCCGGCAGGACCAGGACGCCGAAGGCAACGTTGAGCGCAGCGAGCACGGCGGCGATCCAGAATGGTGCCGTGATGTGCCAGCCCGAGGCGAGTCCCCCGATGGCGGGTCCGAGGACGAAACCGATGCCGAAGGCCGCACCGATCATGCCGAAACCTGCCGCCCGCTCTTCGGGCCTGGCGATGTCGGCGATATAGGCGGTGGCCGTGATGTAGGTGGCCCCGGCCATCCCTGCGAGAATTCGGCCAACCAGCAACAGCCAGTAGGTCTGGGCCACGGCCATAATCACGTAATCGGCGGTCAACGTGACGAGCGCCGCGATCAAGACCGGTTTGCGGCCATACGCGTCCGACAGGCTTCCGACGATCGGACCGAACAGGAACATCGCCGCCGCGTAGGCCGACATCATGATCCCGCCCCAGAGCGCGCCTTGTGCCGTGCTGGCCGCTCCGACCCGGTCCATCAGGTCGGGCAGGATCGGGAACACGATTCCCACGCCGATGGCGTCAATCATCAGCGTGGCCAGAATGAACAGGAAGGGACCAGTGAGCTTCATGCTGCAAAACCACACCGGACGGGCGCCGGTGACAAGCCGAAAGCGAGGCGGCGGCAAGTTCGCGACGCGAATGGCGAAGGGTCGCAAGCTGACCAGAGAAAGCGCCAGCCTGATCAGACGGGCATTCCATGGCTTGCGCCGCGTGAGCTTCGTGTGCGGCCCCTCAGGCGCTCCTGGCTTCTGAGACCTGCTCCATCGCGGCATTCAATGCCTCGCTCGGGGGGAGGGGACGACCAAACAGGAAACCCTGGGCGGACCCGGCCCCTATCTCACGAACGATTTCCGCCTGGCGGATCGTCTCAATGCCCTCGACGGTCACTTCCAGTTCGAAGTTCCGGGCGATTTCCACGACCGACGCCAGCAGCAGTTGCGCCTTGCGGGACGTCTCCAGTTCGATGACCAGCGACCGGTCGACCTTCAATTCGTGTGCCTTCATCGTCCGCAGATAGGCGAGAGACGAGAACCCCGTGCCGAAATCGTCGATGGCGATCTTGCAGCCGAATGCCTTCAACTCCTTTATGACCTCCCGAGCCTTCAGCCAGTCCCGCATTTCGGTGGTTTCGGTCACTTCGAGCGTCATGAGCCGGGGTGGCAGTGCTGCATCCCACAAAGCCTGTTCCACCCAGCCACTGATGCGCGACGAATTGAAATGCTGGGCCGAGAGATTGACACTTACCGAGTACTCGGTGCCGTGACGTGCGTTCCAGTCCGCGATGGTTTGCGCCGCCTTTTTCAGGACGAAATGATCGATATCGACAACCAGGCCGCATTCTTCCGCGATCGAAATGAACTCACTCGGGGGGACGAGCTGGCCGTTGCGGCGCCATCTCACCAGAGCCTCGAACCCATAGACGTCGCCCTCCGGCAAGGCGACCTTGGGCTGCAGGTGGATTTCGAGATCTTCGCCCTCGATCGCGCGCGGGAGCTCCTCGATCATCGAACGTCGCTCGCGGAAGCGTTGCTCGATCACGTGATCGTACACGGTGAAGGCCTTGCGGCCGGCCGACTTCGACGCGTAAAGCGCGAAATCGGCGACGCGGGACAGCATGTCGACGGTAAACTCCCCGGTCGATTTCAGCTGCCCCGTCGTGGCCAGGCCGAGGCTGACACCCACGATGAAGGATTGCCCCTCGAACCAATACGGCTCGGAAACCGCGTTGATGACATCCTCGCACATCGCGCTCAGTTCTCTGAGGTCGTCGGCCGGCATCACCAGTGCGAATTCGTCGCCCGCCAGGCGCGCGGCAAAACCACCCTTGGCCTCGGCTGCGGATTGAAGGATGCGTCCGACATGGCACAACACCGCGTCTCCCGCGGCATGACCATGTGTGTCGTTGATCAGCTTGAAATCGTCCAGATCCGCGAACGCCAGCGCTGCAGGCTGCCCGGAATTCAGGAGATCGTTCAGCCGTTCCTGGAAATGCGCCCGGTTCGGCAAATTCGTCAGCGGATCATAAAACGCCAGGAATTCCACCCGCGTTTCGGCTTCCTCCCTTGCCCGCCGCGCCAGAACTTCGCGCCGCAGGAACAAGAGCGCGACCGTTCCGAACAGGGTCAAGCCAACCAGATTTGAGATAACGACGATCTGCTGGTTCTTGACCGCTTTCGCTTTCACCTCCAGAACTTCGTCCGCCTGCCGCCGCATGTCGTCGAGAAAGCGGACCAGATGCGCCCGCGCCTCGTTGTTGGCCGTCAGAAGCGCCGACAACAGACCGCGCAGGTCGGCGAAATCGTTGGCGATTGCCTCATCGGCGATGACGATGATCTTGTTGAGATATTCGATGGATTCCGCGCCGGTGGGCAGTCTGGTTTGCTCGCCCTTCATGATGCGCTGGAAATGGTTTGTCCGCACGTACAGGATATCGGCCGCATTGACAAACCGGTCCGCGAGTTCCGGGGTCATTTCCCCCAACAAGACGGCTTCCTGGGCGACCAGGATCAGTCTTTGAGTGTCGCTCAGCGCGACATATCCGTTGCGGGTCTGGCGTTCGCGGAAGACGGAGTGGCTTTCTTCCAGTTTGGTCACCACCGTCTGAACATGGATGCCGGCACCCAGGCAGACACCCACCAGGGTTCCAACGACGGCCAGAAAGCCCAGACGCGACGTAAGCGCGTCCAGAACCTTGTCGAACCGTCGTTGCCGTCGTGCCCCGGTTTTCATGCCTTGCTCAGCGGTTGACTTCGATTCGTGCGGCCATCCAGACGAGGTTGGATTCCGATGTCAGTGTCGACGCATTGAACTCTTCACGGTCGATGATGAACTGGATCGGGCCGCGGGCGCGGCGCGAATGGGCCCGGCCGTCGACGCGGGTGGCCAGGAGAATTTCCACGCTTTCCCACAACTCACGCTCGATCACGGTCTGGTAGTCGTTTTCGGCCGTAACGAGGATCGAGTCGACGGAGTCGAGGCCGTTGGCTTCCAGAAGGTCCCTGAGACGGATTCCGACGAATTCGGCCGGTTCTTCCAACCACGGCGTCGTGGTCGTGACCGCGTAGGTCGGCATCGCTTCGAGGTCGGCCGGAGAGTAGGCTTTCTCGCCCTCGGAGCCCACGACGACAAGCGTGGCATTTTCATGCCTGATCGGCTCCAGGGTGACGGGCAACATCGCACCTGCGAGAAGCATTTGGGCCGAGAAGAACGCCGCGGCGAACGCGGATATTGCAAGTTTCATTTCGAAGCTCGTGACTTGTTGCTTGAGAACATCAGAGCCTAAGGCGTGGTCACTAACATTGTCCTTCGCACAAGCTGGCTGACTCGCAAAAAAAGCGTGGCCTTTTTCACAAAACCTGTCGTTTTGAAGGCCTTGAAACGCGTCCGGTGCCGGGTGCGCTGGGCATCGTGCCGCGTATCCCGAAACGGCAACGAGACAGGGGACCGGCCAAAGAAGCCCGCGACTTTCACGCCGCGACGGAAATCGCCATTTCGCCGAAGTGAAGATCCACCCAACTGCCCGCCTCGTAGCGGCGGCCGAAATGTCCGGCACCGTCCAGTGCCACGAGCGTCAGCCAGCCATTGTCGAAAAGCGCCCTGACATCCGGCTGGCGATCAAGAACGCGCAGGATCATTTCTTCGGGAGCTTCTATGGCGACCACCAATCGGCTCGGCACGTGCCGGGGCGCGGTGCCATCATGCACCGATTGCCAAGGCAGACCGGCGCGGAGGGGGCCGCCATTGCCCTCGAGCACGCCAACCCCACCAACGACGTTGTGCAGGAGCTTGTTGCCCGCGCCGAAAGTCTCGGGCGCGACGGTCGAGCCGTGGTATTGCAGCGCGATCCAGCTTGCCACGACGACCGGTGCACTCAGGATCAGCTCCAGCGTGGGCGCCCCCTCGTCCTGCCGCCAGTCGTAGTCGTGCAGAAACACCTGTCCGCCGAGATCAAGCCCGGACGTCCGCGCGCGCGGCGCAGCGACGAACCCCCGGCACCCGGCAAGACCCCATTCGGGCCTGATTTGGGACCAGTCGTGGCCCCGTCGGGCCAGCGAACCGGCCGTCGCGCCGGGCAGCGCTTGCGCGCGCTCGGTCCGGGTCAGCATGCCCGCTTGCGACAGCGCGGCGCGAAGGCGGCCGATCTCTGCCCGGTGGCTGTCGGGAACGGTATCGTCGAAAAGCCGGACCTCGTCGGAGACGGTGTCGTGCAACCCGGCAACGAAGTGCGTATCCGAGGGGATCCGGATCCCCCTGGCTCCGAGACCGGTCCGGACAGCCTCCTCACCAAGAAGATCCGCGAGAAGCCGCGCGTTGACGTCGCCCGCGAACCCGCCGCAGGCACCGCATTGCAGGGCGCTGGCATGGGGGGCGTTGGTAACCGTGGCGCCATGCCCGCAGATCAGCACGAGACGGGCGAAGTCCCCGGTCAGCGACATGGCACGCAGGATGTCCGCCGCGACAGCGATGCGATCATCGAGCGGCAGGTCAAGTTCCGGTGCCGGATCGTGCGGCGACGGTCCGGTGAGGCCAAGGCCGTCGCGTATCAGCTTGCCGACATAGAGGGGACCCGCGGCTTCGACAAAGGCGAAGGCCGAGACCGCCGCCCGCTTGAAGCGGCCCCAGGCCCGGACGGTCCGCAGCCGGACCCGCTCTTGGGTGTCGGTACCGTCACCGTCACCCGCGCGCGTCTCGATGGCGGGGGCAACCAGGACCGGGGCGCGGGCCTCGACGGTATCGGAGGCGTGACCGCGATGCCGGAGCGGGAGGCCGAAGAAACCCGCGAATCCGATCGTCCGGATCTCCGGATCGGAGGCTTCAAGCGCGCGGCGCAGACGTTCGGAGCGCACATCGATGCAGAATGCGGCTTGGATGGCGGGTCGGCCCGCCGGGCCGCATTTGACGTCTCCCGCAAGCGTCTCCGCGAGGCTGCGTTCGCCGCTGCGATCGACGGCCTCCTGGAGCGCCGCATCGAGCCTCATCTCCGGATCGGCCTCGATCAAAAGGGCGTAGTCGGCTTTCGACTGGTTCCATCCATCCGCGCACGCGGTGCCGCCCTTCTGGAGCAGAGCGACGTCCCAGACCAGTCGCACGGTCAACAGCTCGAAAAGCGTGCTGTCCCGCCCTCCGTCGCGCTCTGCGATCCAGCCGAAATGACGTGCGTATTGCGCCCAGCCGGAAAGGGTCAGGAGCAACCGATGAAAGTAGAGCGGTGCGGCCTCGGGTGTCAGGTCCAGCGCCTGACAGGCCTCGGCGAAAGCGGCGCG
>CBDUPF010000162.1:0-9100 GCA_965369035.1 uncultured Aliishimia sp.
GGTTCGAAAACGGATATGTCCCGAAGAACGATTGATCCACACGCGATCTGGCCAGTGCAAAAGAACCGTAGTTATCCACAGGGCAAAGGCGTTTGCGACCTCGGTCCCCTGCTCACTGGACGGACCTTTGCCAGCATGGCCACAAACCCGTCCTGCCAAACGCGCGGCGAACCATGACCGAAGCAGCGCAAACGCACCTTTGGCGCGCCTCCGGCACCCGAAGAGGCTTTCGGGGAGGCCTTCCGCCGTGAACATGTGCCGGACTGTGGACAAGTCGGACCCTCCCGCCACCTCAGCTTCTTACAGCGGAATATTGTCGTGCTTCTTCCACGGATTCTGAAGCTGCTTTCCGCGAAGCGACGCAAAGGCGCGCGCCACCCTCTTGCGGGTGGAATGCGGCATGATCACCTCGTCGATGAAGCCGCGTTCGGCCGCGACGAAGGGATTTGCGAAACGGTCTTCGTAATCCCTGGTGTAGGCCTCGATCTTGCTTGCGTCGCCCAGATCGGCACGGTGAATGATCTCCGTCGCGCCCTTGGCCCCCATCACGGCGACCTCCGCCGTGGGCCAGGCATAGTTGAAATCACCACGCAGGTGCTTTGACGCCATCACGTCGTAGGCGCCACCATAGGCCTTGCGCGTGATGACCGTGACCTTCGGCACCGTCGCCTCGCCATAGGCAAAGAGCAGCTTGGCACCGTGCTTGATGACACCGCCGTATTCCTGGCTTGTGCCCGGCAGGAACCCGGGAACGTCCACGAAGGTCAGGATCGGAATATCGAAGCAATCGCAGAACCGCACGAAACGCGCGGCCTTGCGGGACGAGTCGATGTCCAGACACCCCGCCAGCACCATCGGTTGGTTGGCGACCACGCCCACCGTCCGCCCTTCGAGCCGGATGAAGCCGGTCACGATGTTCTTCGCGAAATCTTCCTGGATCTCGTAGAAATCGCCTTCGTCGGCGACTTTCAGGATCAACTCCTTCATGTCGTAGGGGGTGTTGGCGTTGTCCGGGATCAGCGTGTCGAGGCTCATCTCGATCCGCGCGGGATCGTCGAAGAACGGCCGCACCGGAACCTTCGAGCGATTGTTTGCGGGCAGGAAATCGACCAGGCGCCGTACCTCGGCCATCGCCTCGACATCGTTGTCGAATGCGCCATCGGCGACGGAGGACTTGCGCGTATGGGTCGACGCCCCGCCCAATTCCTCGGCCGTGACAACCTCGTTGGTGACGGTCTTGACCACATCCGGACCGGTCACGAACATGTATGAGCTGTCCTTCACCATGAAGATGAAGTCCGTCATCGCCGGCGAGTAGACGGCACCGCCCGCGCAGGGTCCCATGATGACGGAAATCTGCGGCACCACGCCCGAGGCCATGATGTTGCGCTGGAACACTTCCGCATACCCGGCCAGCGACGCGACGCCCTCCTGGATCCGCGCGCCACCCGAGTCGTTGAGCCCGATCACCGGCGCGCCGTTCTGTACCGCCATATCCATGATCTTGCAGATCTTCTGCGCATGCGTTTCGGAGAGAGAGCCACCGAAGACCGTGAAATCCTGGGAGAAGAGATAGACCTGGCGCCCGTTGATCGTGCCCCAGCCGGTCACAACGCCGTCGCCCGCGGGACGCTGCTTCTCCATGCCGAAGTCTGTGCAGCGATGCGCGACGAACATGTCGAACTCTTCGAACGAACCTTCGTCCAGCAGCAGGTCGATCCGTTCCCGCGCCGTCAGCTTGCCCCGTCCATGCTGGGCGTCGATACGCTTCTGGCCGCCGCCCAGAGATGCGTCCGCCCGACGGGACTCCAGTTCGCTCAGAATGTCTTTCATGGCCGCACCTCCGCCTAAGTTTGCGGCACGATATCGTCGGAACACACCGAAAAACAGGAAATTTCGGCATATTTGCAAAGTCTATGCAGAACCATGTCAGCAAATCGCAAATCAGCAAATCACAATCGAGTCTGCAATAGCGCACATCCACGGCGATGGACACCGGTTACACGCGGGCGTAAGGGCATGGAATGACGAGCCCAGTTTCGGTCCGTTTTCTGGATCGCACAACCCCACCGAACATCGCGACCCTGACCATTCTGGCCGGCGTTGCCGCCATGGTCATGAACATGTTCCTGCCCAGCCTGGCGAAGATGGCGGAGCATTTCGGCGTCAGCTACGGGTTGATGCAACTTTCCGTGCCGCTCTATCTCGGGGTCAGCGCGATCCTGCAGGTTCTTATCGGGCCGATCTCCGACAAGATGGGCAGACGCCCCGTCATTCTCGGCGGCATCGCTCTTTTCATGGTGTTCACGCTCGGCTGTATCTATGCGCCGAACATCTGGATCTTTCTCTTCTGCCGCATGGCGCAGGCATCGATCGCGGTCTGCATGGTCCTCAGCCGCGCCGTGATCCGCGACATTCACGACAACGACGATGCGGCATCGATGATCGGATGGGTCACGATGGGCATGGCGCTGGTGCCCTTCGTCTCCCCGGCGATCGGCGGGTTCCTCGACGAAAGCTTCGGCTGGCATTCCGTCTTCTGGGCCTTCTTCGTCGTGGGGCTGCTGACGTTTGTTCTCACCTGGTTCGATCTTGGCGAGACCTCCGCGCCCAGCGGAATGACGCTCTCCCAGCAGTTCCGGCGCTATCCGGAATTGCTGTCCTCGCCCCGCTTCTGGGGCTACTGCATGGCCGCGGCCTTCTGTTCGGGCGCCTTCTTCGCCTATCTCGGCGGGGCGCCATTCGTCGGCTCGACGATCTTCGGCATGGGCCCGGCGGAGCTTGGCATCGCCTTCGGTGCGCCGGCGGTGGGTTATGCCCTGGGCAACGGGATCACCGGCGCCTTCGCCATACGGTTCGGGATCAATCGCATGATCCTCTGGGGTTCGATCGCGGCGCTGTCGGGCACCGGTCTTTCGCTGATGCTCTTCCACCTGGGCGCCGGAACGCTGTGGACGTTCTTCGGGCTGATGACGATGGTCGGGCTTGGCAACGGTCTGGTGATTCCCAACGCGACGGCCGGGATGCTGTCCGTGCGTCCGCACCTGGCCGGGTCCGCCTCCGGCCTCGGTGGCGCCATCATGATCGGCGGCGGCGCGGTTCTCGCCGCCATTGCCGGGGCGCTCCTGAAACCGGAGACCGGCGCCTTCCCGCTGCTCTGGATCCAGTTCCTGACATGCGTCGCGGCACTGGTCGCGATTCTCCTGGTCTACCGGCGCGAGCGCCGGCTGGGGCTGCAGGAACCGAAGCCCAACTGACCACCGGCTGTTCCGGTCGCGCCTTGCGCAGGCCACTTTGCAAAGTTACGCTACCGCGTCGCTAATCTGCAAATGCGGGGAGGTCCGCAGGTGGCCCAGCAAAAACTGTACGCCGGTGCGAAACTGCGCGAAGTCCGCACCCGCATCGGTCTGACACAAAAGGACTTCGCCGCGAAACTGCAGATTTCGCTGCCCTATCTCAATCAGATGGAAAACAACCACCGGCCGGTCTCTTCGACCGTGGTGCTGGCGCTCGCCAGCGAATTCGGGCTGGACGTGACGGAGCTTTCCAGCGGCGACAGCGAGCGGCTGGTCAGCGACATGCGCGAGGCGCTGGCGGACCCGGTCTTTGGTGGCGAGCCGCCGCCGCTTGCCGATATTCGGCTGACCGCCTCGAACGCGCCGGCCCTGGCGCGGGCCTTCATAGAGCTTCACCGTACCTACCTGCAGACCCACGAACGCCTCGCCTCCCTCGACGAGGCGCTGGGGCGAGAGGAATCGCGCACGCGGCCCAGCGCCTGGGAGGAGGTGCGCGACTTCTTCCACTATTGCGACAACTACATCGATGCGGTGGACCGCGCGGCGGAGCATTTCGCAAGCCGGGACGGGGGGTGGAAGAACATCCGCGTCGCTGCGGTTTCGAAGCTCGGCAACCACGGCGTGACGGTCCGCTTCGAGGAAGCCGACATGCTGCGCCGCTACGACCCGGAGCGCAAACTGCTGACGCTCTCGGCCCATTCCTCCCCGGCGACGCAGACCTTCCAGCTTCTACTGCAGGTGGCGCTGCTCACGCAGGATGCGCTGCTCGAAGCGACGCTGGATCTCGCGCGGTTCCACAGTACGGAGGCACGGGCCATCGCCAAGATCGGGCTTGCGAACTACTTCGCCGGCGCGGCGCTGATGCCTTACGACGAGTTTCTGAAAGCTGCCAGGGCCACGCGCCACGATCTCGAAGCGCTGTCGACGCGCTTCGGCGCCTCGATCGAGCAGGTGGCGCACAGGCTTTCCACCCTCCAGCGGCCGGGTGCAAAGGGCGTTCCGTTCTTTTTCGTGCGGGTCGATCAGGCCGGGACGATCACCAAGCGTCACTCGGCCACACGGCTGCAATTCGCGCGTTTCGGCGGGGCATGCCCGCTCTGGAACGTGCACCGGGCGTTCGAGACGCCGGGCCAGTTCCTGCGCCAACTGGCCGAAACTCCGGACGGGGTCCGCTACATCTCCATTGCGCGCGATGTCACGAAATCAGCCGGACGGTTCGGTGCACCGGTCCGCCGCTACGCCATCGCGCTCGGCTGCGAAGTGGCCCATGCGGGCGAACTGGTCTATGCCGACGGGCTGGACGTGACGCGCACCGACGCGTTCGAACCGATCGGCATTTCCTGCCGGATCTGCGAGCGTTCCAACTGCCACCAACGATCACTGCCGCCGCTGGAACGCCCGTTGCGCGTGGACCCGAACCAGCGGGATCTGCTTCCCTACACGGTGGGCTGATCCCCGCCCGTCAGGCGGCGGTCAGCGCCGCGTAGATCTGGTCCTTGAGTACCGCCCGCTTCTTGCGCAACTCGGTCTCCGCTTCGACGCTCATCGGTTCGACATTGGTCTCCGCGCGATGCACGGCGCGGTTGATATCGTGGTATCCGTCGACCAGCCGGGCGAAATGCGCATCGGTCTGCTTCAACTCGGAGATGCGGTCCGCGTGCTCGGGGAAATCGTCTGCGAGTTCGTGCGGGGTGTGGCTCATGATGCCTCCTTGGCGTTTTCTGGTCCGAAAGACACTACCGGCCCGGTCGCGGCCCGCTTTGACACGGATCAAACTCCCGGGCTTTGTTCAGCGCTGCGCCGTTTCCCAATCGGGGTGGATCCAGGGCCTGCGGTTCGACCGCGGCAACGGATCACGCCCGAGGATATGGTCAGCCATCTTTTCTCCGGTCATTATCGACGGCGCGTTGAGATTGCCATTGGTAATTCGTGGAAAGACCGAACTGTCGACGACGCGCAACCGGTCGACCCCGATCACGCGGCCCAGCGGGTCCACCACGGCATCCGGATCGTCCGTCCTGCCCATCCGGCATGTGCCGCAGGGGTGATAGGCGCTTTCGGCATGCTCGCGGATCGCCTCGTCCAGTTCCGCGTCGCTCTGCAGATGCGCGCCGGGCTGTATCTCGTGCTTCACGTAGGGTTTGAATGCGTCCTGCGCAAAGATCTCTCGGGTCAGCCGAATGCAAGTGCGGAACTCGGCCCAATCGTCGGGATGGCTCATGTAGTTGAACCGGATCACCGGCTCGGCGGCCGGGTCGGAGGATCGCAACGACACTCGGCCACGCGATTTCGACCGCATCGGTCCGACATGCGCCTGGAACCCGTGGCCCTCGGCTGCCGCCTGCCCGTCGTAGCGCACCGCCATGGGCAGGAAGTGGAACTGGATGTCGGGGTAGTCGATTCCGGCCCGGGACCGGATGAAACCCGCGCTCTCGAAGTTGTTCGACGCGCCCAGTCCCGTCCCGGTAAAGAGCCATTGCGCCCCGATCACCGCCTTCCCCAGGAGGTTCCAGTACCGATAGAGCGTGATCGGCTGAAGCGACGCCATCTGGATATACATCTCCAGATGGTCCTGCAGATTGCCACCCACGCCCGGGCGATCCGCCACCACCCGAACGCCATGCTCGGCCAGATGCGCGGCCGGACCGATCCCGGAGAGCATCAGGATCTTGGGTGAATTGATCGAAGACGCGGCAAGGATCACCTCCGCCCGCGCCCGCACGATCCGACCGCCGGACAGCGCCACGCCGGTCGCGCGCCCCTCCTCGATCACAACGCGTTCGACCAGCCCGCGCACCAGGCCGCAATTTGGCCGTTTCAGCGCGGGCTTGAGGTAGGCATTGGCCGCCGACCAGCGCCGGCCCTTCCAGACCGTCTGCTCCATCGGGCCGAAGCCCTCTTGCTTCTCCCCGTTGTAGTCGTCGGTCACCTGGTATCCCGCCTGCCGGCCCGCCTCGACAAACGCGTGATAAAGCGGATTGGCACGCCGGCCCCGGCTTACATGCAGCGGCCCGTCCGTACCCCGCCAACTCGCGTCGCCGCCATGGCCGCCGTCGTGCCAGTTCTCAAGGCGCTGATAGTACGGCAGTACGTCGGCAAAGGACCAGCCGTCGGCCCCGATCGCCGCCCAATGGTCGAAATCGCGTGCGTGGCCGCGCACGTAGACCATGCCATTGATCGACGACGACCCGCCGATCACCTTGCCCCGCGGACAGACCAGCCGCCGCCCGCCCAGGTTCGGTTCCGGCTCGGACTTGTAGCCCCAGTCGTAGAGCGACATGTTCATCGGATAGCTGAGCGCCGCGGGCATCTGGATGAACGGTCCCCAGTCGGTGCCACCATGTTCCACGACCAGCACGGACTTGCCCGCCTCGGCCAGCCGGTAGGCCACCGCACACCCCGCCGAGCCGGCGCCAACGATGACGTAGTCGGCGTCCATCATGCGCCCCCGGTGCGTCCGCGCACGGCCAGGGATGAAACAGCCACCGCGTCCCGCGCGGCTTGCCCTGAACGGGGCCGGGAACCGTCACCCTGACTGGAACAGGTGACTTGTGGCGCACACAACGCCTTCAAGCCCGTGCGGGCAATCGGCCACACCGCCCGCCAGGGCAACCTGACGCCCGCTGAAAGAGTCACAAGCCCGCCAGAATCGCCCCCAAAGACGTGCGCCGACAGGCGCTCCGCTTGAGAACGGCCCGCCATCAGAACGGCGCCTCCAGATCGCCCATGCGCACGAAAACCGACTTCAGTTGCGAATAGTGCTCGATGGCGGCCTTGGAATTCTCGCGCCCCACGCCGGACAGTTTGGAGCCGCCGAAGGGCGCCTCCACCGGCGCGTCGTTGTAGGTGTTGATGTAGCAGGTGCCCGCCTCGAACCCCGCCGCGACCCGGTGCGCGCGCGCCAGATCACGGGTGAAGACGCCGGCGGCCAGCCCGAACTCGGTATCATTGGCGCGGGCCATCACCTCGTCCTCCGACCGAAAATCGAGCACCGCCATGACCGGGCCGAAGATCTCCTCGCGCGCGATCACCATGTCGTCGGTCACGTCGGCAAAGACGGTGGGCTCGAGGTAGAACCCGTTGCGGTTCAATCGCTTGCCCCCGGTGACCAGCCGCGCGCCCTCGGCAACACCCTTCTCTATGTACCCGAGAACGATCTCCATCTGCCGCTCGCTCACCATCGGGCCGAAACTCGTCTCGGGGTCCATCGGGTCGCCGATCACGGCCTTTGCAAGCCGCGCGCTCAGACGGTCCAGAAACGCCTCCTTGATGCCCGATTGCACGAAGACCCGCGTGCCGTTGGAACAGACCTGCCCGGAGGAATAGAAGTTCCCAAGGATCGCACCCGACACCGCGTTCTCCAGGTCCGCGTCGTCGAAGATCACCAGCGGCGACTTGCCGCCCAGCTCCATGGTCACGTGCTTGATGCCCGCGGCGGCGGCGGCATAGACCTTCTTGCCGGTCGGCACCGAACCCGTCAGCGACACCTTGTCCACGCGCGGGTCGCTCACCAGCGCCGCACCCACCGGACCCATCCCCTGCACCACGTTGTAGAGCCCGGCAGGCAACCCGGCCTCTACCAGGATCTCGGCCACCTTCAGTGCAGAGAGCGGCGTCGTCTCGCTGGGCTTGAAGATCATCGCGTTGCCGCAGGCCAGCGCCGGCGCCCCCTTCCAGCAGGCGATCTGGGTGGGGTAGTTCCACGCACCGATGCCGACGCAGAGCCCCAGCGGCTCGCGGCGGGTATAGACCCAGTTCTCGCCCAATTGGATATGCTCGCCGGTCAGGCTGGCGGCCAGCCCGCCGAAATACTCCAGCGCGTCCGCGCCCGACGTCGCGTCCACCACGCTGGTCTCCTGGTAGGGCTTGCCGGTGTCCATCGTCTCCAGCACGCTGAGGTCGTGGTTGCGCTCGCGCATGATGTCGGCGGCGCGGCGCAGGATGCGGCCCCGCTCCGTCCCGGTCATCGCGGCCCAGGCCTTTTGCGCGGCGCGGGCGGACGTGATCGCGGCCTCGATCACCGCGGGCGTGGCGGCGTGCAACGTCGCGATGACCTCGCCGGTCGCGGGATAGATCACGTCGAACGCATCGCCGGCCTTGTCCTCGTGGTACTGGCCGTTGACGAAATGGCTGGCGGTGGGTTGGGTATCATAGGGCATGTCAGGCTCCGGCAGGTAGTTTCGGTGCGGGATGAGGTTCAGATGGTGTTGCGCAGACTTTCGTAGGAAATCATGACGTGATCCCGGTAGGCCGCACGCCGCGCAAGCCGGTCATAGTAGGCCCGCAGCGCAGGCAGGTCGGGCCGATCGATGTCGATATCGAAATAGCGGTAGAGCATGTGGCCCAGGTGGATATCCGCCGGTGTCAGGTCGTCACCGGCCAGAAACGCGTGCCGGGCAAGCTGCTGCTCGGCCACGCGCAGGGAGGCGTCGAGCCGCGCGACCGCCTCGGCTATGGCCGTGTGATCGTGCCGCTCGGGCGGGGTGCGCACCACCCGCCAGAAGATCGGCCCGACGAACTTGTCCGCGACGTTCAGCTTGGCCCATTCCGCCCACTGATCGACCTTCGCCAGCCCCGCCACGTCGCGCGGCCAGAACGACGCATCGCCGTACTGGCGCGCGAGGTGCCGCAGGATCGCGCCGCTCTCGAAGACCGTCACATCTCCGTCCTGCAGCACCGGGATGCGCCCGTTCGGGTTCATCGCGCGGAACTCGGGCGTGTCCAGCCCACCGAAGCTTCCCCCGCAATCGATGCGGGTCACGTCCAGCCCCAGCTCCGCCGTTGCCCACATCACGCACTGCACG
>CBDUPF010000163.1:0-9047 GCA_965369035.1 uncultured Aliishimia sp.
TTCGGCGTCAGAGTAACAACCAACATCTTGCAACGCAGTCGCCTGTCGGTCCAACGCGCGTGAGAGCTGCGGTGGATTGTTTTCGGCGCGTGCCTTGGCGACCATATCTTCGGCAAAGCGGAGAGCCTTCTTATAGTCTCCTGAAAGCCGCGAATAGAGCGTTGCCTTGTAGAGGTTCTCCAACGTCTCGGCCAGTTGCGCGGCTCGTCCATAGTGGCCGGCTGCATCGGCCCAACGCACCTCAGCCTCGGCCACTTCGCCGCGACCGAAGGCTGCGCGGGCCGCCTGCTGAACTTCAAGTTCCTGCCGCGCCTCGACCTCGGCGAAGATCTTGTCGGCGACAGAATAGTCGCCCTGTTCCAGTGCCGCGCGGGCTTCGGCGATCCGGTCGCCGCCGATCTCGTTGCCCATGCGCTCCAGCAGGGTTTCCAGTTCGGCGATGCGCTTCTGCGCCTCGGCCAACCCTTCCTCGGGATTGGCGATCTGGCGTTCCAGTTCCGCGATACGCGCGCGGAGTTGCTCCTTCTCCGCTGTCGTCGCCTCAGCCAGTTCTTCTTCGAGGTCCGCCTTGATTTCCCGGCGGAGACGGATGAATTCCGTAACATCCAGCTTTGTGCGGTCACTCGCTTGAGGCGGCTTGAGTTGTTCAATGGTCTCTGGAGCGAGTTCCGTGGGTTTAGTGCGCGAGAAAGGCTTCGTAACAATCGCCCAAATAAAGAGGATCACAGCTACGATACCGCCCGCCGCGCCTGCTTCTTCGGTGTACTCGGTCAGAAAAAGAAGAATGTCATCCAGCAAAGTCGCAAACCCACAATCCGGAATACAGAATACACGCAAAAGTCGGACAGCCAAGTCAGCACCGACGGAGGCCCTGCGGCGGCCCGGGGGATGCCGCCGCGATCCCCGGGCTGCTACGCTTTACAGCAGCCACATACATCCGCAGCCCCCGCTCCGCGCAAACGTCGACAAAGCGGCAGCCCGGCGGACGGGCCGCCGCTGGGCCGGGGCGCTTCGCGCTGTTAACCCGGCCCGAGCGCTTGATGGCAGCCACGCACGTCCCCTCCGCGCCGGTCTGCCTTGCACGACCAAGGGCGCCCTCCCATGCGGGAGGGGGGCGCGGCCCGGCGGCGCTGCGCGCCTTGTTCCGGGCCGGGGCACGTCGTGCTGGTCCCGGCCGGTCCGGAGTTCAACGGACAGCCGTCTCGGAATCCGGATCAGTCATACGGGCCGGACCCCCTGTCCCGGTCAGGACAGGGGCGCCCGAAAGCCCCGCGGGTCAGGCGTCGCTCGCCTCCTCGCCCAGCGAAACCAGCCGCGCGGAGTAGGACTTCTCCCCCAGCCTGTCGATCAGGTCGAGCTGGAGTTCCAGCCAGGACTTGTGCCCTTCCTCGTCGAGGACGATCTTCTCGAAGAGCACCCGGGTCCCGATGTCCCCCACCTCGGCGGCGTGACGTGCGGCATCCGAATAGACCTCGATCGCCTCTTTCTCGTCGGCGAGGTCGGCCTTGAACATGCCCTGCAGGCTCTCCGCCTTTTGCGGGGCCTTCGCGAAGCCCAGCTCCGGCGTGGCCTTGAGGAACATCAGCCGCTCGATGAAGAGGTCGGAATGTCCCAGTTCCTCGGTCATCTCCTCGCGCATCATCGCGGCCAGCTTGGTCAGCCCCCAATCCTCGAGCGTGTGGGCGTGAAGCTGGTATTGATGCGCCGCGGTCATCTCCATCTTCACGGCGCGTTTCAGGTATTCGACGGTCTTGTCTTTCGACATCTCGGGTCTCCTTTCGGTTTCATGCGGCCCCCGCACGCGCGCCGGGCCGTTCCTTGTATCTCGTGCCAGCCGGAACGGTTCCGGTCCGGCAGTTCACACATGGGGCGTGTCCCGGCGCATGTCCATGAACCGCGCCGGGACGTCGCGGCCGATGCGAACTATTCCGCCGCGACGCCGGCGATCTCCCGCACGGGGCGGAAATGGCGCCGGTTCAGAACGATCAGCAGCACGATCATCGCGACCTGGGCAATCAGGGCCAGCGCCGTGAGGCTCCAGTAGCCGACCCCGAACTTGCTGACGAGGCCTGCTGCGACCAGGCCCTTGTTGATCCAGAACTGCCCCATCACGGACAAGGCCACCCCCGGGCAGATCAGCGCGTAGCTGCCGACGGACACTTCCTGCCCGACGATGAAGCGGCGGATGTAGCCGGTGGCCCGCAGGATCGTCAGCCCGAAGAGCGCGAAGAGCACCTCGAGCGACATGAACCGGGTCAGCATGGCGAGCATGTCGCCGGCGCTGCCATGGCTTTCGAAATGGACATGCAGCCCGTGGTCCTGGCGGATGAGCAGGATGCCCAGCACGGTCATCAGCGGGATCACGATCATCAGCGTCGGCGCCTGTTCGACGGCCACGCCGTTTTCGAGCATGGACCTCAGGCCCAGGATCACGCCCACCGTGGCGATGACGGTGGCCGCGACAAGAAAGAACGTCGAGGCAACGACAGACACGCCCGCCGTGAGGGCCGTCGCGCTCATCGCGCCGGGCGCCGAAAGACCGACCCCGACCATGGCCAGCGAGAAGGCCGGCAGGAGTTGAGCGAAGGAGTTGTTGGCCTTGCAGTCGAACCCGCCCTGCCCGATCGCGCGGGCGACGAACGCGCCGAGTTGCCGCAGCGCGAGGGCCCCGATCGCGAGAAAGGCCACAAGCGCCGCGGGGAAGAGGTATTCCACCACAGACCAGAGACCCGGCACGAAGACGAGGCCGAGAATGAACCCCACGTTGACGGACATGGCAAGCGCCAGCGGCATCGCCATCATCTGCGTCTGCGCGTTCGACGCGATCAGCGCGCGGCCACGGTCCGAGGCCGCAAACCCGCCGACCCGCCGCAGGTTCCACAACAGCAGGTAGAGGTTCATGCCCCCGAAAACCGCGATGCCCGCGACGGCAAGCAGGATGGCAAAGCCGAGCATGGGCGACGCGCCCGCGAAGGCGGCTGTGATGTCCTCGAAGATCGGCACCGGGCGCCCCGGATGCGGCACCCAGAACAGCAGATACATGAAGAAGGTCACGGCAAGACCCCCTGCCCCGACCGATGCGAGGAAATAGAGAGGCGACCAGCTGTCGGCCGGTCTGTTCATGGCATGTGTCATGGCGATTCTCCTGATGTTGCGGTCGGTTTGGCATGACGCGCGCGCCCCTGTCGGTGACTGTGTCACCAAGCGGTCCGAAAAATACCATGCGGAGACGTTGAGTTTGTCCGCACGGGTGTCGGCGCAGCGACGCGCTGGCCGTCTGCGTGACCTACGTGGCGGCCGCGCCTATCGCGATGTGGCCGTAGGGTCGGACCGTGAGGGAGAAGATCATCGCGGCATCCCGTCGACAAATCCATCCCACATTGACCGCGTCGCGCACACTCAGCCAGTCGGCGCCTTGAATCTGACCGGGGAGGTGACCTATGGCCCGGCGGAAACGTGCGCGGTGGCCGGACGAGCCTGATCCCGGCGGCTGGCGACGCGCGATCAGAACGGGGATGGTGCGGGTGGAGGGACTTGAACCCCCACGCCTTGCGGCGCCAGAACCTAAATCTGGTGCGTCTACCAATTTCGCCACACCCGCATCGGCGCGTCTGTTAGCAAAGGAGCCAAGGGCGTGCGAGTGAAAAATGCGTGTGAACGGTCGCGCTCGACGGTGGCGCGGATGCAACATTCGGCCGGGTACGGAAGAAGTTCCGGAAAAAACTCAAGACTTTAGCCGACGCGCGGGTAATCTGCGGCCACGATTGAGGCAAGTAAATATAGCGAGACGCCAATGAAACCGAAAACGGTCGGGCGCGTCGCGGGCGGGCAGCATCGCCCCGAAAACGCGCAGGAATTGTGCCACGGGTTTCCCGTGGGCCTTCCAGTCATGACAGCCGACGGCGAGAGGCCGGTCGAATGTCTGAGTGCCGGCGACTTTATCGTCACACGCAACGGCGGGCTGACACGGCTCGAAGCAGTCCAGGCCGTCACCCGGACCACGCGGGCCATCCGGTTCGCTGCGGGCTGCCTTGGCAAGGCAGGGCCGGCGCGGGACCTGATCCTGCCCGCCGACCAACCGGTACTGGTGCGCGGCCGGGAGGCGCAGGCGCTCTTCGGTCAGAGTCAGGCCATGCCGATTGCGGGGCAACTGGTCGACGGCGGCCTGATCGCGGATCTTGGGCCGCGCCGGCTGGTTCTCTTCCGACTGACGTTCGACCGTCCGCGCGTGATCCTCGCCGGTGGGCTGGAACTCGGCGCGTCGCAGGCGGCGAGCCTGCCATGGCGCGCGGTGGCCTGAGGGCGTCCCAAGCCGCGGCCGGACCTCAGGCTGGCTGCGGCAAAGAGGCCAGGACCTTTGGCAGTTCTTCGGGCAGATCCTCGGCGATCAGACCGGGGCCGAAACTGCGTGCGCACTCCACGTGCAGCCAGGCGGCCGTCTCCGCCGCCCGCATCGGTGAAAAGCCGCGGGCCAGCAGCCCGGTGATGAAACCCGCCAGCACGTCCCCCGCCCCGGCAGTGGCAAGCCATGGCACCGCACGGTCATAGGCTGCGGTGTTGACCGAGCATCGGCCCTCGGGGTCCGCGACGACGGTATCGGGCCCCTTGAACAGCACGACGCAGCCGGCACGGGCCGCCGCCTCCCGCGTGGCGTCGATCTTCGAATAGGCCGGACCGGTTTCGGCCGGGGCGTCGAGCTTCTCCGCAATATCGGGAAAGAGGCGCGCGAATTCTCCACCGTGCGGGGTCAGAACGCACGCCTCGTGCAACATCCCGAAG
Source organism: uncultured Aliishimia sp. (assembly GCA_965369035.1). GTDB lineage: Bacteria > Pseudomonadota > Alphaproteobacteria > Rhodobacterales > Rhodobacteraceae > Aliishimia. The sequence continues at coordinate 4,780 of CBDUPF010000163.1, forward strand.
AGCGACTCCGGCATCCGCTGGAAGCGCGACAGCGCATCGGCATCCAGCACGCAAGCGCGCCGCGTCTCCAGCACGACCCTCACCAATTCGGCGGTTACCTGGTTCAACCCCAGTCCTGGACCGAGGCAGACCGCGTTGAGCCGCGTGTCTTCCAGGATCTCGCCCAGCCCGGAAGGCCCGTCCAGACCGCGCAGCATGACGGCCGTGACCTGGGCCGCCGCCTCCGGCAGGGCGCGGAGCGGGCAGGCCAGCGTCACCAGCCCTGCCCCGATCCTGAGCGCGCCACGGGCGGCCATCCGCGCCGCACCGGTCCTGCCGGGACCGCCCGAGACGATCAGCGCGTGGCCGTGGTCGTATTTCTGCGCCCCGGCCTTGGTCAGGTCGCGGATGTCGTCTTCGGTGATCTGGCGCGTGGGCATGGGTGGCTCCGGATTCTGTCTGTCTCGGGACAGGCTATAGACCAATATCCTTGACGACGAGTTTTCCGCAGGCGTCGGGCCCATCGGCAAGGTAATGCCCGCATTTCGCGCGGTGGAAGGTGACCGTCAGGTCGCCCCTGATCACACCGCCGGGCGGCGTTTCGCTGCCACGTCCAAGATACCGACCGCTGTCGGAGCAGAGACCCGATGGAATGTCGATGCAAACCACGTGCCGGTCCGGCCGCGCATGTGCGCGCTTCAATTCGCGCTCCACGTTGTCGAGTCCGCTGACCGGCCGGGTCAGACCCGTGCCGAACAGCGCATCGACATAGATGATGGCGCCCGGATCGACATCGATGTCGCCGTCGAACTCGGCATCGACAAGAGGGCGAACCGGACCCAGCTCCACCCAACGGTCATGGTTCAACTTCGCATCGGGCGGCAGTTTGGAGGCGTCGCCGTAGAGAAGGACCTGCACGTCCCATCCCCGCTCATGCAGCAGCCGTGCCACGACGAAACCGTCGCCGCCGTTGTTGCCCGGCCCGCAAAGAACCAATGCGCGGCGGCCGCCCTTCTCGATCTCCGGCCATTCCTCGAAAATCCCCTCCACCACGCCTTGCCCGGCACGCTCCATCAGGTCGATCCCGGTCACCCGGCCTGACTCGATGGCCTCGGTCTCGATTGCGCGCATCTGCGCGGCGGTCACAAGCTCCATCTGAAGCCCTCACGATTCAATTTCGCCCATTTTCTGTGCGCACCGCCCAAATTTTCACACGCTCGTGGGGAATCCAGTGGCACTTTCTGACAAAAAACCCTATCCGATAGACCAACCCGCCGGGAAGTGGTCTGGCTCGCCCGAACACCGGCGGTGCGAGGAGGCCTATTTCTATGAAAAAGATCGAAGCGATCATCAAACCCTTCAAGCTGGACGAGGTGAAGGAGGCGCTTCAGGAGGTCGGGGTCCAGGGCCTGTCCGTCGTCGAGGTCAAGGGATTCGGACGCCAGAAAGGCCACACCGAACTCTACCGCGGCGCGGAATACGTGGTCGATTTCCTGCCCAAGGTGAAAATCGAGGTCGTGCTCGACGACGATCAGGCGGATGCCGCGATCGAGGCCATCGTGGATGCCGCCAAGACCGAAAAGATCGGGGACGGGAAGATCTTCGTCTCCACGATCGAACAGGCCATTCGCATCCGCACCGGCGAGACCGGCTCGGACGCACTGTAAATCACCCAAGATTCAAGGACAGAAGGGGAAGACTATGAGCGCAAGCGAATTGCTCAAGACGATGAAGGACGAGGATGTCGAATACGTGGACATTCGCTTCACGGACCCCCGGGGCAAGCTGCAGCACGTGACCGTGCTGGCGGACCTGGTGGACGAGGACTTTCTTGAGGAAGGCTTCATGTTCGACGGATCCTCCATCGCGGGATGGAAGTCGATCGAAGCATCGGACATGAAACTGATGCCGGATACCGCGTCGGCCTACATGGACCCGTTCTACGCCGAAAAAACGATGTGCGTTCACTGCTCCGTGGTCGAGCCCGACACCGGCGAGGCCTACGACCGTGATCCGCGGTCGACCGCGGAAAAGGCGGAAGCCTACCTGATTTCCTCCGGCATCGGCGACACGGCCTATTTCGGACCCGAAGCGGAATTCTTCCTGTTCGATGACGTGCGGTTCTCCAACACCATGCGCAAGGTCTCCTTCGAGGTCGATGCGACCGACGGCGCGTGGAACACCGACACCGAGTACGAGATGGGCAACATGGGCCACCGTCCGGGCATCAAGGGCGGCTACTTCCCGGTGAACCCGACCGACGAGGCGCAGGACCTGCGGTCCGAGATGCTCTCCACCATGAAACGTCTCGGGATGAAGGTGGACAAGCACCACCACGAAGTGGCCTCGTGCCAGCACGAGTTGGGCCTGATCTTCGGCACGCTGACCAAGCAGGCGGACGAGCTGCAGAAATACAAGTACGTCATCCACAACGTGGCGGCCGCCTATGGCAAGACCGCGACCTTCATGCCGAAACCCATCGCGGGCGACAACGGCACCGGCATGCACGTCAACATGTCGATCTGGAAGGATGGCAAGCCGCTCTTTGCCGGTGACAAGTATGCCGACCTGTCCCAGGAGGCGCTTTACTTCATCGGTGGCGTCCTGAAGCACGCCAAGGCGCTCAACGCGTTCACCAACCCGGCGACCAACTCCTACAAGCGCCTGATCCCGGGCTTCGAGGCTCCGGTGCTGCGCGCCTATTCCGCGCGCAACCGCTCGGGCTGCGTTCGGATCCCGTGGAGCGAAAGCCCCAAGGCAAAGCGTGTCGAGGCCCGCTTCCCAGATCCGTCCGCGAACCCGTACCTGTGCTTTGCAGCGCTGCTGATGGCCGGCATCGACGGGATCAAGAACAAGATCGATCCGGGCGAGGCGATGGACAAGAACCTCTACGACCTGCCCGCCGAGGAACTGGCCGGCATTCCGACGGTCTGCGGCTCCCTGCGCGAAGCCATCGACGAGCTGGAGAAGGACATGGACTTCCTGCTCGCCGGCGACGTGTTCACCAAGAGCCAGATCGAAGGCTACATCGACCTCAAGATGGAAGAGATCGAAGTCTACGAGCACACCCCGCATCCGGTCGAGTACCAGATGTATTACAGCTGCTGAAACCGGCGGCTTGACGATCTCGAACGGGCGCTCCTTGCGGGCGCCCGTTTTTCGTTGCGGCCGCGCGTGTCCGGATCGTGCAACTCGCGCAGACCTTATCCTTGCGTCGGGCCGCCGCTATGGGCTTGGCCTGCGGGCCGTGCGATGGCACACTCCCCTTCGGGAGTCCCCGCAACGAGGATCGTTCATCGCCATGACATTTCGATTGGGCCGCACCGCAGCGGCGCTGCTTTTCGGATTTGCCCTTCCCGCCGCGGGCCTGTCCGCAACCTGCGGAAACGATGCCTCGGGCTTCCAGGCGTGGAAACAGCAATTCGCCCAGGAGGCGCGGCAGCAAGGCGTCAGGAACCCGGGCCTGCAGGCACTGGCACAGGCGCAATACGCGTCGTCCACCATCTCCGCCGACCGCAATCAGAAGAGTTTCCGATACACGCTGCAGAAGTTCATGCAGGTCCGCGGCGCCAGCACCATCGTATCGCAGGGCCGCAAGCGGAAGGCGCGCAACCCGAACTTCTACGCAGCGCTGGAACGGCAATACGGCGTGCCCGCGGGCATTCTGCTGGCAATCCACGGAATGGAAACCGGGTTCGGCAGCTTCATGGGGGACAGCTCGGTCGTATCGGCCATCATCACGCTGACCTATGACTGCCGACGGTCGGACTTCTTCCGCCCGCATGCGATCGGCGCGCTGAAACTCGTCGACCGGGGCGCGATCACCCTGTCCACGCGCGGCGCCAAGCACGGGGAGTTGGGACATACCCAGTTTCTTCCCGGCAACGCCCTGAAATACGGGGTGGACGGGAACGGGGACGGCCGGGTCGATTTCTACAACCTCACCGACGCAATGGCCTCGACCGCCAATTTCCTGCGCCAGAAGGGCTGGCGGCCGGGGCGCGGATACCAGCCGGGAGAGCCGAACTACGCGGTGATCCAGCAGTGGAATGCGGCTTCCGTCTACCAGCAGGCCATTGCAATCATGGCCGCGCAGATCGACCAGTAGCGGGCGGAAGCCGCACCTCGCGTTCCGGATCGCGCCCGGCCCCGGCAGGCTTCTGCACGGTGAAGGGCGTCCAGTGCCCTAGCCGAGGGATCACCGCGATGCGCCGGCCCCCGCCGGAGCCTGGAGCACCTCCGGCACGTCGGCGGCCTTCAGGACAAACGTGTGAATGGCGAACACGACC
>CBDUPF010000164.1:0-9044 GCA_965369035.1 uncultured Aliishimia sp.
GCGGTGGATCGCCGCCGCGCGGGATGCCGACGGGACCCATGCGCTCTACGGGCTCGACGGCCATGGTGCGGACTTGTTCCGTATCCCGATCCCTGATCGCGGCCACGCGGCGGCGGCCCATCCGACCGCGCCGGAGGCCGTCGCCTTTGCCCGGCGTCCCGGCACCTTCGCCCTGGTGATCGATTGCGCACGCGGTTCGGTTGCCGCGCGGCTGGAGGCGCCTGCGGGGCGGCATTTCTACGGCCACGGCGCCTTCATCGCGGGCGGGGACATCCTCTGTACCACCGAAAACGCCTTCGAGACCGGAAAGGGGCGTATCGGGCTCTGGTCGCGGATCGAGGGGTGGCGGCGCATCGGGGAGGTGCCCAGCCACGGCATCGGGCCACACGAGGTGATCGCGCTGCCGGGGGACGTGCTGGCCGTTGCCAATGGCGGCATCCGCACTCATCCCGACCATGACCGCGAGAAGCTGAACCTCGCCACCATGCGGCCCAACCTCGCCTACGTCGACGTGGAGACCGGCCTGCAAGAACTGGTGGAACTGGACCCCGCGCTGCACCGCGCCTCGATCCGGCATCTGGCGGCGGCGAGCGGAACCGTCGCCTTTGCCATGCAGTGGGAAGGCGACACTGCAGAGCCGGTACCGCTGCTGGGGTTGCATCGCCGGGGCGAACGGCCGGTTCTGGCGACGGCGCCTTTGACCGAACAGATCGCGATGCGCGGCTATGCCGGCAGCGTGGCGATCGCCGGGGCGCGCGTGGGCATCACCTCGCCGCGCGGCGGTCGGCTGCACGTCTTCGACCGGGCGGGTGCTTTTCTGGCAAGCCACCGGCGCGCCGATGCCTGCGGTCTGGCCCCCGGTCCGCAGGGGTTCCTGATGACGGACGGGCTGGGCGGCATCCTCGACGTCGATGGCGGGCTGCGGCCCCGGCGGGTCGCGGACCGGGCCTGGGACAATCACCTGGTCGCATTGCGCTGAACTGGCCGGAATCGCTGCACGAGCAGTCTGTTCACGCGCGTCTGCGAAGGCTAAGCTCGCCAGTGACTGCCCGCAGAGGCGACCAGGAACGACAGGGAGGACATTCCATGATATCCAGAACGCTGCGCCTTGCCGCCGCGATTGCCGCAGTTGGGGCGGTGCCGCTTGCTGCCGAGAGTTACACGGCCACCATCGCCGCCGGTCATCCGCCGGTCTTTCGCTGGGTCCGGATGATTTCCGACGTCTTCGTTCCGAAGACCACCGAAGCGATGGAGGCCGCGGGCCATTCGATCAGTTTCAGCGAACAGTACGGTGGCGCCATCGCTGGCGTGGGCGAGGAACTGGAGGCGGTCGAGGCCGGGCTGGCGGAGATCGGCACGTGCCAGGCGCTTTTCGACCCGGCCAAGCTGGCAGAGCAGAACGTCACCTATTACACGCCCTTCGTCTCTTCGGATCTGCGCAAGGTCGGGCAAGTCATCGACGACATGTTCGAGAACCTGCCCGCGATGACGCAGCCCTATTCGGACAATGGCGTCACCTATCTCGGCGCGCCCATCGTGATCGACGACTACCTGCTGATGACGAATTTCCCGGTCGAAAGCCTCGCCGACCTGGAGGGCCGCAAGATCGCAGCGCCCGGCGCGGCGATCAACTGGCTGGAGGGGACGGGGGCCGTGGGCGTGTCGGGCAACCTCACCACCTACTACAACGAGATCAAGACCGGCGTTTACGACGGGGTGATCGTCTTCGCCTCCGCCGCGCTCCCGGGCAAGCTTCATGAAGTCGCGCCGCATATCACGCGGGCGGGGCTGGGCGCGCAATATGCCGGATCGCTCTGCGCGAATGCGGACTGGTACGCGAGCCTGGATGACGGCGCCAGGGCGGCGCTGCATGCGGGCGCGGACGCGGCGCAGGAATGGTACATGGATCAGCTCGAACAGGCGGTCGAGACCGCGTTCGCCGCGATGGAGGAGGCCGGTGCCACGATCACCGATGCCCCCGAAGAGATGCGGCAGGCCTGGGCCGAGGGCATGGACAACGCCGCGCGCGAGTGGGCCGATGCCCTGGATGCGCAAGGCAAGAATGCGTCCGATGTGCTCTCCACCTACATGAATGCCATGCGGGACGCCGGGGCCGAGCCCCTGCGGAACTGGGATACCGAGTGAGTCGGTGCCACGGGACGACACACAGCGGCAGGATCCTTTCTTTCTCCGGTTGCTGGACACGGTCACGCAAGGGCTGAACGTCGCGGGTTCGATCCTGATCCTGCTGCTGATGGTGCTGGTCGGCGTGGATGTGGCGGGACGCAACCTGCTCGCCGCGCCGGTGGCCGGTGTGCCGGAACTGGTCACGCTGTCGATCATCGCGATCGTTTTCCTGCAGATCCCCGCGGCGCTGCGTGCGGGCCGGATGACGCAGTCCGAGGGGCTGCTCAACGCGCTGGACCGGACCGCGCCGGCCCTGGGCCGGGCGCTTGCGACGATCTTCGATCTGGTCGGAATGGCCGTCATCTGGGTGATCGTGCAGACCACCTGGCCAATCTTTTCGCGTGCCTGGAGCACGGGGGAATACATCGGCGCCGTGGGTGATTTCACCGCACCAGTCTGGCCGGTGAAACTGACCCTGCTGGTCGGCGGTACGGTGCTGGTCCTGCAATTCGCGGCCCGGATCTGGAGACGATACCGGTGACACCGTTCGAAATCGGACTCCTGTCCCTGGCCGGCATGTTCGTGGCGGTCATGGCGGGGATGTTCGTGCCGATTGCACTGATGGTGGCGTCCTTCGTGGGCGTCTGGGCGATCAAGGGCTCGCCGCTGCTGGCGTCGAAGCTGCTGGCGCTGGCCGCCAATGATGCAATCTCCAGCTATTTCTTCGGGGTCGTGCCGCTTTTCGTGCTGATGGGTTTCGTGGTGAGCGAAGCGGGGTTCGGGCGCGACGCCTTCGACGTGGCCAACGCGGTCTTTCGCCGGGTCCGCGGCGGGCTGGGCGTGGGCACCGTGGGCGCCAACGCGATCTTCGCCGCGATCACGGGCATTTCCATCGCGTCGGCCGCGGTCTTCACCAAGATCGCCGTGCCGCAGATGATCCGCCACGGCTATTCTCCGCGTTTCGCGGTGGGCGTGGTCGCCGGCTCCTCGGTATTGGGCATGCTGATCCCGCCGTCGCTGCTGCTGATCCTCTTCGGCATCCTTGCCGAACAGAGCATCGGGGAGCTTTTCATCGCCGGCATCGGTCCGGGGCTGCTTCTCGCACTCTTCTTCGGGCTGGGGATCGTGGCGATGGCCAGTTTCTTGCCCCGAAGCCTGGGTGCGCCGCGCGCCGCTGCCGAAGGCGCGCTCCCCCCGCGTGTGCTGGCGGCCAAGGGCCTGCCCATCGCAGCGCTGATCCTGCTCGTGCTCGGCGGAATCTATGCCGGTGTCTTCACCCCGGTGGAGGCCGGGGCGATGGAGCCATCGGCGCGCTGGTCCTGGGGTTTGCCATGGGGCGGCTGACGCCCCGCGCGCTCTGGACGGTGCTGGTCGAGACCGGACTTGTGACCGCCACCGTCTGTTTCCTGATCATCGCGGCGCAGATGTATTCGCGCATGCTGGCACTGTCGGGCGTTCCCGCTGGAATGGGGGCCTTTGCCGCGAATGCGGAGCTCGGGTTCTGGGGTGTCATGCTGCTTTACGTGGGCATCGTGATCGTGATGGGCATGATCCTCGACAGCGCCTCCATCATGCTGATCCTCGTCCCCCTGATGCTGCCCGTGGTGATCCCGATGCAGGTCGATCTCGTCTGGTTCGGCATCGTCACCGTGCTCGCGGTGGAGATCGGGTTGCTGACCCCGCCGTTCGGGATATCCGTCTATGTCATCAAGGCGACGCTCGACGATCCGTCGGTCTCCCTGACGGACATCTTCATCGGGGCCGCGCCTTTCGCGCTGATGATGCTGGCCGTGCTGGGCCTCGTCCTGTTGTTCCCGTCCATCGCGACCGGTCTTGTGCGATGACCGGCCTTTTCGCGTCGCCCGGCGCGCTGGCCGCATCATGCGGCGGGACGGCCGCCGTTCTTGTCTCTCCGCCAGTTTTCTTGACCTGTCGAAATTGAAAGGATGCCAACAATGCCTCGCAGATTCGTGGATCTTTCCGTTCCGCTGGAAACGGGCATCGCGTCGGACCCGCCGCCTGCGCTGCCGGAGATCGAGTATTTCGACCACCAGCAGACGGCCGAGCAGTTGATGGTGTTTTTTCCCGGCCTGACCAGGGACGACCTGCCCGGCGGCGAGGGCTGGGGGATCGAGTGGCTGAAGCTCACCACGCATAGCGGCACCCATGTGGACGCGCCCTACCACTACCATTCCACGATGGATGGCGGCAAACGCGCGATCACCATCGACGAGGTCCCGCTGGAATGGTGCTATGGTCCCGGCGTGAAATTCGATTTCCGCGACAAGCCCGACGGCCACGTGGTGACGCCGGCGGAGATCGAGGCCGAACTGGAACGGATCGGCCACGAATTGCGCCCGCTCGACATCGTCGTCGTGAATACGTCGGCCGGGGCGGCCTACGGGCGGGACGACTACCTGCTGAAGGGGTGCGGGTTCGGGCGGGCCGCGACCAACTGGCTGACGGAGCGTGGCGTGCGGATGGTCGGCACGGATGCCTGGAGCTGGGACGCGCCCTTTGCCCACACCGCGAAGAAATACGCCGAGACCGGTGATGCGAGCCTCATCTGGGAAGGGCACCGGGCGGGCATGGACCGCGGGTACTGCCAGATCGAAAAGCTGGCCAATCTCGACCAGTTGCCGGCCACCGGCTTCACGGTGTCGGCCTTCCCGTTCAAGATCCGCGCGGCCTCGGCCGGGTTCACCCGCGCCGTGGCGATATTCGAGGAGGACTGACATGCGATTGGGAACCGTGGCCTACGAAGGCCGTGAACTGGTGGTGGCCGACCTGGGCGGGGGACGAATGCTGGACCTGCATCTGGCGGCCGAACATGCGGGCGAGAACGAAGCCTGGTTCGTCGACATGCTGGCAGTCATCTATGGCGGGGCGGAGGCGCTCTCCATCGCGCGGGCTCTGGTGGAGGATGCGTCCGACCGGGCCATTCTGCTGGAGGAAGAGGTGCGTTTCTGTCCCCCCATCCTGCCGGTGCAGTACCGGGACTGCCTGGTCTTCGAAACGCACCTGAAGAACAGCTTTGCGCAGGCGGAGAAGATGACCGGACGTCCCTTCGAAATTCCGCGGGTCTGGTACGATCAGCCGATCTACTACAAGGGCAACCGGATGTCGTTCATCGGGCACGGGACAGATGTCGAATGGCCCGCTTATGCGGAATTCCTCGACATCGAACTGGAACTGGCGATCGTCATCGGCCGCAAGGGGCGGGACATATCCACCGCCGACGCGCCCGGCCATATCTGGGGCTACTCGATCCTGAACGACGTCTCCGCCCGCGATGCCCAGATGAAAGAGATGCCGGGGCAGCTCGGCCCGGCGAAGGGCAAGGATTTCGACACCGGCAATATCCTCGGACCCTGGATTCTGACCGCCGACGAGGTCCCGCATCCGGCCGCGCTGGAAATGGAGGCGCATGTGAACGGGGAGCGCTGGGGCGGCGGCAACAGCCGGGAGATGCATCACGATTTCGCCCGGATCATCGAGCATGTCTCGGCCTCCGAAACGCTCTATCCCGGTGAGGTCATCGGGTCGGGGACGGTGGGGACGGGCTGCGGTCTAGAGATCGGCAAGCGGTTGCAGCCGGACGACGAATTCGCGCTGACCATCGAGAAGATCGGGACGCTGAGGAACCGGATCGTGAAGCGGTAGGGGCCGGTGTGCCGGTCAGGGCAGGGGGTACGGACCAATCGTTGAAGAGCGTTCCCGGGACAGAAGCGGCCGTCTCCGCGGTTGACATACACCTGTGAGTTCTGACCGGTTCAGCACTCCGGATCAGGTCGGAAAAACCGTGACCTGCGGTATCGCGCAGACCCGCAACGGGGTTGTGGAAAGCTCAGGGGCCGAGTTTTTCCGCCAGTGGCAAGGAACTGCGGATATCGGCGTACATCTTGACCCGCTAACATCGATGCTGCGGGGATAGGTGCGCAGGAACGTATGGCAGGCATTGCAAAAGCGCGGATTGCGGTCAGAAACTTGGTTCAGATCGATGCGCAGGCGGAGCCAAACCAGGTACCGAGAACAATTCCAGGATGCCCGCATGAGGCCATTTGAAATCATTCCAGATATTCACGGCCAGTCCGCCAAACTCGACGATGCCCTCGCTGGGCTGCGGTGGCGGCGGAGTGCGTTCGGCTGGATCCACCCGGATCCGGATCGACATATCGTCTTTCTGGGAGATTTCATCGACCGTGGTCCGGACAATCGGGCTGTTCTCAAGACCGTCCGCGAACTTGTCGATTCTGGCAAGGCCAAGGCGATCATGGGCAATCACGAACTCAACGCGCTGCACTTCCACACGATGCACCCCGATGATGGCCGGCCGCTTCGTGCGCATTCGCCGAAGAACATCCGACAGCACCGGACGTTCCTGGACCAGTTTCCGCCCGGCGATCCCCAGACGCGCGACGTTCTGGACTGGATGCGTGGCCTGCCGCTGTTTCTTGAGGAGGACGGCTTTCGTGCCGTGCACGCCTGCTGGATCAACGCCTCATTGGACCGGCTGAAGGCGCTGACCCGGCATGGCGTGTTGACCGAAGAACAGCTGATCCGAGCAGCCGATCGCGACGAAGCCGACGAGATGTTCATCCTGGCCGAGCAGATCACCAAGGGGCCGGAGCAGCGGCTACCGGACGGCTGGTCGTTTACGGACAAGGACGGGACGGAGCGGGACCATGTGCGCTTGCAATGGTGGAACGCCGCTGCACGGACCTGGCGTGACATCGCGATCTCCGTGCCATCGGTTGAGGACCTGCCAGACGAGAACCTGCCGGAGACGCTTTCGGCACAGACCTATCCAGCCGCTGCGCGACCGGTGTTCTTCGGGCACTACTGGCTGAGTGGCGACCCGATCCTGCAGGCTCGGAATGCGCTTTGCCTCGACTATTCCGCGGGCAAGGATGGACCACTGGTCACTTATGATCTGTCCGAACCTGCCGGACCGCTTTCGAGGGAAAAGATCCGGGTTCATCCGGCGACCGGCTGAATCGAATGGCCCTCAATCAAGGTTCTTTTCCGGCTACGGGCGAGATATCGTGGGCGACCTCGTGCATTTGAGCGGGGGGACGACCCTGTCGGTGCCGGGCAGCTTTCGGCTGTTAATCTCGGTTGCGCGTCCTGCATGGAACTTGGCGCCACGGGTCGCTATCGTGCCGATCGTGAACCTTGCAAGCGGAACAGAACCTTGAACCGAGCCGAACGCCGCAACCTCATTGCCACTGTAAAGAAAATGACCGGCCGAAAGGTCGATCAGATCACGTTTCCGGGCGGCAAGACGCGCAAGAGTTTTCGTCTGACGTTCGACGATGGGTCTTCGGTCATCGCCACTCGGCGCCGCAGCGATGAGCGGCGCGAACATGAGATAGACGTGATGCGGACACTGGCGGCACACGGCGGCCCGGTGCCGCGCGTTCTGGCCGTTCGCGGTGATCTCATGCTTCAGGAGGACCTGGGTGAGACGCGGCTGTCCGAACATCTCCACACGGTCTCGGGAAACCCCGATGCCATTGCGGACGCCCTGGACCAGGCGGTCGACGCCATGGCGCGGGTTCATGAAGCCGCAGCGGCTTCCGGTCTCGCGGAGCGAGCGCAAGTCATCGGTGCCGATCCAGACTGGATCGAAGGCTTCGTCAGATGCCCCGCCGAAATCGATGCGGCGCTCGGTCTGCAACTACCGACCTATGAGGTCGAGGCGTTGCAGACCCTGCTCAGGGTACGGGAGCCGACATTCGTCAAATGGGATTCGCGGCCCGGCAACGCGCTGCTGCGCGATGGCCAGGCCTATTGGTTCGACTGGGAGCATAGCGGGGCCCGCAATGCGGTGGACGACCTGATCTGGTTGTTGTGCGATGAATTCGTGACCTTCAAACCCGAGATGCAAAAGGAAATCCTGAACCGGCATCTGCCCCGGTTTGCGGGCGCCTTCGAGACGGTGGACGAGGCGTTTGACTATTTTGCCGCCATGGCCGTATTCCACACGGTCGTGCGCCTCAGCCTGATTGTACGCTACAAGGCCGACGGCTCCTGGTGGTCGATGTCCCGCTGTCTGGAAGGCGACAAGGTGGGCGTCACCCTGCGCTGTGCCCGCCGGCAGGTCTGGCGCGGCGCTTTCTGGGCGGATCATCTGTCGCACACACGCCCGCTTGTCGGTTGGTTCCGCGACCTGGAGTCGCATTTCGAGTCGGCTTGAGAACGCGCAAACCGTTGCGTCCGTGTCCTCTGACCACCGCATGCCCGGTGCCGCCGCCAGAAATGTTAACCTTCATTAACAATTTTCTCTCGATTTCGTGAAAATCCAATGTAAGCTGAAGCATGAATCAGCCGGGCTACTGGCTCAGGTTGTGGGGTTTTGGGGGACAGATTTACTGGTCGTTTGTTCTGGAACGGTTTTTTTCGTTCCGTATGAGCCATGTGGATGTCGAGGAAGCTGAACGCTTCTTCGGCCATCGAACGTCGAAATCCGACCTTCCCAGATATTCAGTGGAAGTCCCTGCGGGGGCGACCGCTTTCGCACCCGGCAATGTGCCGGACAGGTATTGAGCAAGAAGTCAGGAAACAAAAAACATGTCGTTCTCATCCAGCTATCTTTCCGGTCAAGTCAGCAAGAAATGGGCAAACTGGTACAAGACGTGGTCCGACGGATCCGGTAGCGGCTCCGGCAAGGACGACCACGGCTCCGGCAGCGGATCGGGAAGCGGTTCCGGCAAGGATGACAGCGGTTCGGGCATGTCCCATTACGGCTCCGGCAGCGGATCGGGAAGTGGGTCCGGCAGCGGCTCCGGAAGTGGTTCGGGCAAGGACGACCATGGCTCCGGCAGCGGCTCCGGAAGTGGTTCGGGCAAGGACGATCATGGCTCCGGCAGTGGTTCGGGCAGCGGCTCCGGCAGTGGCTCGGGCAAGGATGATCA
>CBDUPF010000165.1:0-9025 GCA_965369035.1 uncultured Aliishimia sp.
CAGAGGAGAGCGGCATCCTACCCATGTTCGGGGCATGTCCATGTTGCCGCTTGGCGCCAATCCCATCGCCCGCCGCACGTTGCGGTCGCGGCAGCCTTACTCCGGAACGCGAGCGACCGCGATCATTTCGACGCGCATCCCCGGGCGTGCGAGAGCCACGCCGCAGGTTGCGCGAGCCGGTGGGTTGGCGGGATCGACCCATGTGTCCCAGACCGCGTTCATGCCTTGAAAATCGGCCATATCGCTGAGCCAGACCTGGACCGAGGCGATATCGGCCTTGGTGCCGCCCAGTTCGGCCATCACGGCATCGACGTTGTCCAACACCTCGCGAGTCTGTGCGGCGATGTCGCCAGTCAGATCGCCAGGAATCTGCCCTGCCAGGAACACGATGTCGCCGATGCGGACAGCCTCGCTCATGCGAGGTCCCGGATTCAATCTTTGGAGGGTCATTCGAGTTCGTTCCTTTGGTCAGTCATTGTCGCCAACCGCGGCGCCGGCACCAGCGCGCGAGGCTTCGGAGGCCGGCACGGTCGTGCGCAGCGCGAAGGCATTGAGACCGCTCAGGGTTTCCGCCGGCAAGTAGAGCGGTTCGCAAGGCGCCGGCGGCTCATCCGGAGCGGTTATCTGGACGGACAGCTTGGCATCCAGGCAGGTTTCTTTCGCAAGTATTGCGGGATCACCGGACATCCTGCCATCCGCGGTCACCAGAACCGTGCCGCGAGGCCAGTCGAGTCGCACGCAGCAGCCCCGTATGCTGGCAAGATCAGCCAGGAATGGCAGCAGCAGGACGGGATGATTTACCGGACCGATCCGAAGGGCGGTTTCGTCCATCGCCGTTTGCGGCAGGCCCGCATGGTCGCACAAGGCCGAGCCAAGGGCGATGGGGCAGAGACTGCCGCCGTTCACTGCCTGAAAGCGTCCCGGTGCAACGACGGGGCATATCTCGTGCCAGGCATGGCCCATCGCACCCTGGAGTTGCAGCAACAGGATGCCGGGCCCATCCAGACCGCGCATCGCGAGCCAGGCCGCGGCAAAGCCGGCCTCCTCGGCAAGCCCCCAACTCATGCCGGCACCGCGGGCGGCCTTGAGACAAAGTTGCTCGATCTCGTTCTGCGACAGGCGCGCGCCATTGTGCGCGGGCACCGGTGGGCCCGACCTCGTCGGGTCGTTGGGTTCCACGTCCTGATAATGCGCAGTGGTCATGTCCAGCCTCCCGGGGTCACGTCGGACGGATAGGGCAGCCCCTGAAACAGGCTGATGCGCACCCATTTGTCGGACCGGGGATCAAAGCGGCTGGCGCCGAAGAAAGCCAGCTTGCAGCGCATCAGGTCGATGGGCAGCATCGTTTCAGCGATCAGGTTGTCGTGTACCTCGGCATAGGGGTGCCTGCGCACGATCTGCGCACGTCGCGCCATGAAGCGATGCTCGGGGTGGGCGAGCAGGAACGCGGCCAGCGGCGCGTCGTCGGGCCAGTCGGCCAGCGCAGAATGCAAGTCGCGCGCCAGCCGCGCGATGCACAACGGCTGCTCCAGCGTGGCGCCATCTTCCTCGAACCGATTGCCGAGACGCGGTTCCAGCTTTTCCTCGGAGACATACCAGAACCGCGCGGAGTTTTCCGGCCGGTCGAAGTCAATGGCCAGTGCCCAGTCGTAATGGTCCTGCAGGATTGCCGAAAGCGACGCCACCGTCATCGCACCATCGAGCCGGAACGAGGCCTTTTCATCCGCCGTCATGCAATCGGCCAGCCCGTCGACAAGGTCGCCATGCGGCTCGAGCATCAGCGCCAACAGCGCCTCTTGCCCTTCCAGCGACAACTCGGCTTCGCCCCAGCGCCAGAGCGTGTCCCAAGGCCTGTTCGCACCGGGCTCGGGCCAGTCCGCGGTCCGGTCGGCGAGACGGGAAAGGTCATGGCGCAGTGCGTCCAGTCTCCCGATCTGGATCGGATGGGTCGAATGCCAAAGCCTGGCGTTCTCCCGAGCTTCCGCGAGGGCGGTGCGGAATCCCGCTATGGCTTCGCGATCCGCAGTGTCTTGCGATCGGACGCGTGCAATTGCTTCCTCGCGCGCCATCATCCAGTTGTTCAGCAGGACCGGGTGACGCACCAGGAACGGCGCCATGCCGAGCCCAGTGGAATTGCCGACACCCAGCCCTTGCCTGATGGCGGGATCGAGCCGCACGGCCGTTGCACCGCCGCGCATGGCGGCCAGGTGTTCGGCGATGTCCACGGTGAATTGCCGCGTCAACCAGACCGAGAGCATCTCCGCCTGAAACGGTGCGCTGAGTTCCGGCCGGTCCGCAATGGCCGCGCGATCGGCCGCACCGAACTTGCCCGAGCCGTAGACGGCTGTGGTCCGCATCAGATATCCGACAGCCTCGACCTCCGCCATGTCGGGCTGCAGACCTTCCGCCAGCCGCTCGATGACATGGGCGAAGAGCCGCACCGAGCGGTTGGCGCGGCTGAGAGACAGTTCGCGCGGGCTGATACGACCTGCCTCTTGCAACGGCACATTGGCCTGAAGGCGGTCCAGGTCAGCAGTGCTGGGTTCACCGTCGAAAAGGGTAAAGGTCGCATCCCAGGCCGTGGCGATCACGCGGTCCGAGCGCATCTCGTCGGGCAGGTCATGGGCGAAAGCCACCAGGCAGTAAGTGCGATCGGGCCCTGCGGCGCGATAGACGGCGCGTCCGACGCCCTTGTCATCAATCTCCCAGACCGGGCGGTCGAACGTCCAGCCTTCGCGGGTCACCCGGCGCAGGAGGTTTCGGAGAAAGGACAGACGCGTCGGGTGCGCGCTTCCCATCCGCGCCAGGCGCATCACCTGCGACGGCGGACGACGGAACGCGGCGGCCTCGGGCATCGGGTTCAGAGAAGCACAATCCATGGTATCCTCGCGGGTCTGCGTGTCATGGCGCGGGCGGCGTCTCTCCGACTGCGCCGATTGATAGGTGATCAGGCTTTCCTGCCCAGCATCAGAGTGATGCGCAGTGCGTCCCACAGCGAGGGCAGCAGCACCAGCGACACGGGCACGGCAGTGACCACGATGAAGCTTTGCAGCTTCCCGATCCCTCCCGACCCGGTCGAGATTAGGATCAGCGCCATGACGCCCATGGCCAGCCCCCAGAACGCGCGCAGCGCGGCCGACGGGTTGTCGTCAGACATCGAGGTCGCGATCACGTAGCTCATCGAGTCGCTCGTGGTGGCCACGAAGATCATCGTCAGCACCAGGAACAGCAGCGACAGCAGGAAGCCCATCGGCAGCGCCTGGGTGGTTGCCAGCAAGCCCGCTGGCAGGTTGAAGCCCTCGAAGGGCCCCGAGATCACGCCGGGAGTCATCTGTTCCAGCGCAATGCCGGTGCCGCCGATGATGGTGAACCAGAAGTTGGTCACGATGGGCGCAACGATGGACAGCATCAGGATGATCGAGCGGATCGACCGGCCACGGCTGACGCGCGCGATGAAGATCGCCATCAGTGGCCCGTAGCCCATGAACCAGCCCCAGAAGAACACGGTCCACCAGCCCAGCCAGCCCGGCTCTCCGAAAAGGCCCGCCTCGCCACGGTAAAGGGCCATGTCGAAGAAGTTCGACAGGTAGACGCCCATGCCACCAGAAAAGCCGTCGAAGATGAAGAATGTCGGGCCGGCGATGAGCATGAAGGCCAACAGCACGAAGGCCAGGATCACGTTGATCTTGGACAAGAGCTGGATGCCTTTCGACAGGCCGGTGACGGCCGAGACGGTGTAGAGGCTGGCCAGCGCCAGGATCACCACGGTCTGGGTCGCGAAGGTATCCGGGATGCCGAAAAGCGCGTTCAAGCCATAGGACATCTGCAAGCCCAGAAAACCGATCGGACCGACAGTGCCCGCGACCACCGCAATGATGCACGAGGCATCCGCGATCAGGCCGATGGGACCGTTGACCGCCCGGTCGCCGAACAGCGGATAAAGCAGCGTGCGTGGCGCGAGCGGCAGGCCCTTGTCGTAGTGGTAATGCATCAGCATCACCGTGGTCAGCGATCCCAGAATGGCCCAGGCCAGAAAGCCCCAATGCAGGAAGCTCTGCGCCAATGCGGCGTTGGCCTGCGCGTTGGGGTCGGCGCTCAGGTCGCCGAAGAGAGGGGGCGTGGACAGGTAATGGGCAATCGGTTCACCGGCCGCCCAGAACACTCCTCCGCCCGCCAGCAGGGTGCACATGATCATCGATCCCCACTGGAATACCGTGAACTCGGGAGCGGCGAGGTTGCCCATGCGGGTTTTGGCGCCGGGCAGCACGCAAAGCACCAGCCCGATCAGGAAGGTGGCCAGCAGCAACACCTGCCAGTAAAGGCCGAAATACGTCGCGGAGAAGTTGAACCCCCGGTCGACGATGCGCGACAACAGGTCGATGTCGTAGAGCGCCAACGCACAGAACAGCGCGATGAAGCCTCCCGTGATGGCGAACAAGGGCTTGTCCACCCTTCCAAGACTGGCGGTCAAGCCGCCATATTCGGTCGTATCGGTCATTGGTTATCCTCCCCAAAAAAAATCTTTTCCCGCCTCCAGCGGGAGGTGTCATTCCGCGGCGCGTGCGACGGTGTCTTTCGGGCCGCGGAGTGCGCCGAAACTTGTCTCGAAGAACCGCAGCCAGTTTCCTCCCATGACTGCGTCCGCGTTCGCGTCGCTCATGCCGGCGGCGCGCAATCCGCTCCGGATGGTCCCGAAATCGCCGTTATGCGCGAACCATTCCGGCATGTCCGGAAACCCGGCCGCCGTAGCGCTGCCTTCGCCATAGTCGATTTGCTTGGTCCAGCGACCCATGCGCATCCATTCCACGATGCTGTCGGGCTGGTCTTGGCAGAGGTCGGTGCCGATCCCGACATGGGCTGGCCCCATCCGGTCGGCGGTCCGCACGATCATGTCGCAGAAGTCCTGAAGGGTGCAGGCACTGCCGCCCTTCAGGTGATGCGGATAGACCGAAAAGCCCAGCATCCCGCCGCCTTCGCCCAATGCTTTCAGCACGGTGTCGGACTTGTTGCGCAGTGCCCGGTGCCAGCTGGCGGGGTTGGCATGGGTGATCGCGATGGGTCGGGTCGAATGCTCGATCGCTTCCAACGTCGAACGCTCGCCGGAATGGCTCATGTCGACCACGAGGCCCACCCGGTTCATTTCGGTCACCACTTCGCGACCCATTCGAGTCAGGCCCGTGTCATCGTCTTCGTAGCAGCCCGAGGCCAGGAGTGACTGGTTGTTGTAGGTCAGCTGCATGAAGCGCAGACCCAGCGTGTGCAGGATCTCCACCAGCCCGATATCATCCTCCATGCAGGATGGATTCTGCGAGCCGAAGAAGATCGCGGTGCGACCCGTTTTTTGCGCCAGCGTCACGTCCGCCGCGGTGCGGCCCTGGAAGATCAAGTCTGGGTACTGCTCGAACCAACGGTTCCAGCGTTCGATTTGCTGCACGGTTTCGCGAAAGGTCTCGTGGTAGGTGATGGTCACATGCACCGCGTCCACCCCGCCCGCACGCATCTGCCGGAAGATCTTCTCCGACCAGTTGGCGTATTGCAGCCCGTCGATCAGCACGCTCATGCCGGCTCCCCTGCCGCGACATAGGCGGTCTTGACCGTGGTGTAGAACTCGGCGGCATAGGTGCCCTGCTCGCGCGGACCGTAGGACGACGCACCGCGTCCGCCAAAGGGGACATGATAATCGGTACCCGCCGTCGGCAAGTTCACCATCACGCATCCGGCGCGCATGTTTGCGCGGAAATGGCTGGCGCGTGACAGCGAGCGGGTCATGATCCCGGCGGTCAGGCCGAAATCGGTGTCATTGGCGATGGCCAACGCCTCGTCGTAGCTGCCGGCCTTGATCACGCAGGTGATCGGCGCGAACATCTCTTCGCGATTGACGCGCATATCGTTGCGCGTCCCCGCGAAGACCGCGGGGGCCATGTAGTAACCCTCGGTCGGACGCTCCAGCCTGGTGCCGCCGGTCAGCAGTTCGGCGCCTTCGCTCTTGCCGATATCGATGTAGTCGAGGTTCTGGTTCAGTTGCGTTTCGCTCACCACGGGGCCGAGTTGCGTGCCCTCTGCCAGCGCGTGACCGACCTTCAGCGCCTCGGCCGCCTTCACCAGCTTCTCGACAAAGGCATCGTGGATCGCCTCGTGCACGATCAGCCGGGAGGCGGCGGTGCATTTCTGGCCCGTCGCCCCGAAGGCAGCACCAGACGCGCAGGCGACCGCCAGATCGAGATCGGCGTCGTCCATGATGACCATGGGGTTCTTTGACCCCATCTCCATCTGCACCTTGGTCATGTTCTGGATGGCAGAGGCGGCAATGCCGCGGCCCACGGGAACCGAGCCGGTAAAGCTGATCGCCGCAACGTCGCGGCTTTCCACCAGACGCTGGCCGACATCGCGGCCCGGACCGGCGACGAGGTTGAAGAGGCCTGCCGGAATATCCTGTTTCGCGATGATCTCGGTCAGGGCAACCGCGCTTGCCGGGGTCAGGTTGGCGGGTTTCCAGACCACCGCGTTGCCAAACGCCAGCGCCGGGGCGATTTTCCACGCGGGAGTAGCCACCGGGAAATTCCAGGGAGAGATGATGGCCACCACACCGATCGGCACACGGCGCACGTCGATCTCCACCCCGGGACGGACGCTCTCGGCCAGATCGCCCTGATTGCGCAGGCATTCGCCGGCGTAATAGGTAAAGAACTGCCCTGCGCGATAGACCTCGCCTTTGCCTTCGGCCAGCGGCTTGCCTTCCTCGCGCGACACGATCCGTCCGATTTCCTCGGCGCGCGCCATCAGTTCGGTGCCGATAGCCATCAGCACGTCGTGGCGCTTCTGAATGCCCGCGGACCACCACGCCTTCTGCGCCGTGCCCGCGGCGGCCAGTGCGGCGTCCAGCTGATCCGCGCCGGCCTGCGCATAGCTGCCGATCAGATCCGACACGTCCGAAGGGTTGCGGTTTTCGATCTCGCTTGCGCCGGTTTCCCAGCGACCGTCGATATAGAGTCCGGTTTGCATAGCTCATCCTCGTCCTGCTTGACATCAGTCCTAGACGAAGAGTGGTATTTCAGGCAATCTTGAAGAACTGAAGATTATTTCAGGAAAACTGAAATGGCGATCAAGCTGGAAATGCTGCGCACCTTTCGGATCGTCGCCGAACAAGGATCGCTCACTGCGGCCGCCTCGCTGCTCGCCCGCACGCCTTCGGCCGTGTCGATGACGCTTGCGCAGCTGGAAGCCCACATCGGTGCACCGTTGTTCGAAACCGACCGAAAGAACCGACTGACGCCGCTGGGTCAACTCGTACTGGAGGAAAGCAGCCGCGCGACGGATGCTTTCGCACGCAGCATCGAGGCGATCGGACGGCACGCGATCTCCACGGCGGGCACCGTCCGCATCGCCGTGGTGCCGTCGGCCACCGTCACGGTCCTGCCGGGGGTCATCGCCGCGTTCCGACGCATCCGACCTGACGTAAGGCTCGAAATCAGCGACGTGGACAGTGCGGCGGTACGCCGACGGGTCAAGCTCGACGCCGCCGATATCGGCATCCTGTCCGCGGCGACCGGCGACCCGGCGGACGGCAACGTCATCCTGCAGGACGATCTCGGAATAGTGTGTCGAAGAGATGGCCCGATCTCGCGTGCTGCCGCGAACACCCCGGGGATCTCGTGGACCCTGCTCGAGCGGGAACCGATCATCGCAAACCCGCTCTGCCATCTGGTGGATCATTCCAGTGTGCAGCGATTGCTGACGGCGTGCAATCTCGAGGCCCGCAATACGACCGCGCTGCTGTCCTTCGTTCGCGCCGGCCTCGGAGCCACGGTACTGCCGCGCAGCGCCACCCGTCACCAGCCCGACGAGCTGGCCTTCCTGATGCCGACGGATCCAAAGAGCCAACGCCAATTGCTCAAGATCCGGTCAGAAGATCGCCACTTGGGTCCCGCGGCCGAGGCATTCTGGGACTCTCTTTGAAACGTCCGACGCAAAACTTGGATCGCCGGGCTGCTCCCGCAACAAGGTGCAAGCGCAGTGCCAAGTCGATCAGGTTCAACGTCTCGGATAGCGGGGTACCTTGATCATACCGACCTCGATGCCGCGCCTGAAGGGCAATGCAACAGGTGCAGGCGTCGATCGACGAGACGCACCGCGCGAAATCTTGACCTCGCGCCTGTGCTCCGTATATACATCTGTATAACCATGCGGGACCTGATATGATTGAAGTCAAGATCCGAAAAGTTGGCAATTCCGCCGTCATGACGCTCAGCGCGGAGATGCTTGCCCTGCTGGACGCCAAGGAGGGCGATACGCTCTATGCGGTGCGCACAGATGATGGCGGGCTGAAACTGATGACGGAAAACCCGGATGTGCTGGCCGCGCTTGAAGCCGCCGAAGTCGTCATGGATGAGAATCGCGATCTGCTCCAAGCGCTTGCATGAGCACATGGGCTTGGGTCCCCTTGGCGGCCTTGCGCGTAGTGCATGATCGACAGATCGCGCGTCACGGCGGGGCGCCCGGGACTCGCGATCCGGCGCTCCTGGAAATGGGATGCACACGGGCGATGAACCGTGCGGCCTACGAGGACGCGGACGTGTTCGCGATTGCCGCCGCCTATGCCTATGGCATTGCCAAGGCGCACGCCTTTGTCGATGGCAACAAGCGCACGGCCTTCGTGGCCGCCTTCACGTTCTTGCGGCTGAATGGGGTGTTTCTGCGACCCGATCCCGGTATGGGCGTTCGGATGATGGAAGACCTTGCTGCCGATAAGGTGAGCGAAGAAGCATTCGCCAAGTGGCTGCTTGACCTTGCCTCGAAGGCCGACACGGTCTGATCTCCTCGACGGTCGGCAGGTCTTGGCTCTGCCTGGTGAACTCCCCGTCAATCGGGGCTGTAACGTATACCGAAAGAGGGGAAAACGTGCTTTCTTGTCCTTTGCAACTCAGACCCTGACCCAAAGGACGAGCTCCATGGCCAAGCCGAACCCAACACACCCGGTTCACTCTGTCTCCGAAGCCGATCTTTCCAAAGCCCTCGAGCGGATCGG
>CBDUPF010000166.1:0-9021 GCA_965369035.1 uncultured Aliishimia sp.
CAAGCGGATGGCGAGCTGACCCATTGCACTCGGCCCCGGATTTCGGCATGACGCGCTGAGACCGGACGGGGGACAGTTCATGAGCCGTATCGACGCCAAGTTTGCCGCGCTGAAGGCGGAAGGGAAGAAAGCCTTCGTAGCCTATGTCATGGCTGGCGACCCCGATTACGACACCGCGCTGGAGGTGGTCCGTGGATTGCCCGACGCCGGCGTCGACATCATCGAACTGGGCCTGCCGTTCACCGATCCGATGGCGGACGGACCGACGATTCAGCTTGCCGGCCAGCGCGCGCTTGAGGCCGGAATGACCTTGCCCCGCACGCTGGAGATGGCCCGCGAATTTCGCGAGGCGGACGACACGACGCCCATCGTGCTGATGGGCTATTACAATCCGATCTATTCGCGCGGTGTCGACCGCTTCCTGGCGGAGGCGAAGGAGGCCGGGATCGACGGGCTGATCATCGTCGACCTGCCGCCGGAGGAGGATGACGAGCTTTGCATCCCAGCTCAGGCGGCGGGGCTGAACTTCATCCGGTTGGCCACGCCCACGACTGATGACAAACGCCTGCCGCGGGTGCTGCAGAACACCTCCGGCTTTGTCTATTACGTCTCCATCACCGGGATCACCGGCGCGGCCGCCGCGCAGGCGGGCGACGTAGGACCCGAAGTCGCCCGCATCAAGTCGCAGACGGACCTTCCGGTCGTCGTGGGGTTCGGCATCCGATCGCCCGAGCAGTCCCGCGCCATCGCCGAAGTCGCCGACGGCGCCGTCGTGGGCTCCGCCATCGTGGAGCGGGTGGGCCGCGGCGATGCACCGGTGGAGGTTCTGGACTTCGTCAAGTCGCTGGCGGACGGCGCGCACTCCGTCTGACCACCCCCGACGCCTCAGCCGCGCCGCCGGAGGATATGCGTCGCGCGGTAGGAGGCAACCACCGCGTCGTCCTGGTTCACGATCTCGTAGTCCACGTCCACGAAGCCGCGGTCCGGTTTCGACCGCGACGGCGTGGCCTTGACCACCTCCGCCCGCACCCGCAGCGTGTCGCCGGGATAGACCGGCTGGCTCCAGCGGATATTCTCCATTCCCGGGGAGCCCATGGAGGAGTCGGACCAGTCGCTCGCCTCCAGCGTCAGGTTGAAGGCTGTCAGCAGCGTGTGAAAGCCGCTGGCGATGATCCGGCCGTAGGGCGACGCCTTGGCCGCCTCCTCGTCGATGTGGAAGGGTTGCGCGTCCCACTGGCGGGCAAACTCCACGATCTCGTCCTGCGTCAGCGTCCTTGTCCCGGTCTCGTAGCGAAACCCTACGGCCATGTCGTCGAAATACATTCACACCCCCCTCGCGAGTCCCGTCCGGAAACCTGCGCCAGTCGGTCAGAACCGGCCTGATCCCGTGCAGCCGATCCGTGCCGAATTCTCCCGGAAGTCGCAAGAGGATCGGCTCCTGAAAGACGACACAGGCAAAGCACAGCTCACGCCCGGCCCGGTCCACCGTCTTTGACCGGCCATCCTCCGGCTTTGGGCACATCTTGTTCCACTCGCGGCGATCCAGCACCCTCGGCGCGCGGATCAGCGACATCTCCGGCACGCCATGCGCGGCGGCCAGACTTCGAACCAACCAGGCGCGAATTAACGCGTTGCCGGTGCGTGGCGGAATTGGTAACGAAAATTTACCGATCTCCGGAAGGGACACGTGCAATGCCCGTCATCACGAACATCGACGATCTCAAACGTATTTATGAACGCCGCGTTCCCCGCATGTTCTACGACTATTGTGAAAGCGGAAGCTGGACCGAGCAGACGTTCCGCGACAACGTCTCCGATTTCGGCCAGATCCGTCTGCGCCAGCGTGTGGCGGTCGACATGTCGGGACGGTCGACGAAAACTCAGATGATCGGGCAGGATGTGGCGATGCCGGTGGCGCTCGCCCCCGTGGGACTGACCGGCATGCAGCACGCGGATGGCGAGATCAAGGCGGCGCGTGCGGCGGAGAAATTCGGCGTCCCCTTCACGCTGTCCACCATGTCGATCAACTCCATCGAGGAGGTGGCCGCGCACACGACCAAACCGTTCTGGTTCCAGCTCTACACGATGAAGGACACCGACTTCACCGAGCGCCTGATCGAGCGGGCCAAGGCCGCGGGCTGTTCCGCGCTGGTGATCACGCTCGACCTCCAGATCCTGGGTCAGCGTCACAAGGACCTCAAGAACGGGCTCTCCGCCCCGCCGAAACTGACGCCGAAAACCATCGCGAACCTGATGACCAAATGGTCCTGGGGCATCGGGATGCTCTCGGCCAAGCGGCGCAACTTCGGCAACATCGTCGGCCACGTGAGCGGGATCAGCGATACCACGCAGCTTGGCGCCTGGACCAACGAGCAGTTCGATCCCTCGCTTGACTGGGACAAGGTGGCGCGCCTGATGGAGCAATGGGGCGGCAAGGTGATCCTCAAGGGTATTCTCGACCCGGAGGACGCGAAACAGGCGGCCAAGCTGGGCGCCGACGCGATCGTGGTGTCGAACCACGGCGGGCGGCAGCTTGACGGCGCGCTGTCCTCGATCCGGATGCTGCGCCCGATCCTGGATGCCGTGGGCAGCGAGGTCGAGGTCCATATCGACGGCGGCATCCGGTCGGGTCAGGACGTGTTGAAGGCCGTGGCCATGGGCGCCAAGGGCACCTATATCGGACGGTCCTTTGTCTACGGGCTGGGGGCGATGGGCGAAAAGGGCGTGCAAACGGCGCTCGAGGTCATCCACAAGGAACTCGACGTCTCCATGGCGCTCTGCGGGGAGAAGAACGTGGCGGCGCTGGGTCCGCACAACCTGCTGATCCCGGCGGATTTCGAAGGCCGCTGGCAGAACTGACGACCGACCCGGCGCCAACCGGGCATTAACGACATCGGCGTATCAAAAGACCATGCTGGTCTTTCTCGATGCCAATCTGACCTTTCTCGCCGTGCCCAAGACGGGCACAACGGCTGTCGAGCTGGCATTGGTGCACCGTGCCGACATCGCCTTTCAGCGTGGTCGCAAACACCTCACCGCGCAACGCTACCGCAACCGCGTGGCCCCGTTCCTTGAGCGGGCGTTCGGCGCCCGGCCCGAAACCGTCGCCGTCATGCGCGCGCCCATCGACCAGATCGCCAGCTGGTACCGCTACCGATCACGCGAGGATTGCAACGCGGCGGAGAAATCGACGCGCGGATGCAGCTTCGACGACTTCGTGCATGCGGCGATCTCGCCCGACCCGCCGCCCTTTGCCGATTTCGGGTCGCAGTACCGGTTCCTGACCAACGGGCGCGGGCGGATCATGGTCGACCATCTGTTCGCATGGGAGGCGCGGCCACGCTTTCTCGATTTCCTTGCAGAGCGCCTGGGAGAGCCGGTCGAGCCCGAAGAACGCAACGTCTCACCCCGGATCGAGGCCGCCCTGTCGCCGGAAGTGGAGGCCGAACTGCGCCACGCGAGAGCCGAGGAATTCGCCTTGCACGAAGAACTGATGGCCAAGGGCGGCTACCTGCGTTTCGGAGCCGCGCGCACCTGACGCGCCGCGCCGGATCACGCGCTTGCGCGCCGCGCCGCCGACCAGATGGTTGAACCGCGAAAATTGGGTCTTTTCAGGCGGGCGGAACCGGTCTATACGCGCGACTTCATGCGGGATCCGACAGCCTTGGAGGCGGCCCGCAGTCGAAAAACAGGAGATACGACTATGGCTGGAGAGATCCCCGATCTCGAAGCCCAGGTCCGGACGGGGACAGGCAAGGGCGCCGCTCGTCAAGCCCGCCGCGAGGGCATGGTACCTGGGATTGTATATGGTGGCGGACAGGACCCGCAACCGATCAAGATCCCCTTCAACAGGCTGCTGGCGCAGCTCAAGGCGGGGCGCTTCATGTCCCGGCTCTGGAACCTCAAGGTCGAAGGTCAGGACGATGTGCGCGTCATCTGCCGCAACGTGCAGCGCGACGTGGTCAAGGACCTGCCGACGCACCTTGACCTGATGCGGCTGAAGCGGACGAGCCGCGTGGACCTGTTCATCCACGTCGAGTTCGTGAACGAGGACAAGGCGCCCGGTATTCGCAAGGGTGGCGTCGTGACCGTGGTGCGGCCCGAGGTCGAGCTGAGCGTTGTCGCGGGCGACATCCCCGAACGACTCGTGGCCGATCTCGAAGGGATGGATATCGGCGATACGCTGACGATTTCGGACATCGCCCTGCCCGAAGGTGCGCGCCCGACGATCGACCGCGACTTCGTGATCTGCAACATCTCCGCCCCGTCCGGCCTGAAGGCTTCGGAATCCGAAGACGAAGAAGACGAGACCGAGGCGGACGAAGTGCCGACCGTCGGCAGCAAGGACGACGACGAGGAAGATTGATCCGCGACTGCCACAAGGCACAGCGGAAAGACACCGCGACCAGGGACAGTGACAGGGGGCCGGTTCGGCCCCCTTTTTCCTGCGCGGGCCCCGGGTACTTTTGCCTCCCTGCCCGCGCTGGTATGCTCCGCGCGAACCAGAACGAGGCGCGGCAGATGAAACTGATCGTCGGCCTGGGAAACCCGGGCGCGAAATATGCGGGCAATCGTCACAATATCGGTTTCATGGCCGTGGACCGGATCGCCGAGGAGCACGGGTTCGGCCCGTGGAAGTCACGCTTCCAGGGGCTGGTGAGCGAGGGGCGTCTCGGGGATGAAAAGGTCGTTCTTCTGAAGCCCGAAACCTTCATGAACCGCTCCGGTCAATCCGTGGGCGAGGCGATGCGCTTTTTCAAGCTGGACCCGTCGGACGTGATCGTGCTCCATGACGAGATCGACCTTGCCCCCTCCCGCGTCCGGTGGAAGCAGGGCGGCGGCCACGCGGGCCATAACGGGCTGCGGTCGGTGCATGGCCATATCGGGCCAGACTATTCCCGCGTGCGCCTGGGGGTCGGTCACCCCGGCCACAAGGACGCCGTACCGGGCTACGTGCTGCACGATTTCGCCAAGTCGGACCAGGATTGGCTGGATGACGTTCTTCGCGGTGTCGCCGACGGGGCGGCGTATCTGGCCAAGGGCGACAGCGGGAAGTTCCTGAACGCCGTCTCGCTGCGCGTGAACCCGCCGCGCTCGGGGACCGGGACCAGGGCTGCTGCTCCCGAAGCCGCACCCGCCCCGAAAGAGCCTGCAAAGGCGCAGGAACCGGATCAGGCGGACGACCGGACGCCCTTGCAGAAACTCGTGGACCGGTTTCGGTGAACGATCTGCAGGCGGCGTTCCGCGATCAGGCTATCGCCTGCCGCACCCTCGGATCACCGTTCATGTATCGCCTGTGCGCCCACCTGGCAGAGAACTGGCCGGATGGCTCGAAACTTGCGGCAACCGGCCGCGCGTTCGATGGCGACCTCGGTCCTGCGGGCGTCTCTCTGCCGCTGCGGGTCGCCGGCGGGCTGCACGCGCTGCGGCTGGGTGGTGATGTGGAACTGGCCGCGATCTACCCCCCGGCAGAGCCGGATGACGCTGCCTTCAGGGCGGGTATCGAGGGTGCGCTGCAACGGAACGACGAATTCCTCGCCGACTGGATCGCCAGCCCGCCGCAAACCAACGAGATCCGCCGGTCTGCCGCGCTGATTCTGGCCGCGCGGGTTGCCGTGGCGAGGTTCGGTCTGCCGATCCGCCTCTCCGAGCTTGGGGCATCGGGCGGGTTGAACCTGATGTGGGACCGCTTTGCCCTGCGCGGGCCGGGTTGGCGCATGGGTCCTCCGGATGCGGTGGTTATGCTCTCGCCCGACTGGGAAGGACCGCCGCCGCCGGAGGTGGAGCCTGTGATCGCCGAACGCCGGGGCGTGGACCTGATGCCGCTCGACCCGTCCAGCCCGGCGGACCTCCTGCGTCTCACTGCGTTTCTCTGGCCCGACCAGCCCGAACGCCTGGCGATGACCCGCGCTGCGGCGGGCGCGGTACCGGTCACGGTCGACCGCGCGGATGCCGTGGATTGGCTGGAGCATCGGCTGGCCGAGGCGCCGGAAGGGCAGCTGCACCTGATCCAGAACACGGTGGCCTGGCAATATTTCCCACAGGCCGCGCAAGCGCGGGGGCGGCGGTTGATCGAGGCTGCGGGCGCTTCCGCGACGGAGACGCGACCGCTGGGCTGGATGCAACTCGAAAGCGACGGAGACAGGCACGGACTGGGCGGCGCGGCGCTCACACTGCACCTCTGGCCCGGAGGCGAGGTCCGGCAACTTGGCCGGGCCGACTTCCACGGTCGGTGGATACGCCGGGACCAGGATTGACGGCCGCGACGTCCGAATTGCCTGAGCGGCGCGGTCATGTTTCTGTGGCCCCGCAACCTTGGGGGTAACGGACCAGATGCGGACATTCGGAAAATGGCTCGGGCGAGTGCTGCTGGCCCTGGTGCTGGCGGCGGCGGTCGTGGGCATATGGAAGCGCGAGGAGATTGGCCGATTGATGGTGGTCAATTCGCTGTTCGACGCGGATCGGATCGTGGAGAATTTCTCCAGCATGGATGCAGCCTTCCTCAACACGCCCGTCCCGCGCGGTGCGGGGCCGGTATCCGATCTGCCACGCGGCCCGGACCTCGCCCTGCCCGATGGCACGCAAGCCTGGATCGAGGATCGCGCCGTCACTTCGCTTCTGGTGCTGCAGGACGGGCGGATCGTGCACGAAAGCTACCATCTTGGAACCGGCCCCGACGACCGCCGGATCAGCTGGTCGGTCGCGAAATCCTATCTCTCGGCGCTGTTCGGCATTCTCGTGGCCGAAGGGGCTATCGCCTCGCTGGACGACCCGGTGACCCGCTATGCCCCGCTGCTGGAGGGCGGCGCCTACGGACGCGCGACGATCCGCGACGTGCTGCAGATGTCGTCGGGCGTCACATTCGACGAGGACTATCTGGATTACCATTCCGACATCAACCGGATGGGCCGGGTGCTGGCACTGGGCGGCACGATGGACGGGTTCGCCGCGGCCCTGACGGACACCTTCGCGCCACCGGGGGCGGGATGGAAGTACGTCTCCATCGACACACATGTGCTGGGGATGGTGATCCGGGGCGCCACGGGGCGCGGGGTGCCGGAGTTGATGAGCGAGAAGATCCTGTCGAAACTGGGACAGGAGCAGGACGCCTACTACCTCACCGATGGCGAGGGCGTGGCCTTCGTGCTGGGCGGGCTGAACCTCACCACCCGGGACTATGCGCGGTTCGGCGCGATGATCGAGGCCGGCGGCCGGTGGCAGGGGACGCAGGTCGTGCCGGAGGACTGGATCGCCGAAAGCACCGCCGCATCTGCCCCGACCGACCCGGGCGAAAGCGGCTATGGCTACCAATGGTGGGTCCCGGTGGGCGCGGGTCCGGGCGAGTTCCTGGGCCGCGGCATCTATGGCCAGTATCTCTATATCGATCAGCCGCGCGATGTGGTAATCGTGACAACCGCGGCCGACCGGGATTTCCGGAAGGACGGCGTGCACGAGCGGAACGTGGAGATGTTCCGCCAGATCGCGGCAGCGGCGGAGGACTTCGATGGAGCCGGATGACAGTGTGAACGTATTGGGCGGGCCGCTGGAGGTCTGCGGACTGGACCCGGTGACGGGCTTCTTCCGCGACGGTCATTGCAACACCTGCGCCGCCGATCAGGGAAGTCACACGGTTTGCGCTGTCATGACGGCGGAGTTCCTCGCGTTTTCGAAGTATGTGGGCAACGATCTCTCCACCCCGCGCCCGGAGTTCCGCTTTGCCGGATTGAAACCCGGCGACAGCTGGTGCCTTTGTGCCGCGCGTTTCCTGCAGGCGCATGACGAGGGGTGCGCGCCGAGGGTCAACCTGAAAGCGACCCACGCCCGCGCTCTTGAGATCGTCCCGCTCGATGTGCTGGAGCAATACGGCACCGGCATGACCCTGCGCTGAGACGCGCCTCCCTCCCGTTCTGAGCAAAAGGCGCAGGGCGCAAGGCGAACCTGTCGCTCACCCCACGCCGTTTTGGCTGTCGCGTGATTGCCCGGCAGGTATCCCGCCAACGCGCCCTGCACCGGCGGAGCGCGATCGAACCGGCCGCCGACGGGAAAGGACAGTTGGCGCCACCCCGCGCAGCAAAGCCCGACGTGACCATGCCGTATGCCGTAGCGGGTTCACGATCATGCCGTCACCGATCGGAACCGCGCAGGCGGCACGGGTGTCCGGATCGTCGACGGCCGATCTGTGCCTTGACCTTCAAGAGAAGGCCGCGAACCCGTGCGGGCCGCGGCGCGTTCCCGTCAGCGGGTGATGTGGCAGCGTAGCGGAACTTTCCTCAGCCAGGCCTCGGGGCGTCAGTCGCCCTCGCCCATCTGCATCCCAAGGGCACGGGCCACGGTAAAGATGTCCTTGTCTCCGCGACCGCACATGTTCATGCAGATGATGTGGTCCTTCGGCAGGTCCGGCGCGATCTTCATCACATGGGCCAGCGCATGGCTGGGCTCCAGCGCCGGGATGATCCCCTCCTGCTCGCAGCAGAGCTGGAAGGCCTCCAGCGCCTCGGCATCGGTGATCGACACGTATTGCGCGCGGCCCACATCGTGCAGCCACGAATGCTCCGGCCCGATCCCGGGATAGTCGAGCCCCGCGGAGATGGAGAAACCTTCGAGAATCTGGCCGTCGTCATCCTGCAGCAGGTAGGTGCGATTGCCGTGCAGCACGCCGGGCCGCCCGCCGGTCAGCGAGGCGCAATGCTCCATCTTCTCGTTGACGCCCTTGCCACCCGCTTCGACCCCGATGATGTTCACCGAGGCATCGTCGAGGAAGGGATAGAAAAGCCCCATCGCGTTCGACCCGCCGCCGATAGCGGCGATGATCGTGTCGGGCAGACGCCCTTCGGCCTCCTGCATCTGTTCCTTCGCTTCCTTTCCGATGATCGACTGGAAATCGCGCACCATCGCCGGATAGGGATGCGGGCCCGCGACGGTGCCGATGCAGTAGAACGTGTCGCGCACGTTCGTCACCCAGTCGCGCAGCGCGTCGTTCATCGCGTCCGTCAGCGTGCCGCGCCCCGAGGTGACGGGCCC
>CBDUPF010000167.1:0-9007 GCA_965369035.1 uncultured Aliishimia sp.
CTGCGGAAGCGCGTTCGTGGCAAAGGCGCGCACGGCCGGTGCGGTCTCGTCGACGGCCCCCTCGATCTGGGCGAAGGCGGCCTGGGCCGAACGGCTGGCGGCGCGCAGTTCCTCGGTCACGCTCGGGATTTCATCTGCGACCGCGCCGACGGCGGACTCGAGCTCGTCGAGGGTCAGGCGAAGCCGTTCGACGATGCCGGAAATGTCCTCGTTCATCACCCGATCGGCGCCGGCAAAGGCCTTTTCGGCCGCGGTCAGAGCCCGGTCGCCGGTCTCCAGCGCCCCGTTGATCGCCTCGAGCGTCACGTTGGCATTGGCAAAGGTCTCGCGTGCGCCGTCGAGGGTTTCGCTTGCCGAACGCGCCAGCCCGTCGATCTGACCCGAGGCGGTGGACAGGTCCTCGCCCACCGTTTTGACAACGCCCGATGCGGCCTCCGTCGCTTCGCGAATCTCGGCCATGATGGCGGGCAGGTCCGTGTTGGCGGTCTCACCGATCACGCGCAGAACGTCCGTTGCCTCCGCCGTCGCGACGCGCAGCTCCTCGATCAGCGGCCCGGCGCTCCCCTCCATCATCGCGTCGAACCGCCTGGCCGCGGAATCGACGCTGCCGACAGTCTCGCCCACCTGCGCGATAAGCGCATCGGTGGCGGCCAGCGTTTCCCTGGCTTCGGTGAGCCGGTCCGACGCGATCTGGCCGGTTTCGGCATAGGTGGTGACCAGGGCATCGGCGCTTTCGCCAAGAGCGGTGATGCGGCGTTCGATCTCCTCGACCGATTGTCGGAGCTGTTCGGTCGCCGGGCCCAGCTCTTCGACGATGTAGCGGTCGGCGCTCTGCATCGTGGTGTCCAGCTGCGTCACGGCATCGGTCCCCGCACCCATCAGGTTGCGAGCGTCCTCCGACAGTTCGTCAATGGAGACGAGAGACGTCCGGGCGGCCTCCAGCACGCCCGAAGCGTCCGCTGACAGCGAATCCAGCAGAGTGTTGAATCGGTCGATCTCTTGCGCGAACTTCGAAACGGTGCCGGTAACTTCCGAGAAATCCGCGAGCGCGGTGGCGAAGGAGGCCGAAGACTGTTCGACATTCTCGAGGATGTTCTGCACACGCTGCTGGTTTTCGCCACCGATCAGGTTGCGCAGCTCGCGGACGACCTCCAGCGTTTCGGACAGGATCTCGGGGGCGTTCTGCGACAGCGACTGCAGGACGGATTGGCCGGCCTCGATTTTCGGCACGTCGGCGCGCGAAGCCGTGGCGAGCAGCGGCGCGTCGGGGCTTCCGGCGGAGATCCCGACAAAGGATACGCCCGTCACGCCCTGCGACTCGATGGTGGCCACGCTGTCGGTCCGCACGGGCGTCGCGGCTTCCACCTCCACCCGCACGCGCACCAGCCCGTTGTTGTCCGGCGACAGTCGCACGTTGACGACCTGTCCGACCGGCAGACCGGCGAAACGCACGTCCGAGGCGTCGCTGAGGCCCGAAACCGTCGGGAAATCAATGTCGTAATAGGCGAACTGCCGGTCGAACTGGATACTCGCGAACCACAGGAAGAACGCGAGGATCCCCAGGAATCCGGCCAGGGCGAAGGCGCCGATCAGGACGTAGTTGGCACGTGTCTCCATCGTCATGGATCTCCGGAAATGGCATCGGACGCCTTCGCGCCGAACGCCGCGCGGGCGCGCGGACCGTGAAAGTACTCGCGAACCCACGGATGGTCGACCTCGAGCATGTCTTCAATACTGCCGGTGACTAGAACCTTGCGTTCGGCGAGCACAGCGACCCGGTCGCAGATCGCGAAAAGCGTGTCGAGATCGTGGGTCACCAGGAACACCGTCAGCCCCAGTGACCGGCTGAGATTGCGGATCAGCGTGTCGAAGGCAGCCGCACCGATGGGGTCCAGCCCCGCCGTGGGCTCGTCCAGGAACACGATTTCGGGGTCGAGCGCCAGCGCCCTGGCCAGCCCCGCGCGCTTGCGCATCCCGCCAGACAGCTCGGCCGGGTACTTGTCGCCGGCAAGGTAAGGAAGGCCCACCATCGAGATCTTCAGGTCGGCCAGCTTGCGCCGGATCGCGGGCGAGAGACCGGCCACGGCGCGCATCGGCACTTCGACGTTCTCGCGCAGGGTGAGGGAGGAGAAGAGCGCTCCATCCTGGAACATCACGCCCCACCGCTCGTCCAGCGTCTCCCGCGCCGCATCCCCGCCGGAGAGCACATCGACGCCCAGCACTTCTATCGAGCCGGCGGCCGGGGTTTGCAGCCCCGCGATCGTCCGCAGCAGAACGGATTTCCCCGTACCGGAGCCGCCGACCACGCCGAGGATCTCCCCGCGCAGAACGTCGAGGTCGAGATTTTCGTGCACGACGTGCGTGCCGAACTGATTGCGCAGACCGCGCACGCGGATGACCGCTTCGCGTTGTTCGGTCTCTGTCATAGGCCGATCTGGGCAAAGAAGATGGAGAACAGCGCGTCCGCCACGATCACCGCGAAGATCGCCGTGACAACCGCGTTCGAGGTCTTGCGGCCGAGCGATTCCGCGTCGCCCTTGACCTGCATCCCCGCGTGGCAGCCGACTACCCCGATGATGAGCGCAAAGACCGGTGCCTTCACCAGCCCCACGAACACGTGGGAGATGTCTGTTCCCTCGATCAGCCGGGTGCGGAACATCGACGGCGAGATGCCCAGGTCGATCCAGGCCATCAACGCCCCGCCAAACAGCCCCATGAGGTTGGCGATCAGCCCCAGGATCGGCAGCATCAGCAGCAGCGCCAGGATTCGCGGCACGAAGAGCACCGTCGCGGGATCGAGGCCCAGCGTGCGCATCGCGTCGATCTCCTCGCGCATCTTCATCGAGCCGATGGCCGCGGTGAAGGCCGACGCGGTGCGACCCGCCACGATGATGGCTGTGAGCAGGATCCCCAACTCGCGCAGGACCGAGATCGCGATCAGGTCGACGACAAAGACCTCCGCCCCGAATTGCCGCAACTGCGCGGAGCCCTGGAAGGCAAGCACGACGCCGATCAGGAAGGCCATCAGCGCCACGATTGGAACGGCGCGAAGTCCGACATCCTCGCAGTGCGCGACGAGTGCTGTCAGCCGGAACTCCCGCGGATGGCGCAGAACGTGGGCCAGTCGTGCAATGAACAGGCCGAGATAGCCGGTCAGCTCGCGCAGGAACAACGCCCCCGATGCCACCGAGCGACCGGTGTTCTCGAGAAAAGCCATGAACCCGCGTTTCGCCGGGCTGGGTTCCTCCACCTTGGGCATCGCCTGCCGGACGTTGTCGAGGAGCAACGCGACCTCGTCGGTCATGTTGCGCAGGCCCATCGACCCGCCGGACGCGGTCACCGTCCGCTCCAGGTCCGCGATCACCCAGGCGCCGGCCGTGTCGATGCGCGTCACGGGCCCGATATCGACCGCCAAAGGCGCATGAAGGTCCATCTGCGCCAGACGTCCATACACATCCGTCACCGTGTTGACGGTCAGCGCACCGTCGAGGCGCAAGACGGATTCGCCGCCCTGCTCCACTTTTTCGAGTTCGATCCGGATATCCTGATCCACGGTCGGACAACATCCTTGCCACCGGCCCGATCACCTCTCTGGCGGGCCACAAGAGGCGAGCTTGCACGTAAATCCGGGGAAGTTGAAGTGATTCCGGCAGATGGCCCCGCCCGGACGGTCAACGACCCGGCAAGCGAACGCTCCGCAGGCAACCAAGGCCGGCCGCGGGAGGTGGAACATGTCCGACATCGCGGTTCTGATTGGAAGATTCGCGCGTTTCGTCATGCCACGCCGGCACGCACGATCTGATCTGGTTATCGGTCGGCAGACCTGCGATTTTCATCGGGGTCAGCGGGGTCGATGCTGTGCGTTGGTTTTCAGACCGGGGCTGACGAACTGCCTTGGTGAGCTATGTCACGGGGGCGTCGATCAAGTGCGTGAAAGGGCTGGCATGGGAGATGAGGAGACATCCGCGCGGATCGCGGTGGTGGGCATGGGGCCTCGCGGACTCGGCGCTCTCGAGGCGCTTGCGGCGCGCATGCAGGGGACCGAACAAGCCTTGTCGGTCGATGTGTTCGACCCATTTCCAGCCTCGGGCGCGGGGCCGAACTTCGACCCCGACGAAAGCCCGCTCTGCCTGCTGAAAATTCCCATGCGGGATATCTCCATCCGCCCGCCGGCATTCACGCATAACGGCAGTTTCGCCGATTGGCTGGCGGACGCACCGGATCCCGACACCTTCCCGACCCGCGCGGATCTGGGCCGGTATCTGGAGGACCGTTACGCGGACCTGCGGAACCTCGGGGCCCTGAAAATCGCCCGGAAAAGCATGTCGGTCGAAGCCTTGAAGAAACGGGATCAAGGCTGGCTCCTGCATGCGAATAACCGGTGGCAGGGACCTTATGCCGAGGTTCTTCTGACCCTTGGGCAACCCTCTGTCGTGCCGGACGATCAACTGGCCGAATGGCAGTCGCATGCGCGGCAATCGTCCGGCATCCTGGCACAGGCCTACCCGGCCCGCGACCTGGCACGGTCGGCCGCGGACTGGGCGGGCAAGACGGTCGCCATCCGCGGGCTGGGGCTTTCGGCCTTCGACGTTCTGCGGGTTCTGACGGTTGCGCAGGGCGGACGGTTCGAGGATGGCGGGTACATCGCCTCCGGGCGCGAACCGGCGCGGATCCTGCCGTTTTCCCTGGACGGCAAACCGCCCTTTCCAAAACCGGAAACCAGCGCGCTGGATGATCGGTTCGAACCGTCGGAGGAGGAAACCCGGGAGTTTTCGGACGCCATCGCGCGGGCGGCCAAAGGCGACGCCGAAACGGCAAAACGGCGGATCACCGACGCGCTCGCCCCCGCTGCCACGCGCATCCTGCGGCAGCAGGGAGTCTCGGCCAGCATGGACGATGTGGTGCAATGGCTGGAAATGGAATGGGACGCGCCCGGCTCGCAGGAAAGCGGCGGCCCTCGGGAGACGCTCCAATTTGGCATCGGGATGGCCACCGGGTCGATCCTGCAGACGATCGGTTACACCGTCGGGCAGATCTGGCGGAAGTGGCAGGACGAGATCCGGTCCGGCTACAACCCCGCGCAGACCCCGCCGAAAACGGCGAAGGTTCTGATCGATTTCGACGAGGGGCTCAAACGCTATTCCTACGGTCCCCCGGCGCGTTCGTCCCGGGAATTGGTCGCACTGATCGAGGCGGGTATCGTCGATCTGGGGTTGTCCGCCGACCCCACGATCGACCTGACTGCAGAGGGCTGGACACTCGACGGCGATGACGACTCGGCGCAGGTTTCGGTCATGATCGACTCCGTCCTCCCCTCTCCCGACCTTTCGGCCATCACGGCACCGCTCGTGTCGCAGATGCTGGACGAAGGCCGGCTCTGTGCGCTCGCCGAAGGGCTTGCCGCCAATACCGCCGCGGACGGACAGGTGATCTGCAAGGACGGCGAAATCGAACACGGGCTCAGCCTCCTTGGGCGTCTCGCCCTTGGCAGCGTCATCGCGGCCGACTCGCTGCACGATTGTTTCGGCGAGGCGGCAAATCGCTGGGCGGATGGCGTCGTATCGCGCATGGTCTGACCGCCGGGACCCCTTGGAACCGTAGCGCCGGACCCTTGCGCCCCCGCCTTGCCACGGCACAACCGATGCAAGAAACCGCATGGCAAGGCTGCGCCGAAGAAGCAGCCCTTGACGTCTCGTGCGGGGGTCGAAACAACGGGCACGCGTACTTGCCCGCCCAGAGGAGCGACTCATGAAATTCCGCTTTCCCATCGTCATCATCGACGAGGATTTCCGCTCCGAGAACACCTCGGGGCTGGGTATCCGCGCCCTGGCGCAAGCTATCGAGAGCGAGGGGTTCGAGGTGCTGGGCGTGACCAGCTACGGCGACCTGTCGCAATTCGCACAGCAGCA
This sequence comes from uncultured Aliishimia sp., assembly GCA_965369035.1. Classification (GTDB taxonomy): domain Bacteria; phylum Pseudomonadota; class Alphaproteobacteria; order Rhodobacterales; family Rhodobacteraceae; genus Aliishimia. The sequence continues at coordinate 5,910 of CBDUPF010000167.1, forward strand.
AAGCCGCGCCTCAGCCTTCGTGCTGTCGATCGACGACGAGGAGTTCAGCCCCGGGCCCGATCTGGACCCCGTGGTAGTGAACCTGCGCACCTTCATCGAGGAGGTCCGCTGGAAAAACGCGGACGTGCCGATCTATGTCTACGGGGAGACCAAGACCTCACGTCACCTGCCCAATGACATCCTGCGCGAGCTGCACGGCTTCATCCACATGTTCGAGGACACGCCCGAATTCGTGGCGCGCCACATCATCCGCGAGGCCCGGAGCTACCTCGAGGGGATCCAGCCGCCCTTCTTCAAGGCGCTGCTGGATTACGCGGAGGACGGCTCCTATTCATGGCACTGCCCCGGCCATTCCGGCGGGGTGGCCTTTCTGAAATCCCCGATCGGGCAGATGTACCACCAGTTCTATGGTGAGAACATGCTGCGCGCCGACGTGTGCAATTCGGTCGAGGAACTGGGCCAGCTTCTGGACCACAACGGCGCCATCGGTGCGTCGGAGCGCAACGCCGCGCGGATCTTCAACGCCGATCACTGCTTTTTCGTGACCAACGGCACTTCGACCTCGAACAAGATGGTCTGGCACCACAGCGTCGCCCCGGGCGATGTGGTGGTGGTGGACCGCAACTGCCACAAATCCATCCTGCATTCGATCATCATGACCGGCGCGGTGCCTGTCTTTCTCTGGCCGACGCGCAACCACTGGGGCATCATCGGCCCCATCCCGCGCCATGAATTCGAGCCCGAGGAGATCAAGGCCAAGATCCGCGACAACCCCCTGCTCGACGGGGTCGATGCCGAAACGGTGAAGCCGCGGATCATGACGCTGACCCAATCGACCTACGACGGGGTTCTCTACAACACCGAGGAGATCAAGGGGCTGCTCGACGGCTATGTCGAGAACCTGCATTTCGACGAGGCCTGGCTTCCCCATGCGGCGTTCCACCCGTTCTATGGCACTTATCACTCGATGGGGCGCAAGCGCGGGCGCACGAAGCATTCGGTCACCTTTGCCACGCAATCGGTGCATAAGCTTCTGGCCGGGATCAGCCAGGCGAGCCACGTGCTGGTGCAGGACTCCGAAGCCACGAAGCTCGACCGGCACCTCTTCAACGAATCCTTCCTGATGCACACGTCCACCAGCCCGCAATATTCGATCATCGCGTCGTGCGACGTGGCCGCGGCGATGATGGAACCGCCGGGCGGCACCGCGCTGGTGGAGGAGAGCATCGTCGAAGCGCTGGATTTCCGCCGCGCCATGCGAAAGGTTGAACAGGAATACGGGCCCGACGACTGGTGGTTCGAGGTCTGGGGTCCCGCGGATTTCGACGCCGATGGCGACGGCATGGGCCAGACCCGCGACTGGGTTCTGCGCAAGACCGATGCCGAGGGCGTGCAAAGCTCCGGGGAGGACGCCTGGCACGGGTTCGGTGACATGGCGCCCGGCTTCAACATGCTGGACCCGATCAAGGCCACGATCATCACGCCGGGGCTGGACATCGAAGGTCGCTTCGACACCACCGGCATCCCCGCGTCGATCGTCTCGAAATACCTGAACGAACACGGCGTTGTGGTCGAGAAAACAGGTCTCTACAGCTTCTTCATCATGTTCACCATCGGGATCACCAAGGGGCGCTGGAACACGCTTCTGGCCGCACTTCAGCAATTCAAGGACGACTACGACAAGAACCAGCCGCTTTGGCGGGTGATGCCGGAGTTCTGCGCCAAGCAACCCCGCTATGAGCGCATGGCGCTGCAGGACCTGTGCCAGCATGTGCACGCGCTTTATGCGAAATACGACGTGGCGCGGCTGTCGACGGAAATCTATCTCAGCAATCATCGCCCGGCCATGACCCCGTCCGACGCGTTTTCCCATATCGCGCGGCACAAGACGGAGAGGGTCGCCATCGACGATCTGGAAGGGCGGGTGACGACCAGCCTTGTGACCCCCTACCCGCCCGGCATTCCGCTGCTGATCCCGGGGGAGGTGTTCGACGCGAAGATCGTGGACTACCTGCGTTTCAACCGGGAGTTCGCGCGCGAATGCCCCGGTTTCGAGACCGACATCCACGGCCTCGTGCAGGAGACAGGCGAATTCGGAGAGTTGCACTTCTTCGCCGATTGCGTGGCCGAGTAGACAGCGCAATCGGCCGAGCCTGTTTCGGTGTGCCGCATCCCGCGACGCGTCGGCCTTCGCGGGACACCTGCATCGACGTGGCGACCGATCAGGTCATGTGGTGCGCGATCCTTTGGTCCCGGGGACGGTGCCACCCAATCCGTCCCGCAACTGTCGCGCAAGACCGAAAAGCGTCGCCGCATCCGGGCCCAGAACGTCCCGGATCATGCCGTCGACGGCGGTCCAGACCTCGCCGATCCCGTCCAGGAGCGCGCGTCCCTTGTCCGTCAACTCGAGTATGTTCTGACGACGCGAGGTCGGATCGACCGTTCGGGTGATGAAACCGGCGGCCAGCAGGCGGTCGGTCATCGTGCTCATGCTGGCGGAGGTGACGTCGAACGCCGAGGCGAGATCGGACTGGGACACCGGTCCCATCCGTCCCATCGCCTCGAGAACCCGGGCCTGGCGCGGCTGAATTCCGAGCGGCGCCAGCTTCCGCCGCAGCTCGGCCTCGATAAGGTCCGCGCTGTGGAGAAGGCCGTGGAAATGATGCCCGTCCGGTTTCATGTTAACAATTAATATACTAGCCGATTTTCGCTTGCAAGTATCTCTCGTCTGGGTCGAAGGAACCGAAATGCATCCATACATCTCCGTGCGTCAGGTTTTTCCCTTTGTTGCCGGAGTTCTGGCTGCCGGTCCGGCCCCGGCCCAATCCGGCACAGCGGACCTGGACCGCATCACGCGCTTCTTCGAAACCGCCCGGGTGGTCAAGGTCCCTGCCCTGGTCGCATGCACCTTGTCCGGCGGCACCAGAACGACGTGCTTTTCCGTGACGGCCAGCCATCTGCCGCAGACCTAAACGCGATCTTTTCGCACCTGTTGGCCGACCAACAGGCTCCAGAGGGGCTGGAGTCCTGCAACGGGCACGAGGCCGAAGGGTTTTCGTATCATTACCACGCAGGTGCTGCCGGATCGAAGGAGATAC
>CBDUPF010000168.1:0-9007 GCA_965369035.1 uncultured Aliishimia sp.
GGCCCGGCAAGCTGCGCGATCTGTCCGGTCAGCGCAAAGATGCCCGCGCCGATCATCACTCCCGTTCCCATCGCGACGGCCCCACCCAGGGTGATCGAGCCTTCGCGGTAGGTGTCATTTCTATCCTCGTCCTGCATTCCGTCCTGCCTCGGTTGAATTCGCATCGTCCAGAACCGGTCCGGAATGCCAGCGAAAGTCACAATGATCATGACCGCCGGCAATGGTCTTGGGCCGCACCAGCCTTCCGCCCCACTTCTCGGCCACCGGGAAGTCGAGCGCGCACCACGTCGCGGTGCAAAGCTCCGCTTCGTCGTGATGGGCGAAGAATTCAGCCACCGGGCATTTCGTGCAGTCGAACGCGACAACATCGTCACCCGCGTCGACATCGCGCCAGCCGTATCCCGGCGGCCCGAACGGAAAGCGGCGGAACTGGTCGGTGGCGATCCGCAGTCGCTTGGTTGGGTCGGATGTGATCGCGCGGGCCAGTTCCCAGGGGGGATCGGCCATACGACGATAGATGTCCCAGCCTATTGCATGGATCAGTGCATGGCTCTGCGCGGGCGACCGGCCGTGCGAGACGGCGGTCTGGTGCAGCGCGAGCGTCAGCGCGGCAAGATGCGTGGTCAGTACCGCGCCGGTGTTCGGCTGGAGTGGAAGGTCGGCCTCCAGGGCATCGTAGTTCGCCCAGGTCTCTGCAAGAATTGGCTCGGTCTCCTCCCCCAGGTGGCGCTGCGCAAAATGGCGGAACAGCATCGCAAGCCCGGCCCGCCCGATGCTACTATCCACAGGCCCAAACGCACTAAGCATGCGCTCCCACATGGTGCGGGCGGCTGACCTGTCCCAGGTTTCGTCGATCGCCTCGACGGGTGGCAGGGCACCTGTCAGCAGAAGTTCAGGAAGAACCTGGGAGATGCGGCCCAGCGGATCTGTTCGTGCAAGCCGCGCGGCCACCTCCCGGGCGATGAAGGGCCGCGAGAGTTTGTCGAAGCGCGCGTCCGGGGCGAGTTTGAACAGAAGCGCCTCGGCCGTCGTCAGCGCCTTGGCGTGCAGCATGAGCGAGGCGGGAAAGACGAACCCGGCACGATAGCCTGCGCGCATCATCGCAAGGTATGTCCGTGCAAGGCTGGCCTCACGCGAGGGCAGCGCATAGAACCGGTCGGCGAGGTCGTCGAAACTTTGCCGGAAGAGCGCGTTGTCCGCGTCAGGCAGCGGCTTGGTCTGCTGGCTGAAATGATGGTAGGCGCGCCGGGTCTGTCGCTGCGCCACGGCCATCCAGTAAAGCATGAACCGGTCGCGCTCTGCCCCGTTCAACTCGCCATACATACCAAAGTCGAGCAACGTGAAAGCGCCATCGGAGTGAAAGACGATATTGCCGGGATGGAGGTCGGCGTGGAACAGGCCGTCCGAGACGAACATGCTGAGCAGCATGGACACCAGCCTGTCGACCAGTGCGGATTGAGTCTTTCCCGAAAGAGTGGCCGCCGCCTCGGACAGTCTCATGCCCTCGACCCAGTCCATCGTCAACATCCGGGCTGACGTGTGGTCGGGAAAGGTTCTAGGAATATGCACGCCCTCTTGTCCGGCGAGATTTTTTCGGAACCGTTCCATGACGTAGGCCTCGGCCTGGAAATCCAGTTCACCCATCGAATAGCGCCGAAATTCCGCCAGGAATGCGGGCAGGTTTGTGCGGCGGAGCCGTCGCGGCGCCAGCAGGCGCAGAACCCGCAGCCCAAGTTCCAGCGCGTCGAGATCACGGCGAAACAGCGCCTCCAGCCCTGGCCGCTGTACCTTGACAGCGACGGTTGTGCCATCCGTCAGCCTTGCATTGTGAACCTGGGCGAGCGAAGCGGCAGCAACGGGCGTTTGCTCGAAGCTGGCAAATGCCGTTTCGATCGGTGCCCCGAGCTCCTCTTCGACAACCCTCCGAACGGTCTCGAACCCGATTTCGGGCGCGTGCTCCTGCAACGCAGCCAGCCGCGCGACGTAGCTTTCCGGCAGGATATCGGGGCGGGTGCTGAGGATTTGTCCAAGCTTCACGAACACCGGGCCGAGCGCAGTAAGGTTCTCGGCAAACCGATCCGGTGCGCGCGTGTCGCCGCCGGTCGAGTCGTATCGGCGAAGAGCCCGGATGTCCGCAAAGAGGCTGGCGAAGATTCGGGCAAGCCGCAGGAAGCTGCGAGCGTGTCTCATGTCCGTTCTCCGTTGATCCCAGTGGACCACGTCTCGATCGGCATATCGGGATAGAATCTGCGCAAAGCGTCAAGCGACCCGGACAGCGTCAGGTGGTCAACAATCGTCGTTGCGCCGCTCAGAGGTGCCTCCTTTGAATGGATCGCGCGGATCGTCGCCAGGATCATCGCTGCCGTGACCTCAGCCTGATCGCCGGCCGCGAAATGCCGGGTGGCCAGAACGCCGCGGTCTTGCCCCTGCGCCTCGACCGCGATCCGGGTGCAAGTGCGCCCAAGTGACGGCAACTGCATCAGGATTCGCGTCAGCCCGCGCTTTTTCCGTGCCAGGGTCGGCCCGAGGCCCAAGCGCAGGAGTAGCCAAACCAGACGCGTCACATTTGGCGGCTCGAACGCAAGAAACGTGTACGCCCGGACAGGTGAAAGGGCGCTAGAGGGCCCCGCGATGCCCTGCTGCGGAAAGTCGATGCCAAGCGCGGGCCGCGCCCGCCCGGTCCGCCCAAAGGTAAATGAACGGCGCAGATGCCCGGGCCGTACCGTCAAACTTCCAGCACCGGAAAGCCGATAAATGGTGCCGAGGGCGCCGATCGACCATTCCGTTGCCGCCGCGCCGTAATGTCGACCCATGCCGAGTTCCAACCCGATATCGACGGTCGCGCATCCGTCGATTTGCGCGACATCGGCGGCCATCAACGTGCTCAGGCCCGGCGCCGTCCCGACGCAAACAACGCCCGCGCCCGGCCCGCCTGTAGCCGCCACCTCCCGAGTGATCGCCTGCACATAGTCTGGCGAGGCCGAGGTTTCGAGGAACCTTCCGCCCGTACGAACAATATGGGCTGCGACGGATGGTGGCGTGGCTTCGGTCAGGTTTACCACCGTCGCGCCGGGCGGAAGCCCGGAGGCGGCACCCGCGCCTGCGATATCGAGCCGAAGCATCTTCACCCGATCTTCTGGCGCCATGCCGCTGCGCGAAACCACCAGAATGTCGTCCGCCAGATTATCGAGCAGCAGAGACACCAATCTGCGGCCGACATCGCCGGTGCCGCCGATCAGCACGATCGTCCGCAGGATAGCCCTTGTCGGGCGGTGCGAAGCGTCATCACTCGATTCCATTGGCGCGCTGCAATTCGCGGACGTACGTCAAGATCAGTGTAACGGTTTCGTCGGTGATGCCCTCAACGGGTGGCATGTCACCGAAATCCCAGTGGTGGGACCGCACTCCAGCCATGGCTGCCCGATGGAAAGACGGGTCACCGTGATGTCCGGGTTCGTAGATCGGATGGACCAGCGGTGGTCCCTTTCCGGTTCCGCCGGCGCCGTTCTTGCCGTGGCAAGAAGAACAGGCGCGTTCGAATGCAATCTGGCCGAAATAGGCTGGCGCGCTCAGGGTTTCGGGCACGCTGATCGTTTCGGGGTCCGGCGCAGGATTTGCGGCGTCGGCGCCGTGCATCTCCGTGCTGACCCTTGGCCGGTCGCGCACTCCATCGGACTGGGCGACAAGACTGGTCGCGAGTCCGCCAACAATAAGCACCGCAATTGCGAACTTCTTCACTGCCATCCTATGCACTTTTCCTGGTCCCTCTCGATGGATGTCTCGCACCGTGCATTTCCCTGACCTACCCAACTGGCCCCTCGCCTGGCGGTTACTCCTTGGCCTCGTCGTGAACCTCGCCCTCCTCCATGTGCTCCATCATCTCGCGAATCTCGGCCGGGATGTCCGCTTCGGAGAATTTCACTTGCTCGGCAGAGTCGTGGACGAACGCGATGATGTTGCCGAGCTCCTCGCCGGTGAACTCGATCTGAGCTCCCAATTCGTCCTCTTGCGCCTCGATCATCGCAGGAGCGCCGCGCCACATACGGGCCGCGAAGTCGAACGGGTTCATCGGCAGTTCCAGAAACTCCGCATCAAGCATCGATGCGTCCTCTCCGCCGACGCCGTTGATCGAGTGGCAGACGACACATCCCTTGGATGCAAATAGCAGCCTGCCCTTGGCCGAATCCATCGGCGGGATCATAATTCCGGGACTCATCATGCTCATCTGTTCACCGTGAGATGCGGCGAACGCTGCCGGGGTCGTCGAAAGCAAGACAATCGCAGCAAGTACATTTACGTGTGTCTTCATGATCTCCTCCTTGTTTTACATCAGTCGAACTGGGGGCCGTCGTTCCTTTTGGTCCGATAGCTGGGGATGAAAGCGGGAACCCGGCTTGTGTACCTTTCCCAGCTTTCGCCGAACCGTTCGCGGCTGTCGGCTTCTTCGGCGCGCGCAAGACGGGCGTACATCCAGACCAGCACCGGGAACATTACCAGCGTCAGGATTGTCGGCCACTGAACGAGAAAGCCCAGCATGATAAGAACGAACCCCACATATTGGGGATGGCGAATGCGGGCATAGGGCCCGGTCGTGGCCAGCCGCCCTTGCCGCTGCGCTGACCAGAGATTGTGCCACGCCACCGATATCAGCCAGAAGCCGCCTCCGATCAGGGCGAAACTCAGAATATGAAAGGGGCCGAAATGCGGGTTTGACTGCCAGCCGAACATCATTTCAGGCAGATGTCCGCTATCGTGGGCAAGCCAGTCGATATCTGGCCAGGTCGATTGCAGCCAGCCGGACAAAAGGAAGATCGTCAACGGAAACCCGTACATCTCGGTGAAGAGCGCCACTACGAAAGCGCTGAACGCCCCGAAACTCCGCCAGTCGTGCGACGTCTGGGGCTTGAAGAAACTGAATGCGAAAATGATGAAGACGGCGGAGTTGATGAATACCAACAGCCAAAGGCCATAAGCCGTTCCGGGTTCGGTCATGTCTTGTCGCCTCCGGAGCCATGTCCGCCGTGACCCCCGTGCATGAAGACGTGCATTCCCACGCAGAGCAGCAATGGTATCCAGATCAGCAAACCGCTGCCCAGAAGGTGCACCCGATGTTCGTAGCCCAGAAGGAGGCCACCTGTGATGAGGGCGACGATCAGATAAATACCGGCGCGCGACCGCCAGAACGAGCGGGGCGCGGTCTGCTCAACGTCCGGGTCCGGCATGTCCGGTTCTTTCGGGCCTTTGGGGGCAATGTCGGAAACGAGCCGTGGTTTTTCCTTCATCGAGAATTCTCCTGCCAGTCGATGCCGTTAGCGGTATCGGCGAGAGCGGCCTCCAGCGCCACACGCGGCGAGATCCCGTCAAGCGGACGGATCGCGGAATCCAACCGCCGGGCAGCGTTGTAGCCCTGTGCCGCGGCCTCGGTCGGCGCAGTGCCGTAGGCGCTGCGATACCTGGCCACAAAGCTGTCGTTACCGGCGTCCTCGAACCAGTCCTGCGGAAGAATGCCGGGAACCATCGTAACAGTGCGGGGGCTGATCGCGGCCACATCGGGCAATGTGGCCGGTTCGGTGCCAAGCACAACAACGACCCCGGCTTCGTCGGCGGGTGACCCGACGAGCCATGAAACGAGTCCTGCCGCCTCGGTCGGTAGCGGCAGCACCTGCACGTCAACGCCCCCCAGATGGCCGTCAGAGGTTTCGTTTGAATGCGCGTCGCGTTCATCCGCAGCCAACAGGAAGCCGTTGACAGCTTCCGCAAGCCGCGTTTCGGGGTTCTGTCCGGTCACAAGAATTGCCGCCGTGAATTCGTGCGCCACCGCCGCTCCTCCCGAAAGCAAAACGGCCAGCGTGACCAGCGTCCGAACTGTCAGCACAGGTTTCATATTCTGGCTCCTCTCAGGCGCAGTGAATTGAGTACAACCGAGATTGATGAAGCGCTCATGGCGAAAGCCGCGAACATCGGGCTGATAAGGATACCGAAGAACGGAAACAGCACTCCCGCCGCGACCGGCACGCCGGAGGCGTTGTAGATTAGCGCGAAGAACAGGTTCTGACGGATGTTGCGCATGGTGGCCCGGGCGAGCCGCCGCGCGCGCACGATACCGTCGAGGTTGCCCTTGACCAGTGTGATGCCCGCGCTTTCGATGGCCACATCGGCGCCGGTGCCCATGGCAATCCCGACATCGGCCTGTGCGAGGGCTGGCGCGTCGTTGACGCCATCTCCGGCCATCGCCACCTTGCGGCCTTCCTGTTGCAACTCCTTGATGATCCGCGCCTTGTCTTCGGGCAGCACATCGGCCCGGATCTCGTCAATGCCGAGGCGTGCGCCGATCGCTTTGGCCGTGCGTTCGTTGTCTCCGGTCGCCATGATGACGCGGAACCCCAGTTCGTGCAGGTCCTTGATCGCCGCGGGCGTGGTTTCCTTCACCGGATCGGCGACACCGACAAGACCGGCAATCTTGCCATCCAGCACCACGAACATCACCGTCTCGCCCTCATCGCGCCGGGCGTTCGCCTTGGCAGTCAAGTCGCCCGCCTCGAGTCCCAGTTCGCGGATCATCGCCAGATTGCCGAGCGCGACCGCTTTGCCGTCGACGACCCCCTTGACGCCCTTGCCAGTGACCGCCTCGAAGTCCTCGGCGCTGGCCATCTTCACATTGCGCTCCTCCGCACCCCTGACAATGGCTTCGGCAAGTGGGTGCTCGGATCCGCGCTCGAGCGATGCGGCGAGACGCAGGACCTCGGCCTCGTCGTGGCCGGGCTCTGGCAGGACGGCGACAAGCCGCGGCTTTCCCTCCGTCAATGTACCGGTCTTGTCGACGATCAGGGTGTCGACCTTCTCGAACCGTTCGAGGGCCTCGGCGTTCTTGATCAGCACTCCGGCCTGGGCACCCCGCCCCGTCGCCGTCATGATCGACATCGGCGTTGCAAGGCCGAGCGCACAGGGACAGGCGATGATCAGAACTGCCACAGCTGCGATCAACGCGTAGGACAGCGCCGGTGCCGGCCCCCAGGCCGCCCAAGCGATAAAGGACAGGACTGCGATACCGATCACGGCCGGAACGAAGAACCCCGCCACCTTGTCAGCATATTTCTGGATCGGTGCGCGCGAACGTTGCGCATTCGACACCATCTCGACGATCTGCGCCAGCATCGTGTCGGACCCGACACGAGTCGCCTCCATCACCAGACTGCCGGTGCCGTTGATCGTCGCGCCGGTCAGCGGGTCGCCCTCGGTTTTCTCGACCGGCACGGGTTCGCCGGAGATCATGCTTTCGTCGACTGAGGACCGGCCGTCCAGAACCACGCCATCGACCGGCACCTTGTCTCCAGGACGCACGCGCAGCCGGTCGCCGACCTGCACATCCTCCAGTGGGATTTCCTCTTCGGTGCCGTCGTCGCGAATGACCCGCGCGGTCTTGGCAGCCATGTCGAGAAGCGCGCGGATCGCTTTGCCGGTCCCCTCACGGGCGCGCAATTCCATCACTTGGCCGAGCAGCACCAGCGTAACGATCACCGCTGCCGCTTCGAAATAGACACCGACATGGCCTTCGGGGTCGCGAAATCCGTCGGGGAATATGCCGGGTGAGAGAACGGCAACGACACTGAAGAGCCAGGCCGCCATGACCCCCATACCGATCAGGGAGAACATGTTGAGGTTCATCGTCTGGAACGAATTCCAGCCCCGCACCAGAAACGGCCAGCCGCACCAGAGAACCACCGGCGTTCCGAGAACCAGTTCGATCCACAAAGTTGCGCGCTCGCCGAAGATCTCGCGCACTTCGGGAACGCCGAGATAGGGACCCATGGTAAGAACCAGTAGCGGGAGGGTCAGGACCGTGCCGATCCAGAAACGCCGGGTAAAATCAACGAGTTCCGGATTCGGACCGTCCCCCGCCATCGCCGCCGATTCAAGCTCCAGCCCCATGCCGCAGATCGGGCAAGATCCCGGCTCCGTTTGGCGCACGGTCGGGTGCATCGGACAAGTATAGATGGCACCATCATAGCCATCGGGGACAGTGTCGTATCTGCCGTCCGCCGGTGCGTCGCTTGCGTGATGATCATGCGTGTGGTGATCGTGCGCGGCATGGGCGGCGACTTCCGCTTCGGGCACAAGATGCATCCCGCATTTCGGACAATCGCCCGGGCCGTTCTGCCGCACTTCCGGGTGCATCGGGCAGACGTGAATGACAGTTTCGGTGTCGGGTGCGGCACGGCTTGCTTGGTCGTTCATTCGGAAGTCCTCTCAGCGGGATTCGGGTCCAACCTAGTTGTTCCAGCGACTGGAAGGTCAAGGCCTGTCGCAAGTGATTGGAACGCTTCGGCCAAAACGCCTGCGATTCCGATCACATTCGATGGATGAGGTATGGTGTCGGTGGTGATGATCCTTGCCGCACCGGCTGCCAGAATGGCATCATCGGCGTCGTCTGCAAAGACCGCGTGGATGGCCAGGCAGACGGGCGCAGCGGTTCCGGCGCCGAGCAATCGCTCGACAGAGCGCGCCATCGTGCTCCCGGAAGACGCAATATCGTCGAGGATAACCGGGGTTCCCGCCCGCAGCGCCGCGCATTCCGGCACGCTGACATCGACACTGCGGTCGCCGGACCTCACCTTGTGCAACACTTCATAGGGCCGTCCTGCCAGCCGGGCCACCTCGGCCACCCATTGCTGGCTTTCGCTGTCGGGTCCCAGAAGAACGGCGTCGGGCAGGTTTGTCTTGATCCAGTTCGCAAGCAGCGGGGCGGAAACAGCGTGCACCGCGGGAATCGGGAAAACCTCCTCCAACCGCGCGATGCGGTGCAGATGCGGATCGACGGTCACCAGCCAGTCGAAGCTTTCCCCCAGGAATTGCGCGAACAGCGGTGCGCTGACCGCCTGCCCGGCCTCGAAACGGCGGTCCTGCCGCATGTAACCGAGATAGGGTGCGATCAATCCGACGCGGCGCGCGCCCATCTCGCGGGCCGTCGCCGCGGCGAAGCGCAAGGGCAGCGCAAGGCGGTCCGGAT
>CBDUPF010000169.1:0-9003 GCA_965369035.1 uncultured Aliishimia sp.
GTACAGAGTTCATGCGCCGTCTCGCGAAAGAGATCAAGCCAGCGGTCGAAATGTGCCCCGCCGATGGGCAGAGACGTATGCACCGGCACCGGGCGACCGTGATAGCGGCCGGTCATCAGCGCGACGGACGACCAGAACGCCACCATGCGATCGAGGTGAGGGGTCCAGTCGGTGATGCGTGCCGCGAATATCGGGCCAAGCATCGGATCGCTGCGGACCTTGTCGTAGAAACGATGCACCAGGGCGCGCAGTACATCCTCGTCGAGCCCCGTCGCCGCACGAATGGACGCGGTTATCTCTGGCCGCGCAGAGGGCGTTTCCGGCGACACCGTGAGCATGATTTCGAATTCTCCCGTCAATTGGGGTTTGCGGTCCACGTTATGCCTGCTAATAGGTACTGTAAATACCAATTCAAACGCGCTGTATGGCGACAATGCGTCTCACCGTCTTCGCTCCGGACCCGTTGGAACTGAATGACCGGCATCGGTACTTGCGACGACTTCGCCGGCTGACGCCTCCCGGGTCGCAACGGAATTGGACAACGACGAAAGGAACACGCAATGACCACATGGCTTCCCACGCTCAAGACCGAAACGCCGCAGGACGGCTATGAACTGTCCGTCAAGATGGCCCGAGTCGCGGTCAAGATGACCCAGCCGGATGCGGAGGTTCGCGACGAACTGCGTACGATCTATGCCGAAGACGCCGATGCGCTCATTGCCTGCAGCCAGGTGGTGGCCACGCATTTCGCGACGGTGGCGGCGGCGAACGGCTACTGGATCGAAACGCCATGACCTCGGTCGAACGCAGCGGATCGGATTTCGTGATCGGCGCGGAGGTGCTGGTCGAGGCATTCGACCTGAGCGAAGACGAAATCAGAACGCGGATGCGCGAGGGCGCGATCACGTCGCTTTGCGAATCCGGCGTGGATGACGACGCCGGGTTCTGGCGCTTGACCTTCTACCATGGAGACCGCGCGTGCCGCTTCGTCGTCGACGCGGAGGGCACGATCCTCAAGCGGACGATTTTCCCCGTCAAGCCGAGGCAACCGAACACGGGCTGAAGACGTGACCGTCGTGCGTCGTGAAGGCATGGCGCCACAAAGACCGCTTCCGAAATCCCCGACGACACGGCCGACCCGCACCGGGCCACGGCGCAAAACTTGTGCGACGACCTCGGATCACGAAGAGTTGCGGATGGGAAACCCGGCCATATTGATACAGATCAATGTCGCATGTGGACCAAGGCGCGTGAACGTCAAACCGGTTGACCAGTGCCTGCCATTTCTACCCCCGCCCGAACGGAGAAACCCTTGAGCATCAGGATTGCACGAATGACCTACTCGGATTTGGCACCCGCGCCGGATGAAATTTCCCAGGCAAATTGCCCGGATCAGGGATTTCCAACACCGTCCGCGGCCTGCAACGCGCCGGGCGTCGGTTCGGTTGACGGTCGCCAGCACACCACGGCTGCGCAGGATCGCGGGCATCCTGTGAAGACCCGCAGACTTCTTTCGCTCTTCGATCACCGGTCCTTTCAGCAGCAGTTTCAACCGGACAGCACGATATTGCTCCATGGCGACACCGCGGATGCGATGTACCTGGTCGTTTCCGGGACGGTTCGGTGTTGCACCATCGACGCCGATGGGCACCGGCAGATATTCAGCTTCCTCCAGAAAGGACAGTTCCTTGGCGTGTCGGACATCTACAACTGGCACTTCACGGCCGAAGCGGTCGATCACGTCACCCTGAGATCCGTCTCCCGCAAGACCGTGTATGAGACATGGGCCAGCGACCTCCGCTTGCGCGACGAAATCCGGGCCTACGTCTGCGATCTGCTGGAACGACGGGAGAGCCAGCTCCTGTCCATGGTTCACAGGAAGGCACCCGAGCGTCTGCTGGGATTCCTGAAAGAGTTCGCCGCCACCCGCCCGGGAGCCGGCAGCAGGCCGGTCGCACTGCCCATGTCGCGAAGGGACATCGCGGACCATCTGGGGGTGTCGGTGGAAACGATCAGCCGCGCATTCACGGTCCTCAAGCTCAAGGGACGGATCGAATTGATAACGCCCGAGAAATATCGGATTCTTCCGGACATCGCATCTTCGAAGAGCCTCACGCTTCTGTCCGGGTAGAATCCGTTTCCACGCCACGGGTCTGATTCTCGTCGTCCTCCGTGCCCACGCGGCGCTGCGGGCTCCTTTCGGCCTTGTTTTTCCTCAGCGCTTCGAACCCGATGATCACGTCGAGAAGTTCCGTCGTGATTTCGTTCTGTCGGACCATGCGGGTTTCGGACATCAACTCTTCCAGCCTGTCGTCCACCGACCGTTCGGCCTGCTGCATCAAGGCAAGGCGCGCGGCGTTCTCCGTCAGCAGCGCCTCGGCGATGGCGCGGAAAAGACTGGCGAAGATATGGTTGCGGACCAGCGCGAGAAACAGATCCTCCGGCGGCATCGAAAAGGTCGGCAAGCTGCGCGATACCCACGGCTTGGCGCGCAGCTCCGCCAAAAGCGCGGGATCGAGTGGCAGCAGCGGAGTGATGACGGGGCCTTGCCGGTCCGTCGTCTCCCGCGCGACATAGGCCAGCGATACGGCCATATCGTTTGGCCGAACCCGCAGGCGGATATCTTCGATCGTCTGCGTCAGCAGATTGGCCAGCCGCCCGATGCCATCCGCCGACGCTGCGGGGAAAAAGGTCTGGTCGGCCCTGATCCGTTGATCGGCCAATGAGTCCGCCATCTGCGCTCCGACGCACAGGACCGTCGACGGATCACCGCCGACCTGGGCCCTGTGCCCGGCAACATGTTCTGCCAATGTCTCGTTGTAGTTGCCGCACAACCCGTGATCCGAGCCGAACACGATCAAGACCCGTGCCGCGGTATCCTGCGATGTCGTCTCGAGCGGGCCGAATTGCACCAGAAACGCGTGCAGACCGTCGAGAACCGTCTCGTGATACTCCCCGATCGCCCGTGCCGCCTGCTCGTACGGGGCGGCATTGATGACGGACAGGGTCTTCATCGTGTGAACGACGCTGCGGATCCCGCGCATGCTGGCCGTCCGGCGGCCAAGCGCCTCAAGACTTTGCGTCATCGGACACTCCCAGAGATGCGCGCGCCTGCCGGCCCAGGGCGACCATTCGGGCACGATCCTCGTCGGAAAGCGCGTCGTTCTCGCCGATACGTTCGGCGATATCGCTCAGGTCCTGCAACGCCGCGGTCCGAACGAGGCCCATCGCCTGCGTCATTGCCGTCTCGTCGAGTCCGTCAAACACCCCTTCCATCGCGGATACCAGAACAGCGAGCTGTTCTACCGGGGGGATCGGATCGCGTTCCGGCTGCCGCAACGCGGCCCGCACTGCCGCACCGCGCGTCAGGCGGGCGCGGGTTGCATCGTCGAGCCTCGTGCCGAAGCGGGCAAAGTCCTCGAGTTCCTCGAATTGCGACAGGGTCACGCGCAGGTTCCCTGCAACGGACCTGAAGGCCTTGTTCTGCGCCTTGCCGCCCACGCGCGAGACCGACACACCCAGGTCGACCGCGGGGAAGCGATTCTTGCGCACGAGCCGCGGCGACAGGTAGATCTGCCCGTCGGTGATCGAAATCAGGTTGGTGGGGATATAGGCCGACAGGTTTTCGGCCTGAGTTTCGACCACCGGAAGGACCGTGATCGAACCGCCCCCAGCCGCCTCGGTAAACTGCCCCGCCCGCTCCAGCAGCCGCGCATGGATGTAGAAGATGTCGCCCGGAAAAGCCTCGCGCCCCGGAGGCCGACGCAACAGGAGCGACAACTCGCGATAGGAGCGCGCGTGATGGGTCAGGTCATCCAGCACGACCAGCACATCGCGCGCCTGCCCCGCGAAATGCTCCGCAATGCTCATTGCGGCATAAGGCGCGATGTAGGCCAGCCCCGCCGCGTCCTCGTCGCCGGCGGCCACGACGATGCTGCGGTCCAGCATGCCGCCGTCGCGGATTGCGCCGATCACCTTGGCAACGGCATCGCCGCGTTGGCCGATGGCGCAATAGATGCAGATCACGCCGGTCGATTTCTGGTTCAGGATTGTATCCACGGCCAGGGACGTCTTGCCGGTTTGCCGATCGCCGATGATCAGTTCGCGCTGTCCAAGGCCGACCGGCACGGCCGCGTCGATGGCCTTGATCCCGGTGGCCAACGGCCGGGAGATCGCCAGCCGGTCCAGGATCCTTGGCGCCTCCGCCTCGACCGGACGCCGGGCACTGGCCCTGATCGGGCCCTTGCCGTCCAACGGGTTGCCAAGCGGATCCACGACACGACCGAGAAGCGCCTGGCCCACCGCGGTTCCCACGACCTTGTGAGAGCGCATGACGCTTTCGCCCACGGTAACCCGGTCGCTCTCCCCAAGCAGCACAACCCCCATGCGGCCGGGCTCCAGGTCCAGCACGATCCCCTGCACGCCGCTGGCAAAATGCAGCAGTTCATCCGACAGGGCCCGTTCCAGCCCGGAGACGATGGCGATGCTGTCGGCTACCTCGGCCACCTGCCCGATCTCGCTGAGACGCGGCGCCGGCGACGGGTTTGCCAACAGCGCGTCGACCAGAGCGTCCGGATCCGGAACGAAATGGGTCGGTGCGCCGGTCATTGCTGCACCGTCCCCAGTTCGACACCGGCGGCCAGTTGCGCATCCATCAGGTCGGACAAGCTGTCGACGTAGCCGTCCACCGTCCAGTCGAGTTCTGCCCCCCCGATGCGGAGGATCACGCCGACAGGTTGATCGGCATCGGTTTCGAACCGGACCGCCGCATCCGGGAACACGGCCCGCAAGCCGGTCTCGAGATCGTCGCGCGCAGATTCCGGCAGGGTTTCGCGGCTGGTGACAACGGCCACAGCGCCCTGACCGGCCGCAGTGCGCAGATCCGGGGCCATGTTGTCCAGTCGTTTGCACAGGTGCCGGGCGATCTGGCCTTCGAGCGTTTCATCCGCCAGATCGGTCAGCGCCTTGCGGGTCAGGGACAGAAGGGCACGCGAGCTTGCACGCTGCAGTTTCACGGCATACTTGCGGGTTTCCTCCTCCATGTGGGCCTGCCACGCGGCGCGTTCCTGTTCCAGCCGGTTGCGGGCCTCTGCCAGGAGAGTGTCGCGTTCGGCTTCGGCCCGTTGGCGGACTTCCTCCGCGATGTCGGCCTGCCGGGCATTCAACTCCCTGACCTGATCGAGACGTTCGCGCTCGGCTTCCTCCGCCTTTTCCCTTGCATGGACGGCCTCCTGCATCTTGGCGGCGATCTCCGCCTCGCGCGCGTCGATCCCGTCCAGGATGGGACGGTAGAGAAACCGCTTCAGCAGCCAGACCAGCACCAGGAAATTGGCGATCTGGGCCGCAACCGTGATCCAGTCGATCGACATCCGTCAGCTACCCGCGGCCTCTGCGGCCGCCACCGCGGCGTTCCAGAACGGATTGGCAAAGATCAGGATCATCGCGACCACGAAGCAGTAGATGGCCGTGGATTCGATCATCGCGAGGCTGACGAAGAGCGTTCTTGAAATCGTCGAGGCCGCGTCAGGTTGTTGCGCGATGGCATTGAGCGCGGTGGCGGCGGTGCGGCCTTCGCCGAGGGCGGGACCGATCGATCCGAAGGAGACGGTGAGGCCGGCAGTGAAGATCGAGATGGCCGCAATGATGCCGAGGTCTGTCATGTGCTTTCCTTTTCAGGCTTGGACGTGGGCGCAGGCGCGGTGGCGCTGGAGATATAGACTGTGGCGAGGATCGCGAAGATGTAGGCCTGGATCATGCCGGTCAGCAGGCCCAGCACGTCCATCACCACCGGGAAGAAGAACGGCGCAACACCGAGCAGGATGGCCGCGATGACGGCCCCGCTCATGATGTTCCCGTAAAGCCGGATCGCCAGCGATATCCCGCGCGAAAACTCGGAGATGATGTTGAACGGCAGCATGATGACGGAGGGCTGAACATAGGTCCTGAGATAACCGCCGACCCCGCGGCTGGTGATGCCGAAGATCGGAACCGCGATCAGAACCGACAGCGCCAGGGCCGTGGTCGTGGACAGCGATGCCGTCGGCGGTTCGAACCCCGGCACGACCAGCAGAAGGTTCGACACGGCCACGAACAGAAACAGCGTGCCCGCGTAGTAGAGCAGATAGCGCGACGGCCCCTGTGCGACTTCCTCGATCTGGCTCTCGATGCCTTGCACGATGACCTCCAGCATCGTGCGCCAGCGGCCTGGCGGGACATCGGCACGCAGATTGCGGGTAATCAGCATGGAGGCCACCGTCAGAACCGCCATGACGATCCATGTGTAGAACACCGTCGCGTTGATCGCGAAGCCCCGGACCTCGAACATGATCGTCTCGTCCGGCGAAAGGATCATGTGGTCTCTCCGGCAGGCACGCCCGTTCGGGCGATGGTGGTGGCAACCTTGCGCACAACGAAGAACGCCAGCGCAAAGCCTGCGAACGCAGACGGACCGGCAGCGGAGACGACGACCCATCCCACGGCCAGTATGGCCAGGATCCGCAACAGGGAACTCAGCATCAAGACGGCGACCGGCCGTTTTGCCCGCAGGGCAAGACGCATGCCCAGCCCAAGGCCCGCAAAGAACACGGCCGACGCGCCCGCTCCGATTGCCGACCCGAAAGCCACGGCGCCCCAATCCACCATCATCATCTGTCTCCCCTTTCCTTGTTTATCCATGACGCCGCGATGAACACCCCCAGCACGACACCGCCCAGGATCAGGGCGATGGTCCAGGAAAATCCCTGGGGTGCCACGCGGTCGAGCCACAATCCCAGAAAGGCGCCCCCCACTGTCGGGACTGCGATGGACCATCCTATCATGCCAAAGGTGCCAAGACCGCGAAGCGGGCTCGGACCGGGGTTGTCGCGCGCGGATTTCAGACGCTTTGCATGGCGCGCGATGTCGTCGACCGGTTTCCTGGGATCGGACGTCATGCGTATGGTTTCCGCAGTTCGGAAAACCGACGCACCACGTCCGCTTCCAGCCTGGAGAAGGCCGAACGCGCCTGGCGCTCCTCCTCGTCCATCTCGATGAACCGGGCGGCCACCGCGTCCTGCAACGTCCCGAGATCGTCGCCGCGCACGCCCCGCAGCACCGCCGCATCGACGCGATGCCCCTTCTTGACCAGAAGCCCCTCGTCGATCCCGAAGATCGCCTCCGTTCCGTCGACCAGGCGCAGCGTCATCACGCAAGGCACCAAAGCGGTGACGAAATCGATATGGTTCGGCAGGATTCCGAAGGACCCGTTCCGGGCCATGGCCGTCAGCCGGGTGGCGCGGCCTTCGAACAAGGTTCGCGTCGGAAGCCGCAGCGCGACGGTCATGTCCGCTGCCATGCTCATGCCGCCCCCTTCAGATCGCCGAGCGATCCGATCATGTAATAGGCCTCCTCGGGCAAATCGAACGTGGTCTGTTCCAGGATCGCCTCGCAACCGTCGAGCGTGTCCGCGATGGACACCAGCTTGCCCGGCGTGCCCGAGAAGGTCTCGGTCGTGAAGAAGGGTTGCGTCAGGAAACGCTCCAGCCGCCTCGCGCGCGCCACCGTGGCGCGGTCGGTCGACGACAGCTCCTCCAGCCCCAGCATCGCGATGATATCGCGCAGTTCCTCGTATTCGGCGAGCGTCCGGCGCACCGCGCGGGCGATGTCGTAGTGCCGCTGGCCGACAACGGAGGGTGTCAGCATGACCGAAGCCGAGGCCAGCGGATCGACCGCCGGATAAAGCCCCTCGCTCGCGCGCTTGCGCGACAGGACCACCGATGCCGACAGATGCGAAAAGATATGCGCGGCGGCGGGGTCGGTGAAATCGTCGGCGGGCACGTAAACCGCCTGGATCGAGGTGATCGCCCCCCTGCTGGTGGAGGTGATGCGCTCCTCCAGCGCGGCCAGTTCCGTGGCCAGCGTCGGCTGATAGCCCACTCGCGACGGCATCCGCCCCAACAGGCCCGAGACTTCCGAGCCGGCCTGCACGAAACGGAAGATGTTGTCGATCAGGAGCAGAACGTCCTGCCCCTTGTCGTCCCGGAAGTACTCGGCCATCGTCAGGGCGGTGTTGCCGACCAGGAAGCGCACGCCCGGCGCCTCGTTCATCTGGCCGAACAGCATCACCGTCTTGTCGCGCACCCCGGCTTCGCCCATTTCGCGGTAAAGCTCCTCGGCCTCGCGCGAGCGTTCTCCGATGCCGCAAAACAGGCTGACGCCCTTGTAATGCTGAACGGTGTTGTTGATCAGCTCCGTGATCAGAACGGTCTTTCCGACCCCGGCCCCACCAAAGAGCCCGGTCTTCCCGCCCCGCTCGATGGGCGACAGCAGGTCGATCGCCTTGATCCCGGTTTCGAGGATCTCCGTGTGCTGCACCCGGTCGCTCAGTTTCGGCGGCGGCTGATGGATGGAACGTTGCGCCACGCCCTCGGGCGCAGGCCGGCCATCGATCGGTGCGCCGAACATGTCCAGCATCCGCCCGAGGACCGCGTCGCCGACCGGGACGCTGATCGGCCCGCCCGTGGCCCTGACCTTCATTCCCAGCCCGAGACCGCGCACGGGGGCCATCGCTATCGCCCGCACCAGGCCATGGCCGACAAGCGCAGAGACCTCGAGCGCCACGTCACCTGCCATCAGAAGTTCTCGGACCCGCGGCGGCGTGCCGTCGAAAGCCACATCGACCACACCCCCGCGGATGGCCGCGATGCGTCCATCTGTTTGCGGTTCGGTCGAGTCGGGCACGCTGTCCTCGGCTGACGCGGCGTGAATGGGCATACTGGGGCCTCCATGAGACCGGTGGATTGACGAGGCCATTCTGACACCTGTCGGGATTTCGCAATTGACCCACGTCAATTGGCAGTCAGACCGCTGTGACGACGAGGAACTCGTTGCCATGGATTGCCGGAAGCGGGCAAGGGCGACGAGAAAAAAAGGAAACGCTCAGCCCCGCCACCATGGACAGGCCGCCCCAAACGCTGCCCAGTCCCGCACTTTTGCAGGGAATCGGCCGGGAATACAGCGTCGGCT
>CBDUPF010000170.1:0-8999 GCA_965369035.1 uncultured Aliishimia sp.
CGGCTGATCCGCGCTGTGGATTGATCCGAAACAGTGTGGCGCAGGGACGCGTTACGCGGCAGACCCGCGGGGCGGCTTCGGCAGTTTCGACCGTCAGGGGCGGGCGTAGCCGGTGACGTCCCCGAATTCCTTGGCCCGGATGCGCGCGACCGCGTGGTCCAGCGGTTCGATGGCGACGGCCATGTGATGCGCGTTCGCGTGGATGAGCCGTGTCTCGTCGAGCAGCATGCCAACATGGCCTTTCCAGAACACGAGATCGCCGCGCCGAAGATCGCCGCGTCCCACGGGGACAAAGGCACCGGACTGCATGTCGCTGTCGCGCGGGCAGGGCTTGCCGCAGGCCAGGATGGCCGCCTGAACGAGCCCGGAACAGTCGATGCCCGCCCGCGAATCCCCACCCCACAGGTAAGGCGTGCCGAGAAAGCGCTGGGCCACATCGGCGGCATCCTGTTCCGGCGTGTCCACCGGCGCGAGATGCTGGACAGGCACGAAGCCGTCCGCGGTGTCCACGAAACTGCCGATCTCGCCCGCTGCATGAAGCCGGCTGCCAAGGCTGAGCCACATGCGGTCGGGGGATTTGATATCCGGCGCGGAATAGACATGCGTGGCCGACGCGCTGACACGGTGGGTTGCGGTCCGCGGCTTGCCCAGGGTCCTGTCCGCCACGAACCCGTGGTAGCCGTCCTTCTCGGTCCGGACATAGGCGTGGGTGCCTGTGATGCCCAGCACCGTGACCTCCTCACCGAAGAGCAGTTGGCGGTCGCGTGACCCGTCCGGCGCGGCAAGAAGATCGGTGACGGGTACATGGACGCGCGCAGCCTCCGCGCGATCGACCCGCGATGGGTCGGGAGTCGTGCGCCGGTCCGTCATTGCAGCGACAGGATCTTGGGCAGGGCGGCGAGAAGCGCGCGTGCGCCCTGGCCCACGCCGCCCTTGGGCCGCGCCGGAGCGGGGCTCGGCTGCCAGCCGTAGATGTCGAAGTGCATGTAGGGCGCCGCCGCCACGAAACGGCGCAGGAAAAGCGCGGCGGTGATGGAGCCGGCAAAGCCGCCCGAAGGCGCGTTATCGAGATCGGCGATACCGGGTTCGATCATGCTTTCGTAGGGCGCGTGGAACGGCATCCGCCAGACCGGATCGGCCACCGCCCTTGCAGCGTCGGCCAGTGCGGTCGCATGGGCCTCGGCATCGGTGTAGAAAGGCGCGAGGTCCGGCCCGACCGCTACCCGCGCGGCACCGGTCAGCGTGGCCATCGACACGATCAGATCGGGCTGCTCCTCGTCCGCCAGCGCCAGCGCATCGGCCAGAACCAGCCGTCCTTCGGCATCCGTGTTGTTGACCTCCACCGTCAGGCCCTTGCGCGAGGTCAGTATGTCGCCCGGGCGGAAAGCGTTGCCGCCGACGGAATTCTCGACCGCGGGAACAAGGACGCGCAGCCGCAACGGCAGGCCGAGTGACATGATCATCCGTGCCAGGCCCAGGACGGTCGCGGCGCCGCCCATGTCCTTCTTCATCAGCCCCATGGAGCTGCCCGGCTTCAGGTTCAGCCCGCCGGTGTCGAAACAGACGCCCTTGCCGACCAGCGTCACCGAAGGGCCGGAGCTGCCCCAGCGCATGTCGATCAGGCGCGGGGCCCGGTCGGCGGCACGTCCCACCGCGTGGATCAGGGGAAAATTCGCCGCTCTCAGGTCGTCGCCCAGCGTGACCGACACCTCGGCCGAAAACTCCTCGGCCAGCGCCTTGGCCGCATCGGCAAGCTCGGGCGGTCCCATGTCGGAGGCCGGCGTATTGATGAGATCGCGGGTCAAGGACTCTCCGGCCGCGATCGTTTCGAGCCGGGAGGCCAGTGCGGCATCCGCGGGGGCCACGAGGTGCGCCTTGGGCGGCGCTACGTCCTTGTAACGGCCGTAGCCGTATCCGGCCAGCAGCCAGCCCAGATATTCGGTATCCGGACCGATGTCTGCCTGCGACGCCTCCAGGCGGTAGATCCCCTCGGGCAGGCGGCTGCGTGCCCCGGCCAACGTGAACCTGTTGCGGGCCAGGTCGGGCGGGTCGCCCAGCCCGACCAGCGCGACGCTCACGCCGCCCGCGTCATCCGGTATTGCCAGGACCTGACCATGGCCGGCCCGAAACCCGTTGAGCTCCGCCCAGGTGCGCGCCGCGTCCGGCAACCCGTCGCGGAATGTCTCCCACCGGTCGGCGGGAAGCAGGTGCAGCGGGATCGCGGCGGAGTCGGGTTCGGCAAATCTGAGGGACATCGAATGGGGCACCGGTTTTGTCTCGATGCGCCCACACTAGTGTCATCGCGCGCCGCTGCAAGCCGGTGTCGCGGCAGCGGCCCCGCGCGGTATCAAAAGGAGAGATCCTGCATGTCCCAGATCGCGGTCAGCGAGCGTTCGCCCACGCGCAGCAGACGCGACAGCGTCGAGGCCAGCGCGACGTCGTCGCTCTGGTCGATGCAGTTGCTCACGTCCTGAGCCACGCGGGCCAGCTTCTTCATGCCGATCTGATCCGCGATGGCGACCAGCGACCGCACGCTCTTGCGCAGATCGGTCAGCTCGTTCTGGCGGTACAGGCGCTCGGCATGGCTCAGCCGCAACGCAAGCTCCTCCATCGCGCGCCGGACGACGTCCTCGGCCCCCAGGGCGCCAAGCTGCGCATAGAGGGCGCCAAGCTGGTCCTGATCCAGGTTGGCCGGTTCGTTCTGTACGAGTTGGCAAATCGAATTCACGGGTCTCACCACTTTTTCTCTCTCACCGGGGGCAAAATGCGTCACAAGCCTTCCTAAATGGTTGCGCTCCAACGGTCTTTTCCCTCGAATTCGGATCAAAACCACGCTATCTCCAGCAAAAAGCGAGGATGCGACATGCACCAGTTGAAGCCGTTGCCCGGCTACCTGAAACAGCGCTACCACGGCTGGAAGGCCACGACCTACTCCGAGAACCATGCATGGTACGAGCGATTGGCAAACGAAGGCCAAAGACCGCGTGCGATGGTGATATCCTGCTGCGACAGCCGGGTGCATGTGACTTCCATCTTCGGCGCGGACCAGGGCGAGTTCTTCATTCACCGCAACATCGCCAACCTCGTTCCTCCCCACGAGCCCGACGGAGAGCATCACGGAACCAGCGCCGCGGTGGAATACGCGGTGACGGTGTTGCAGGTGGCGCATCTGATCGTTCTGGGACACAGCCAGTGCGGCGGCGTGCGCGGATGTCTCGACATGTGCAAGGGTCAGGCGCCCGACCTCGAGCGTTCCGACAGCTTTGTCGGGCGCTGGATGGACATCCTGAAACCGAAATACGACCAGATCGCGGACATGAAGGACGATGCGGCGCAGGTTCTGGCGCTTGAGCGGCTGGCGGTGCTGACCTCCTTCGAGAACCTGATGACCTTCCCGTTCGTGAAGGAGCGGGCGGACGCCGGCAAGCTGAGCCTGCACGGACTCTGGCTCGATATCGGTGCGGGAAAGCTCGAATACTACGAGCCTTCCCGCGATGCGTTCGAGCCGGTCTAGGACGGGCGGGGTCGCGCCTCAGCGTACCATCTGGCCATCCGGCCACGTCATGCGGAACTCCGTCTCCACCGTGAATGTCGCGCCGGGCGCGAGGTCGGTATTCCATTGCAGGATGCCGCGTCGTTCCTCGACCGCGCGGATGTCGGGCTGCGGATTGGCCGAATAGGTGATCTCCAGATCCTCCTGCTCGGAGTAGGGCACCCGATCCAGCAGTTCCAGGTTCCAGCTCCGGTCGGTCAGGTTTTCGACTTCGATCCGCACGCGCTCGCTCTGTTCGTTCGACCGTGAGATGAGGCCACGGTCGCCTTCCGCGCGCTGCAGGACGGTTCTGGTCAACTGCACGCCCTCGATGGGACCAAAGCCCAGTTCGGCCTCCTCTCCCGCGGCGATTTGAGGCAGCGGGCCCGCGCCGACCAGACCGCCGTCGAAATACCGCAGCGCCCGGCTGGTGGGCAGGAGCGGCTCCGCACTCTCGTTGGTGAAACGGGCGACCAGATAGGCCACGTCGTCACCGAAGGGCACCGCGCGTGCCACCAGTTCCGCGTCGAATTCCATCTCGTCGAAGGGGATGCGGACGGAATCCGCACCGCTGGCGACGTCGACCGTTTCGGGGAAGTCGTAGATGACGGACAGCCCCTGGAAGGACGGTGCAGCCACGGGGGCTTCCATCGCCGGTGCGGCCTCGGCCAAGTCCGCGCCCTTGAACGCGGATTCCGGCGCAGCCTGCGATCGTGTCAGCGGGCGGATCTGATCGGGAGAGACAAGCCGGCGCAGGTCCTCCGGCAGGTAGCTGGGCTCGATCTGGTCCGCGGGACGCTGGGTGGACAGGGTCAGCCGCACGTCCTCCCAGTTCTCGCCCGTTTCCTGATACACCTCCGCCCCGCGGGCAATGACGATTCGGGGTGCGTCCCCCTCGGAGAGGCGCAGGTCATAGGCCGGCTGCCAGGAGAGCGCCTGGGCAAAGAAGCTGACGCGCAGGGTCGTGTCCTCTACCCCTTCGGCAGCGGCTACGTCGATGGCCAGGAACGGGCGGTCGTCCGACTCCGGAACCAGCGCCTTCAGCGCCGCTTCGGCGTCGGCCAGTTCCTCCTTCAGATCGTCGAGCTGCTTGCGTTCCTCCCGGGCGCGTATCTCGGCGTCGAATGCCGCCTGTTGCGCGGCCAGCGTCTCGTCGGCAACCATCGCGGCGAGCGCTCGCAGGCTTTCGGCGTCTCCGGGCAGCGTGTCGCGGTCGCCAAGGCCGGTCAGGAAGGCGATCCGCGCTGTTGCCGCGTCGCGTTCCAGTTCCAGCCGCGCCGCCGTATCGCGGACCTGGCGCATCCGGTCCTGGATCTCCTCGATCCGCGTTTCGGCGGCGTCGATCTCCGCGCTGGCTCCGGTGTCGCGCGGCGGTACGAAATCGGTTCGGTAGCGGATGGCGCCAAGCTGAAGCCCGTCGGCCGACACGCGCAGACTGTCGAGCGGCAGGAACGCCGGCAGGTCGGGAAGTACGACCTCGTGACGGCCCGCGGGTACGGAGACCCGGACCTCGTGAGTGACCATCCCGCCGTGCGGGTAGATCACCGCCTCCGTCGGGCGGCTGGGCAGGGTGAAGCTATCCGCCAACGCGGGCAGGGGCAGGAGGGCAAGGGGAAAAATCAGGGCACGCATGAACAGTCTCCTCGGAGCGATGTGTCTGGCCCCAACCTGCCCCGCTCTTGCCGAATGCGAAAGGGGCGCCGTCGCGGGCACCCCTTCACGATTTCGTCCGCTGGCGGAAATCAGCCTTTCTTCAGGACCTCGCGGCCCAGAACCTCGGCGATCTGCACCGCGTTGAGGGCGGCACCCTTGCGCAGGTTGTCGCTGACGCACCAGATGTTCAGGCCGTTCTCGATGGTCGAATCCTGGCGGATGCGGCTGATGAAGGTGGCGAAATCGCCGACGCATTCGACCGGCGTCACGTAGCCGCCGTCCTCGCGCTTGTCGATCACCATGACACCCGGCGCCTCGCGCAGGATGTCGCGGGCCTCGTCCTCGTCAAGGAACTCCTCGAACTCGATATTGATCGACTCGGCATGGCCGACAAAGACCGGCACCCGCACACAGGTCGCGGTGACCTTGATCGCGGGGTCGACGATCTTCTTGGTCTCGACCATCATCTTCCATTCTTCCTTGGTCGAGCCGTCGTCCATGAAGACATCGATATGCGGGATCACGTTGAAGGCGATCTGCTTCTGGAACTTCTTCGGCGGCTTCTCGTCGGTCGGGTTGTAGACGGCCTTCGTCTGATCCCAGAGTTCGTCCATCCCTTCCTTTCCGGCGCCGGAAACGGACTGGTAGGTGGAGACGACGACGCGCTTGATCTTCGCCCGGTCGTGCAGCGGCTTCAGCGCGACCACCATCTGCGCGGTCGAGCAGTTGGGATTGGCGATGATGTTCTTCTTGGAATAGCCGTGGATCGCGTCCGCGTTGCATTCCGGCACGATCAGCGGCACGTCCGCGTCGTAGCGGTAGAGCGAGGAGTTGTCGATCACCACGCAGCCTGCGGCGGCAGCCTTGGGCGCGTATTTCTTCGTCGCGTCCGACCCGATCGCGAACAGGGCCATGTCCCACCCGGTGAAATCGAATGTATCCAGATCCTTGGTCTTCAGGGTCTTGTCGCCAAAGGAAACCTCCGTGCCCAGAGACTTGCGCGACGCGAGAGCGGCAATCTCGTCCACGGGAAAATGGCGCTCGGCCAGAATGTTCAGCATTTCGCGGCCCACGTTGCCCGTGGCGCCGGCGACGACGACTTTGTAACCCATAGGTCCTTTCCTTCCCTGGAAACCGTGCGGGCCTTAACGCATTTGCCCGGGCACTGCCAGATCGCATGCGCCTTTTTTTGGCGGTTGCGTTGCCGCGGTCCGCGGGAGGCCGTCGGTCAGAGGTAGACCGTGGGGCAGACGGACTGGGGCTTGCCCTCGAACACGCGCAAGGCCTTTTCGAAGGCGATCCGCGCCGTTCGCGCCGCGAGAAGATCTGCGCGGTTCCAGCTTGCCGAGCGGATGAGCGTCATCCGGGCCATTTCGGCGCGGGCCTTGCGCTCCTCTTCCATCCTGCGCGCGGCCTCTGCGCGGCGTTGGGCTTCGGCGCGTCGCGCGGCGGCGGCCCGCTTTTCGGCCTGTGCCCGGCGCAGTTCCTCGGCCCGGCGGATGATGGAGTCGCGTTCGGTCACCGCATCGAAGGCCGCGTTGATCTCGGCCAGCTTGCGGTTTGCGGCCTCGCGGTCCGTTCCCGCGAGGTCGGGATGATAGCTGCGCACCAGCGCGCGCCACGCCTGACGGATCACCGCGGGGCTGTCCCAGGGCGACACGCCCAGCAGTTTCCAGGGGCAGGTCCGGTCGTTGTCGGTCATCGTGCGCAACTCCAAAAAAAGGTGCCTACCGCAGGGGTCGTCGAAATCGCGCTCCGCCGGCCCATGCCAAGAACTCGTAGAAATAGTGATAAGTTGTTCGATCCGTGGCCGGTAGCCGAAATCTTGACAAATCGTTAACGCTGCCGCGCACCCGATCCCTGTTCCCGGGGAACCGCCCGGCGCAAACGGCTTGCCTGTTCGCGGGCCGGTGGTAGCGTCGCGCGCATGAGGCAAAAGACCGACAGCGCGCAGTTCTATCACCGCCTGACGCCGGTGCGCGACTTCGCGCGGCTGGCCGATGGCGATGTCTATGCGCCCGTGCCGGATGACTGGCTGGTCGGATCCTCCGATATCGTGGGCTCGTCCGAAGCGGTCGCGGCCGGGCGCTACAAGACCGTGAACATGGTCGGCGCGGCGGTAATCTCGGCGCAGATCAACGCGCACGAGGGCCAGGGTTTTCCCTTCATCTTCGGCGGCGACGGCGCCGGTTTCGCCGTGCCGCCGCTGTGGGCGGAAAGGGCGGCCCGCGCGCTTGCCGCGGTTCAGGTCTGGGCGCGAGAGGAATTCGGGATCGAATTGCGCATCGGGCTGGTGCCGGTCGCCGATATCCGCGCGGCGGGCCACGACGTGCGCGTGGCAAGGTTCCGTGTCTCGGACGGGGCAGAATACGCGATGTTCACGGGCGGGGGGCTGACCTGGGCGGAGGCGCGGATGAAGCAGGGCGCCCATGGGCTGCCGCCGGCCGCGCCCGGCACGCAACCCGATCTGTCCGGGCTCAGTTGCAGATGGAGCCACATGCCGAGCCGCCACGGCACCGTGCTGTCGCTGGTCATCCTGCCGGGACACGGTGCGGCGGAGGCGGAGTTCGCCCGGTTCGTCCATCAAGTGCTGGACCTCGCCGACGGGCTCGACCGTGCGGGCCATCCCGCTCCGGTCGAAGGACCCGGCTCCAACTGGCCGCCAGCGGGCGCCACGCTGGAGGCACATGCCCAGCGACGCGGAAGCAGCCTGCGACGTGCGAAGGGCAAGGTGCTGCTGGAGACCTTCGTGGCCTGGGTTCTGATCCGCACCGGCTGGAAGATCGGCGGCTTCGATGCCCGCCGGTATCAGCGCGTGGTGGGGCAGAACGCCGATTTCCGGAAATTCGACGACGGGCTGAAGATGACGCTCGATTGCGATGCCCGGACGGAGAAACGGATGCAGGACCTGCTGGAGGAGGGGCAACGCGCGGGGCTCGTGCGGTTCGGCCTGTATCGTCAGGACGAGGCGATGATGACCTGCATCGTGCCGTCGATTCTCACCGACGATCACGTGCATTTCGTGGACGGTGCCTCCGGCGGCTATACCGAGGCGGCGCGGCAGATCAAGGACACGAGCTGAGGAGCGCTTGCCGCCTCACTCCTTCCATTTCGCGGCCAGCGACCGTGCGGCCCCGGCCAGCATCAGAACGTCGAGGCCCACCGCGATGAACCGCGCACCGGCATCCCGCGCGGCGGTGATCATCTCGTCGTTCGTCGTCAGGATTCCGGCCGCCTTGTCGGAGGCGGCAATGCGCCGGATCGCGTCGAGGATGGTGGAGACAACGTCGTCATGCATCAGATCGCCCATGTGGCCCATGTCGGCGGCGAGGTCGGCGGGACCCACAAAGACGCCGTCGATCCCGTCGACCTTCAGGATGTCGTCGAGTGCGGCCAGCCCGGCCCGGTTCTCCACCTGCACGATAAGACAGACTTCCTCGTCCGCGGTCAGTCCGTAATCGGCGATCAGCGAGAACTGGCTCGATCGGGTCATCGAGTAACCCACGCCGCGCATGCCCCGCGGCGGGTAGCGCATCGCGCGCACCAGCATCTCCGCCTGCTCGGCGCTTTCGACCATCGGCACCAGGATCGTCTGCGCGCCGGCATCGAGCATCTGCTTGATGATCCAGGCCTCGCCCACCGGGACGCGCACCACGGAATGGCTGTCCGAACTGTCCAGCGCGATCAGCGCATCGCGCGTGGTGCGCAGATCGTTGGCGGAATGCTCGTTGTCGATCACCAGCCAGTCGAATCCGGCCGTCCCCATGATCTCGGCCACGTGAGGCGCGGCCAGCCCCAGCCAGCAACCATAGAC
>CBDUPF010000171.1:0-8933 GCA_965369035.1 uncultured Aliishimia sp.
GGGCAGATGACGGCCGCCGAATACGGCTACATCGCCGGGCTCGTGGCCGTGCGCCTGCAGGCGGTGCTGGACGACCTTGCCTTGCCGGACGTGCAGATCGTCGCACAGGCCACGTCGTCGGCGTCGCAGATATTCTCGCCCCGTTACGACACGGAGGTCTACATCACCGCGGATGGCGAGGTGCACCGAACGCCGCCGACAGAGGCCCACCAGACCGTCACCGTGTCGGGACAGGGCTCCGCGGGCGATCAGCTCGACGCGATCACCGATGCGATCAACGCCATCGCCGGTGCGGCCGATGCCATCGACGGCGCTGTCCTGCACTTCTACCAGCGCGAGGGGTTCGCAGGGGTGGACGGCGGGCGGGATTTCACGTTCAGCCAGCTCGACGCGTTCGCCACGCAACTCCTGCGCAGCACAGGCGCGCCGGACCTGGCCCGGCACATCACCGAATGGAACGCGGCGGCCGGCAACTCCCCCAACAACGCGGGACTGCAACAGGCGGCGATGATCGTGGAAACCTTTCACGAGATGCTGACCAACGGCGTCACGGACGCGCAGATCTGGCCGCTCAGCTTCAACAACGCCCAAGGCACCTCGCTCACCGATCTGGGCGACGCGCGTTTGTCCATCGCGGGCGAGATGTTCCGGCTGATGCAGGCATCGCTTCCCGGCCTGACTCCGGCGCTGGACTGGAGCGTGGCGGGCGAGATCGACATTCACGGCTACACCGGCGCGGAACGAACGGCGCTGTTCCTGTCGGAACGCTCCGGAGCGGCGCAGACCGGGTTCGACCTGGACGTCGGAACGATGTTGACCGGAGGAACCAAGCATTTCGTGACCATGACCGCGCTCTGGGACGGCGGCGCGGGGGGCAGCTCCGCCGGCGCAGCACCCGTGATTGCGGAAACCGACGGCGTGGTGGTGACCGGCGGCACGCTGGAGATCTCGCTCGATGCCTGGGCGAACATGCGGATCGAGATGACGCTGGTCGACTGGACCGACAATATCGTGCACGGGCGTGGCGGCCACGACCGCATCTATACCTACAACGGCAACGACGAGGTTCGGGCTGGCGACGGTCACGACTATGTCGACGGCGGGGCCGGCGATGACATCATTCTGGGCGGCGTGGGCAACGACTGGCTGAAGGGCGACGAAGGGCAGGATGTGCTGACCGGCGGTGCCGGAAG
This sequence comes from uncultured Aliishimia sp., assembly GCA_965369035.1. Taxonomy (GTDB): domain Bacteria; phylum Pseudomonadota; class Alphaproteobacteria; order Rhodobacterales; family Rhodobacteraceae; genus Aliishimia. Next base: position 1,194 of record CBDUPF010000171.1, read on the forward strand.
CGATGTCTTCCTGTTCGATACTGGCGACGGCGCCGATGTGGTCACCGATCTCGATTTCTCCAAGGACCGACTGCGGATCAACGGCGTGTATGCCGCGTCGACGGCGGAACTGGAAGCGATGTCGGGCGTGACCTTGGCCAACGATGGCGGCGATCTTCTGGCGAGCTACGGCGCCGGCGACCAGGTCCGGCTTGTCGGCCACGCGGTCATGTCGGCCCGCGCGCTCGGCGGTCGCCAGGTCGGCACCGACAACGGCGACACCCTCACCGGGACCGGTTTCCAGGACGATCTGCGCGGACGTGGGGGCAACGACACTCTCACCGACGGCAGCGGTCGCGATTTCCTGCGCGGCGGAGACGGGGCCGACACCTTCGTGCTGGTCCGCGACGGCCAGCGCGACAGGATTACCGATTTCATGCCCGGAACCGACAAGATCGATCTGAGCGCCTGGGGCGCGGGCGGGTTCGAGGACCTGTCCTTCGAGGCCGGTGCAGGGGTCGTGAACGGATGGTCCGGCCTCGGCTACCTGCACTGGCAGGACGAGGCGCTTTACTTCGACGGGCTCGACGCGGCGATAATGGCCACGATTTCGGCGGACGATTTCATCTTCTGATACGCGGCGGGCGCTCCTGGAACACCGCGGTCAGTGGCGTGCTGCGAACCGGCGGCCGGTCGGCGCGCGCGCCCTTTCGCCGTCAAACTTCGCTCTTGGCAGATCATGTATTCGTGATGTATACAAATTGCATCCAAAGATGTGAATCACGATCATGCCACGGAATCAGAAAGACCACTGCCTTGCGGATCTGAAGCGGCGCATCCTGTCGACGGAGCTCGAACCCGGCGCGGCGCTGGACGAGGTGCGGCTGGCCGAACACTACGGGAGGTACTGCAGCGGCTGGCCGGCGCGGGGTTCGCCGTGGTCGAGGAGAACCGCGGGGCCAAGGTCGCGTCGATGGACGTGGCCACCATGCGGACGTTTTTCCAGACCGCCCCGCTGATCTACGCCAACATCGCTCGGCTGGCGGCAGAGAACCGGACAGACGCGCAGCTCGATCAGCTCAAAGACGCACAAACCGCTTTCGCACGGGCGAATGCCAACCACGATCCGGGCGCCGCAGCGCTGGCCAACCACCGGTTCCACGAGGTGATCGGCGAAATGGCGCATAATCCCTACCTGATGGCCGCGCTGGGGCGGATGCTGATCGACCACACCCGGCTTTCCCAGACCTTCTACCGCCCCGCCTCCCCGCACGAAGCGGAGCTGGTGCACAAGGCCCAGGACCAGCACGACGCGATGATCTCGGCCATCGCGGGCCGCGAGGCAGCGCTGGTGACCGATCTCACGCTGCAGCACTGGGATCTGAGCAAGGACCGGATGGAACGTTTCGTCCGACCCGACCCTCTGCCGCTCGACGTGGCGCAACTGGAAAGGACCTGAGATGCGGTTCGAAGGCATCTACACCCCGCTGGTCACGCCCTACCACACCGATTTCTCGGTCAACGAGGCCGCACTCGAGGCTGTGGTCGATCACCTGGTGGCCGCGGGTGTGAACGGGATCATCGTCGCGGGCACGACCGGCGAATACTACGCCCAGACGGCGGAGGAGCGGGTGTGGATGATGAACCGCGTACGCGACCTCATCGCGGGCCGCGTCCCGATGATCGTGGGCACAGGTGCCATCCGGACGGAGGACAGCATCGAATATGCCAAGGCCGCCGTTGCGGCGGGGGCCGACGCCCTGCTGGTCGCCACGCCGCCTTATGCCTCTCCCACGGGCCGCGAGATCGCGCTCCATGCGCTGGCCATCGACAGGGCGGCGAACCTGCCGGTCATGCTCTACAACTACCCCGGCCGGATGTGCGTGAACATGGACGAGGAGTGCCTCGACCGGCTTGGCCGCTCCCCGAACTTCTGCGCGATCAAGGAAAGCTCGGGCGATATCAACCGCCTGCACATGCTGGCACGGGACTACCCGCATATCGCGCTTTCCTGCGGGATGGACGACCAGGCGCTGGAATTCTTCGCCTGGGGCGCGCGTTCCTGGGTCTGCGCCGGATCGAATTTCGCGCCCGAGGCGCATATCGCGCTTTATCGCGCCTGCGCGGTCGAGGGCGATTTCAGCAAGGGCCGCGCGATCATGTCGGCGATGATGCCCCTGATGCGGGTGCTCGAGCAGGGCGGGAAGTTCGTCCAGAGCATCAAGCACGGGCTTTCGACCCGCGGCATCGACGCCGGCCCGCCGCGCAAGCCGCTGCAACCGCTCAACAAGGACGACAAGCGCGAATTGGAAGAGGTCATCCGCACGATGAACACCGCCATCGCCGCGATCACGGGAGTGACGAAATGAAGAGACTCGCTGTGACCAAGAGTCCGGGACATCGTTCCGGACAGCGCCCGGCCGCCCCCCCGGGCGGGCGCTTTCAGCGCGACGCCCACGGCCGGTCGCCGTCCTGCCTTCAGCGCGAGATTTCGATATGACCGACCTGCTCACCCACGCCGAATATCAGGCCATCGCCGCCGACCTGGACCTGCCGCGCGTGCCCTTTGTCGACGGAAAGTTCCGCAAGGGCAACGGGCCGGAGATGGAGACGGTGAACCCCGCCACAGGCGAGGTGCTGGCCACCATCAGCACCGCGAACGCGAAGGATGTCGATTTCGCCGTCGGCAAGGCGCGCGAGGCCTTCGATCAGGGCCACTGGTCGAAACTGCACCCGTCTGCACGCAAGGACGTGCTGATCCGCATGTGCAAGCTGATCGCCCGGCGGCGCCGCGAACTGGCGGTGCTGGAAAGCATCGAGTCCGGCAAGCCGATCCGCGACATCGAGGAGATCGACCTGCCCGAGACGATCCACTGCATCAAGTGGCACGCCGAGGCGGTCGACAAGACATACGACCAGGTGGGACCGTCGGGCGATGACGCGATCTCCATGATCGTGCGCGAGCCCATCGGCGTGGTGGCCGCGATCCTGCCCTGGAACTTCCCCATGCTGATGATGGCCTGGAAGATCGGCCCCGCGCTGGCGGCGGGATGTTCGGTGATCGTGAAGCCGGCCGAGCAGACCTCGATGACCGCGCTGCGCCTGGCGGAGATCGCGCACATGGCCGGCGTACCGCGCGGTGTTCTGCAGGTGCTGCCGGGCGACGGGCCGTCGGTGGGCGAGCCGCTGGGCCTGCACATGGATGTCGACATGGTGAGCTTCACCGGCTCGACCGAGACCGGGCGGCGGTTCCTGCGCTATGCGGCAGAGTCGAACCTCAAGAAGGTCGTGCTGGAATGCGGCGGCAAGAACCCCGCGGTGGTCCTGGCCGATGCCGAGAACCTCGACCATGTGGCGATGCATGTGACCAACGCCGCATTCTGGAACATGGGCGAGAATTGTTCGGCCAACTCGCGCCTGATCGTGCATGCGGACGTAAAGGACGCACTGATGGACCGGATTCTCGCCCGGACCCGTGACTGGCGCGTCGGCGACCCGCTGGATCCGGCAACGCGGGTCGGCGCGCTGATCGATGCGGGTCACGTCAAGAAGGTCAAGAGCTACCTCAAGGGCAAGGCGCTGGCCGGTGGCAAGGCCGACGGGAACTTCCTGCCGCCCACGATCTACGAGGTGAAGAAGACCGACAAGCGTGCGACCGAAGAGATCTTCGGCCCCGTCCTGAGCGTCATCGAGGTGCACTCGACGGAAGAAGCCATCGCGCTGGCCAATGACACGCCATACGGGCTGGCCGCATCCGTCTTTACCGCGAACGGACGGCAGGCAATCCGCGCCGCTCGCGCGATCCGCGCCGGCACGGTGACGGTGAACTGCTACGGCGAAGGCGACATCTCCACGCCCTTCGGCGGATACAGGCAATCGGGCTTCGGCGGGCGCGACAATGGTCTCGCCGCCCACGACCAGTACACGGAACTCAAGACCATCTGGATCGACCTCTCCGATCCGGCGGAGGGCGACAATGTCGGATGAAGCACTCAAGACGGTCCGGCGGGGACGTGGCGCGCGCCGAGCGGTCCGGCAGACCCGTAACGTCACCATGCTGCCCGCGCTGAAGCGTCAACTGCCCCTCACCGAACCGATGAGCCCCGAGCAGATCGACCGGATCGACGCGGCCTCCATGCACATCCTCGAGACGGTCGGCGTGATGTTCCGCGACCCGATCGCGCTGGAGGACTGGAAGCGCGCCGGTGCCAGGGTCGACGGCGAGATCGTCCGGTTCGATCGCCACATGATCCGCGAGCTGATCTCGACGATCCCGGAGACCTTCACCTACCACGCCCGCGACCCGCAGAAATCGCTGCCCTTCGGCCGCGACCACGCGATCTTCGTGCCGATGACCGGCGCACCCTACCTGCGCGATCTCGACGATGTGCGGCGCAATCCGACGCTGGAGGACCTCGCGAACTTCCACAAGCTCTCCCACATGCTGCCCGCGCTCCACAGCTCCGCGCACCATATCGTGGAGCCCTACGACCACCCGATCTCGCAACGGCACCTGCGGATCACCTATTCGTCGATGAAGCATTCCGACAAGACCTTCATGGGCATGACCACCTCGCCGAAGAACGCCGAGGACGTGATGGAGATGTGCGCCATCCTGTTCGGTGCGGAGTTCATGGAGACCCACGCGGTCGTCACCGGCAACTGCAACGGCAACTCGCCGCTGGTCTGGGACGAAACCATGCTGGGCGCGATGCGGGCCTTCTGCCGCAGGAACCAGCCCGTGCTCTGCTCGCCCTTCGTGCTGGGCGGGGCCAACACGCCGGCCTCCGTGGCACCTGCCGTCGCGCAGCTCAACGCGGAGGCGCTCTCCGCGCTGGCCTACACGCAGGTGGTCCGCAAGGGCTGCCCCGCGATCTACGGCCATTACCTCGCGACGGTCAGCATGAAATCCGGCGCCCCCATGGCCGGCACGCCCGAGATCAGCCTGATGAACATGATGATCGGCCAGATGGCCCGGTTCTACGGCGTGCCGTGGCGGTCCTCGGCCAATCTCGGCGGGGCCAAGACCTTCGACGCGCAGGCGGGCTACGAAAGCGCCAGCACGCTGATGGCGCTGCAGATGGCGGGCACCAACTACATGTGGCACGCTGCGGGCTGGAACGAGGCCGGGATGCACTGCTCCACCGCCAAGTTCATTGTGGATGCCGAACAATGCGCGATGGCCTACCGCATGGCCGAAGGCATCCGCTGGGACGATTTCGACGAAGCGCTGACTGCCGTGGCCGATATCGGGCCGGGCGGGCATTACCTCGGCCATGCCCACACGCTCGCGAACTTCCAGCGCGCGTTCTTCATGCCCGACATGTTCGACAACAACTCGATCGAGCAATGGCAGGCCGAGGGATCGGTCGAGATCACCCAACGGGCACTGAACACGGCACGGCAGATGCTGAACGAATACGTCGAGCCGAAGCTGGACGAGTCCGTCGACGAGGCGCTGCTGGATTACATCGCCCGGCGCGAACGGGAGATCCCGGCAGCCGATGCGCTGAACCAGGAATATTGACACCCCGTTCGAGGCCGCCATGAAAGTGACCCGACTGCCCGTCGACCCCGGACCCGCCGGATGGGCGCTCCTGCTGCCGGACCCGTCGCTCCCGACACCTTTGGAGGCGCGCATCACCGCCGACTGGCTGGTGATCGGTGCCGGATTTGCCGGGCTCGCCGCCGCGCGTCGCCTGAGCCAGCTGCGCCCAGCGGACCGGATCGTCATCCTCGAGGCCTCCCGCGTGGGCGAGGGGCCTGCGGGGCGCAACTCCGGGTTCATGATCGACCTGCCGCATGACCTGTCGTCGTCGGACTACGGCGGCACGGCGGATGCCGACCGGGCACAGATTGCCGACAACCGGCGCGCCATCGCCTTTGCCCGCGAAATGGTCGGGGAGTTCGGCATCCCGCGCGAGGCCTTCGATCCTTGCGGCAAGATCAACGGCGCGGCGACGGAAAAGGGCCACCAGCACAACCTGGATTACGCCGCACACCTCGAAGAGCTGGGTGAACCGGGGGAAATGCTCGATGCCGCCGCGATGCGAGAGCTGACCGGCACCGGCTATTACCGCGGCGGCTTCTACACGCCCGGCACGGTGATGCTGCAGCCCGCGATGTTCGTGCGGGGTGTCGCGGCGGGTCTCGTGTCTAACCGCGTCACACTCCACGAGCAAAGCCCGGTGATGCGGCTCGACCACGACGGCGACTGGCGGGCCGAAACGCCAGGTGGTGCCGTCACCGCGCCCAACGTGGTGCTGGCGACGAACGGACATCTGCAAAGCTTCGGGCACATGGCCGGGCGGCTGATGCACGTCCACACCTATGCCTCCATGACCCGGGCCCTGACGACTGAGGAGATCGCGCGGCTTGGCGGCGAGCGGCGCTGGAACCTGACCCCGGCGGACCCGCTCGGCACCACTGTCCGCCGCATCAGTGGCACCGGCGGCGACCGGATCGTGATCCGTAACCGCTTCACCTACGATCCCGCGCTGGAACCCGCGCGGGGCTGGCAGGCACGCATCACCCGCGACCATGACCGCGCTTTCGACGCTAGGTTCCCGATGCTCAGGGGCGTCGGGATGGAGTACCGCTGGGGCGGGCGGCTTTGTCTCAGCTACAACAACGTGCAAGTGGTGCGCGAACTGGAACCAGGGCTTTGCGCCGCATGCTGCCAGAACGGGCTCGGGACGGCGAAGGGGACGCTGGCGGGGTTGCTGGCCGCGGACTTGGCCTGCGGCGTGTCATCGCCTGCCCTCGACCGCGCGCTGGCCGCCGATGCGCCGACGCGCCTTCCGCCGGAGCCGCTGACCCGGATCGGTGCTGCGGCGCGATTGCGCTGGGGCGAGTGGCGCGCGGGCGCGGAAAAGTAGGGCTACAGCGTCAGGCCGGGTGGCGCTCCGACCGACAGCTGTGCGATTTCGTCGATATCCCGCGGCGCGAGGACACCCTCCGCCGCGATCCGCTTCGCCTCTGCGCGCAAGATTTCGATCACCCGCGCCCGGATCGTCGCGGCGTCCACGTCAATGCGCGGCAGACCGGCGAACCGCGCCTCCTCGATGGCCATGTCCTCCACCAGCGGGTCCTCCACCTTGCCGCCTCCGCCAGGATAGCGGTACCAGCCGACGCCGACCTTGCGGCCCAGCCGCCCCTCGGCCACGGCACGGGCGAAAAGCGGCAGTTCCTGCGGACCCGGATGGCGGGCAAGGACGGCGCGCCGCGCGGCAAGACAGGTGTCGATCCCTGCAATGTCCTGCGCCTCGAACGGACCAAGCGCGAAATCCGCGGCGACCAGTGCATCGTCGATCTCCTCCGGTGTGGGGCCGGTCAGTACGAGCGCCTCGATCTCCGCACTCAACACGGCCATCAGACGCTCCGACGGGGGTACAGTGTTACCCGGTAGCGCGACCGTTCGGGCACCAAGCGCGGATGCGAGCGCGGCCACGGCACCCCGCGTGTCCGGACCGATGCGTTCCAAAAGCGGCTGCTGTCCCGGCAGTGCACTCAGGTGGATCGCAGTGCCGGACGCGCGAGCCCAGTCGAGCGACAGGACCGGCACCGGTTCGGGCCTGCGTTCCGCGCTGTTCGCCAGAATCATGTCGGGGGCCGGACAATCATGGGCGTCGGCGACGACTGACAAGTTGTCGGGCATACCCGCTCTGCCAAGGACATCCCGAAGCCGCGTCCGGTCATGCGGATCCGGCTCACACAGGGCCACGGTGCAGCCTGCCCGCGCAAGGCTCACCGCAAGGGCCA
>CBDUPF010000172.1:0-8929 GCA_965369035.1 uncultured Aliishimia sp.
GGTAGCACTGACAAGCCCCGCCCGCTTCAGGATCGCAAGGTGGCCGGACAAGGTCGAAGGCTTTGCCTCCAGCCGTCGGGCGATCTCGAGCGCCGGCATAGGGGCCGGACCTTCCCGCACAAGCAGCCGGAAAACCGACAGCCGGGTTTCGTGAGCAAGGGCCGAAAAAGCGTCGATAGCCTCATCCTGTGTCATGCTTCGTCCATGCCCGAATTGACGAATCTTGACAAGGTTCGGCGGGCGACATAGGCCGGGCATCAATTCGGAATATCCCGAAATGAGGGTCGCCATGGTACACTCGCCGATCGCCTCTGAGGTCGATTTCGACGCAGAGGGAAAGCAGCAGGGATATCTGCGCGTTCCCCACTCGGTACATCGCTCGGCCTATGGTTGGCTTCCCGTCCCCATCACCATCCTGCGGAACGGTGACGGCCCGACGCTCGTGATCACCGCCGGCGTGCATGGCGACGAATACGAGGGGCAGATCGCGGTCTCCGAACTGGGGCGAGACCTCGAGGCCGGGGACGTCAGGGGCCGGCTGATCCTGCTTCCCATGCTCAATTTCCCTGCCGCCGAAGCGGGGCTGCGCACGTCGCCCGTCGATGATGGCAATCTGAACCGGCTGTTTCCCGGCGCGGCCGGGGGCAGCGTCACCGAGATCATTGCGCATTGGCACGAGGAAATCCTGATGCCGATGGCGGATTATGCCGTGGACCTGCATTCCGGCGGTTCGTCCCTGATCTACCCGGCCACGTTGCTGCGCGGACCTGCGCATGGCCCCGAGGAAAGCGCGGACCTGGCGAAGCTCCAGGAAGCCTTCGACCTTCCCTATGCATGGGTGTTCACTTCCGGCGGGGGTCGGACGAGCACGGCGCGCACCGCCATGGGCGCGGCCAACCGGAAAGGCGTGGTCAACGTGATGGCGGAACTGGGTGGCGCTGGCGCGGTCACGCCCGAGGTGCTCGATCTGACCCGACGTGGCCTGCGGCGCATACTGCACAGCCTGGGGATGCTTCCCGACCATGTCCCGGACGCGCCGCGGGGTACGCGCGAAGTGACTGCCAGCGGGTCCATCTATGCCTACGAGGCCGGGCTTTTCGAGCCACTCAAGACAATCGGCTCACCAGTCGCCAAAGGGGAGCTGGTCGCCCGAATTCATCACCCCGCGACCCCCGGCACGCCCGCAACCGAAGTGCGCAGCCCTTTCGACGGACTGGTCCTTTGCTTGCGTGCGATGGCGCAGGTCCGGCGCGGCGATGCGGTGTATCAGATTGCAGCCGAGGCAGGTTCCACGTGACCCCCGTCTTCACCCTCGACGACGCAAGGCGCGCTGCGCACGTTCTGGATGGCGTCGCCGTCCGGACACCGGTTCTGGAGAACGCGGACGCGAACGCACGGCTCGGTGGGCGGCTTCTGCTCAAGTGCGAGAACCTGCAACGCACCGGGGCCTTCAAGATCCGCGGCGCCTACAACCGCGTTCAGGGTCTGACTGCCCGCGAAAGGGCGCGTGGCGTGGTCAGCTATTCCTCGGGCAATCATGCCTTGGGGCTGGCGCACGCGGCGGCCTTGTTGAACTCCTCTGCCATGATCGTCATGCCGGCCGACGCCCCACGTGACAAGATCGACGCCGTCCGCGAGGCGGGGGCAGAGATCATCCACTATGACCGGAACGCCGAGGTCAGCGGGGATGTGGTTGCCCGCGTGGTCGCGGAAACGGGTCGGATCGAGGTGCCACCAAGTGCTCACCCCGAGGTGCTTGCCGGGGCGGCGACCGTCACGCTGGAGTTGCTGGATCAGGTCGGTGCACCGGACATGATCCTGATCCCATGCGGCGGCGGCGGGCTGACCGCGGCCACCGCGACGGTGATGGCGGAGGGAGCGCCGGACTGCGCGGTGCTTGCCGCGGAGCCAGATCAGTTCGATGACACAAGGCGGTCGCTGGCGGCCGGCGCGCGTCTGGCAAATCCGCCCGGACGGCGCACGATCTGCGATGCGATCATGACGCCGATCCCCGGAGAGATGACATTCGAGATCAACCGACGCCTGCTGGCGGGTGCCGTAACGGCCACCGACGCAGAGGTGCGTGCGGCGATGCGCTTTGCCTTCACCCATTTCAGGATCGCCGCGGAACCGGGCGCGGTGGTCGGGCTCGCTGCGATCCTTGCGGGCCGTGTTCCCATTGCGGACCGTTGCGTCGCCACCGTGATCACCGGCGGCAACATCGACGCCCGCCGGTTCGCCGAATTGCTGGAGGCGGACAATGCCACGCTTTGATTTCGATACGGAAATCGACCGCCGCGCCGTGCCGGCCCTCAAGACCCACAGGATCGTACTGGGCGAGGACGGCGGCCATCTGTTCCCCGGCGGCGTGGCGGACATGGATTTCCCGGCGGCACCCTGCATCCAGCAGGCGATCGCGAAACGCGCCGCGCATGGCGTTTACGGCTACGAGGCACTCCCCGACGGTCTGATTCCGGCCCTCACCGCATGGATGCAGCGGCGGCATGGCTGGACCGTCGCGCCCGAGCATGTCCTGCGGGCACCGAACGTCCTCAACGCGCTGGCGATGACGGCGAACACGTTCACCGAACCGGGCGACGGCATCATCATCCAGCCGCCCGTCTTCTTCGATTTCGCCGACATCATCCGAGAGAACGGCCGCCGAATCGTCGAGGCGCCGCTGCGCGTCGAGGCCGGACGCTACGAGATGGATTTCGAGGCTCTGGCGGTCGCCGCGCGTGATTCGGGAACGCGGATGCTGTTCCTGTGCAATCCGCACAACCCGGTGGGACGGGTCTGGACCCGCGACGAACTGAGGCGCCTGGGCCAGATCTGCCGCGATTGCGATGTTCTGGTGGTCGCCGACGAGATTCACGCCGACATCACGTTTCCCGGCCACCGCTACACGCCGTTCGCCTCGCTTTCGGACGCGGATGCCGCCAACAGCGTCACCTGCCTGTCACCGGCCAAGAGCTTCAACCTCGCCGCTTGCTGTTCCGCGTTCGCGGTGATTTCGAACGATGTGATGCGTGACAGGCTTCATGCGGCCAATTCGGCGCTGACCGTGAACAAGAACAACGCCTTTGCCAATGTCGCGATGGAAGCCGCCTGGCGGGAGGGCGATGCCTGGCTGGATGCCGCAATCGACTACATCGCCGGCAACCTCGCGCTGGTGCGCGCGCGGTTGGCCGACACCCCGGTCGGTGTAGTTGAGCCCGAGGGCACGTTCCTGCTCTGGCTCGATTTCCGCGCCCTGGGTCTCGCCCCCGGGGAATTGCACCTCTGGCTTCGGCAGGAGGCCGGATGGGCGATCACCCGGGGCCTCTCCTTCGGGGCGCCCGGAGCCGGTTTCGGCCGCCTGAACATCGCCTGTCCGCGACCTCGCCTTGCGCGCGCGCTGGACCGCCTCTGTACCGCCATGAACTGCCGGAAAGACCCGGAAAAAGGAAGACACGCATGACCGAGACCACATCGACCGAGGCCCTGGAACCCCTGGGCCGTTTCGAACGCCTGCTGACGCTCTGGGTGGCGCTGGCGATGACAGGCGGCATCGCCGCGGGTTTCGTCGCGCCCGGGCTGGTGCAGTCCATCGCGGCGGCCGAGGTCGCCTCGATCAACCTCGTGGTTGCCGTGCTGATCTGGGCCATGGTCTACCCGATGATGGTGAATGTCGATTTCGGCGCCGTCGCCGGGGTCGCGCGCCAGCCCAAGGGGTTGCTGGTAACGCTGGTGGTGAACTGGCTGATCAAGCCCTTCACGATGGCGGTGCTGGCGGTTCTGTTCTTCGATGTCGTGTTTGCACCGCTGATCACGCCCGAGGATGCGGCGCAATATACCGCCGGGTTGATCCTGCTGGGCGCGGCCCCCTGCACCGCCATGGTCTTTGTCTGGTCGCAGCTTACGCGGGGTGACGCGACCTACACGTTGGTGCAGGTGTCCGTGAACGACCTGATCATGGTGGTGGCCTTTGCCCCCATCGTCGCCTTCCTGCTCGGGGTCACGGACATCTCGGTCCCGTGGGAGACGCTGGTACTGGCGACCGTGCTCTATGTCGTGCTCCCGCTGATCGCGGGTCTCTTGACCCGGCGTGTTCTGGGGTCGCCCGCCGCGATCGAGGCGTTTACGCGCAGGATCAAGCCGCTGTCCATGATCGGGCTGATCGCGACCGTCGCCATCCTCTTCGGCCTTCAGGGCGAGGTGATCCTGTCCAAACCGCTGGTGATCCTGCTCATCGCCGTTCCGATCCTGATCCAGAGCTACGGCATCTTCGCGCTCGCCTATGGTGCGGCCTACGCCCTGCGCGTCCCGCACCGCATCGCGGCACCCTGCGCGATGATCGGCACCTCGAACTTCTTCGAGCTTGCGGTGGCTGTGGCCATCAGCCTCTTTGGCCTCAATTCCGGCGCGGCGCTGGCCACGGTGGTGGGCGTGCTGGTCGAAGTGCCGGTCATGCTCTCGCTGGTTGCCTTTGCAAATCGCACGCGCGCCCGGTTTACGGAGCAGGAAGCATGATCGTCATCCATCACAACCCCGACTGCGGCACGTCACGCAACGTTCTGGATTTCATCCGCAAATCCGGGCAGGAGCCGGTAATCATCGAGTATCTCGTGGAGGGATGGACCCGTCCCCAGCTTCTGGCGCTGTTCGCCGCGGCCGATCTGACCCCGCGAACGGCCTTGCGCCGGACCAAATCTCCGGCGGCTCGAATGGGTTTGCTGGAGGATGATGTTCCGGACGACATCCTGCTCGAAGCGATGCTGTCCGAGCCGGTCCTCGTGAACCGTCCCATCGTGGCCAGCCCGAAGGGGGTCCGCCTGTGCCGCCCATCCGAAGCGGTGCTCGATCTGCTGGACACCCTGCCTCCCGGGCCGCTCTTCAAGGAAGACGGCCAGATGGTTCTGACCGAAAATGGAGATCGCATTGGTTGACGACGCCGATACCCCGCAGCTTGTCGAAACCGCCTTCCAACCCGTGCAGGCCGATGCTCTTTTCCCGCAGGAGAGGAGCACGCATGCCCCGCGCATCCTGATCCTCTACGGGTCCCTGCGCGCACGCAGCTATTCGCGGCTGGCAGCGGAAGAGGCCGCGCGCATCCTGGAAAAACTCGGCGCGGAGGTCCGCATGTTCGACCCCCGCGGCCTTCCCCAGGTGGACAGCGAAGAGCCCGACCACCCGAAGGTGTCCGAATTGCGCGATCTCGCGACCTGGTGTGAGGGCATGGTCTGGTCCTCGCCCGAACGTCACGGCGCCATGACCGGTCTGATGAAGTCGCAGATCGACTGGATTCCGCTGTCACTCGGCGGAGTGCGCCCCACCCAGGGCAAGACGCTGGCCGTCATGCAGGTCTGCGGCGGGTCGCAATCGTTCAACACGGTCAACCAGCTGCGCATCCTCGGGCGCTGGATGCGTCTGCTGACCGTCCCCAACCAGTCCTCGGTGGCCAAGGCCTGGGACGAGTTCGATGCAGACGGGCGGATGAAGCCCTCGCCCTATTACAACCGGATCGTCGACGTGATGGAGGAAATCGTGAAGTTCACCCTGCTGACCCGTGACATCAAGGATCACCTCGTCGACCGCTATTCCGAGAGGGTCGAGAATCATGCTCAACTTTCGAAACGCGTCAATCAACCTGCGTCCTGGTCCCGCTGAGCGACATACCCCGCCATCGTGTTGGCCAAGCCGCGGACCACGGCAACCGCGGTTGGGCCAATGATGCCGTTGGAGTTGTCGACGATCCGGGCGGCTGGAAACTCGATGAGACGCGGGATTACTGAAGACCGGCCGGGTCGACAACTCCGCGCGGACATCCGGGCGATTGCGGATCTGCTGCCCGTATCAAGGCTCCTATGTCGGCATCCTCGGTGATCTCTCCGACCATGCTTATCTTGATCTCCTGAATCAGGACCCGGCCCTGGTCACCCGTGCATTGCACCTGCACGCGCGATCCGGCCCCGTCGCCGAAAACGAGATCGAATGCGGCGCGAAGGTCCTCGGTCTCGAGTTCGGCGCCCACGTGTTCTGCGAACAGTTCGCCTATGAGGGATTCGTTTATGGCGGACAGGACCAGCAATGAATCGTCGAAATACTCGTCGCCGTTGCGATCACCGTAAAAACAGGTTCCGTGCTTGATCCATTCATGCCGCTCAAGAAAGCTCGCGGTCCCGGGCATGGCCACGGCCAACTGTTCGGCCGTGTCGGCATCCAGTTCCGGTGCCGGCAACTCGCTCCAACGCGCGGCCTTGTCCAGGTTCTGGATCTCTTTCGACACCCCGCAGTAGAAGTTGCCGTTCGGCTGTGGCCACAATCCATGAAGCGAAAGCTGGGTTTCCGTGATCGGCAGCAATCCGTCATTCAGTTGCAGGCATTCCGTCTTTGACGGTTTCGTCTCGCAGAAGGCTGGCTGCCAGCTCAGCGCGAGCAACAGATCGGTCGCCTCGGTTCCGCCTGGTGGATCGAACGGTTCGGGCGAGACATCACCGTCATCCGGAACGGGGCCAGCCGCGATCACGTGGACACCGCAGTTCAGGGACACCCACCGAGCGTCCGTGACCGGCGCACCCGGAATGCGGATCTGGTACCAGTCGCCTCCCGGCTTGTTGAGTCCGATCATGTCGTAAGCGACGCGTTCGGCGATCCGCACATCTCCGGGGTTGGTGAGCTTGTTCTTGGACTGATAGGCCTCGCACGCCTGAAGTCCGATGAACCAGCCTTCAAGAGGTTCGGTCGCCGACGCCCGCGTGGCAAGGCCGAGGCAGAACAGGAAGATCAGAAATAGACGAGGCATGGGAGCACCTCTCGTTGGAATCCCCACAACCCTAACACGATTTGAGGCGGGAGATGGAAAAAGCTTGCTGAATGGAACGGTCAGATCAGCACGAAGCATTTCGCAGTCAGGAAAGCGTGCGTCAGGGCTCCGGAACGGGAGCCGAAAGTGGGCATGGGGGGACGAGCGGTTCGGTTTCAGGGAGCCACCCGGCCAGAGGCCGCGAGAGATTGCGGGTGTGACGCTGCTACCGCGTCAAAAGGTAATCCGCGGAAACATAACCGGTTACGTTCGGAGCGTTTGCAAGAGAAACCTGGCACCAAAGCTGACCCATCTCGGTGACGCAGTCGCGTCGTATCAACTCCGTGCCGTCCGGCAGACCCAGTTTCACCTTGTAGCCAAGGCTGGGTCCGTATCGGAGTTTCAGTAGATCATCGGGTCCGGCGCCCGTGACCACGACGCGATCGCCTGAGACGGCACTGCACCCCGCGACGACTACAAGCGCAAGAATGGTCGTGAACGTTGATTTTCTCATGTTCTGCCCATGATCGATTTTCCGGCCTCGCGCACTTCCATGAACGACACGGCGCTGTGGCGCAAGGTCACAACTTGCCACCTCAGGGCTACCTCTCGCCGTTCCTGGCTTGAACCGGCACACAACCAATGCGAGCGTGGCCGATGGTTGGGGTACAAAAGGCGGGAAGAACCAGATGAGTGCATTTCAGATCCGGGCGCGCATGTCTCGGCAGTTGCGCAGGGCATTGGCTGCGACAGTGGGCCTGGGCTTGCTGTGTTCGCCTCAGATATCGTCGGCGACAGACCTGGTATCCGAATTCGGCGAGAACCCGGGCAACCTGGCCATGTACCTGCATCGTCCCGGCAATGCCGCGCCAGGGCTGCCGCTGGTCGTCGCGTTGCATGGCTGCACGCAAAGCGCGACGGTTTTCGACGACGAGACCGGGCTTGTGGCTCTCGCCGAAGAGACGCCGTTCGTGCTCCTGCTGCCGGAGCAGCGCGCAGCGAACATGTCCCGCCGATGCTTTCGCTGGTATGACGGGAATGACAATCGTCCGGGACGTGGCGAAAGCGCGTCCATTCTGGCCATGATCGACCACGTCATCGCCACCGAAGGTGTCGATCCGGACAAGGTCTTCGTTCTCGGCCTCTCCGCCGGCGGCGCGATGACCGCGGTGCTGATGGCGAACCATCCCGACCGGTTCGCGGGTGGCGCAATTCTGGCCGGGCTACCCTATGGCTGCAACCGGCCGGTCAGTATCTTCGACGCCACGTGGTACTGGCTGCATTGGAGCCCGTTCGCCGAAGATGGCGCGGATGCGAGCTATGCCTGCGGGATCGTCGGTTTTTCGCCAACGGATCGCGATGCGGCCGAATGGGGGGACCTGGTACGTGACGTCGCCCCCGCGAACACCAATCACTGGCCGCTCGTCTCCTTGTGGCAAGGCACCGGCGACACGACCGTCGATCCCGACAACCTCCGGGAACTCACCGAACAGTGGACCGCCGTGCAGGGCATCGATGCCGTTGCGGACGCCCGCGAGATGGTGGGCGATGCCGTACGCGAACTCTACTTCGACGACGTCGGGTCTCTGCGGCTGGAGACATGGTCGCTCAAGGACTTCTCCCATGCGGTTCCGATCGATGCGGACGGCGACCCAGAGACTTGCGGCATTCAGGCCGACTTCGTCCTCGACGCGAACATCTGCGCCGTGCGGCGAATTGCGAAGATGTGGCAGTTGCAGTGACCGGGTGCCCGGCAAGGATCGCCGAACCGTATCACTTTTGGAAACTGCGCAATCCGCGTGGCGACTCCCAAGATGCAACGGGAGCTGCAAAATGTATAAGACAAGAGGGCGCGTACGCCGTCAGATCTGCGATACAGCGATCCATTGGCCGGCAGTCGTTTGCAAAGCAAACGATGAGAGGCGCAAACTACGCTCTCGGAATTGCGCCTGGATCGAACGCCTAAGGTGACCTCCGGGGGGCCTTGGTTGCGAAATGCGCCTCGCACATGCCTAGTAGCGGGGCCGCCCGATCCAGCGCCAACGGGCTCCGCGAGAAGCGAATTGGAGTCCGTAATCCGCTGATGCCCTCTGGCTCAATTCGCAGGCACCGCGCGGCGATCTGCGGTTCGTTCAGCGCTTCGGC
>CBDUPF010000173.1:0-8894 GCA_965369035.1 uncultured Aliishimia sp.
CTCTTCAACGTATCCGCCCGGCAGGGGCATCTGCCGGGCGTGACCTGGGTGTTGCACACGACTTTCGAGAATTCGGTCAAGCTGCGTGCCCCGCCTGACTCCGCGGTTCCGGACGATCTCGACACGCCGGAGATGGTCGCGCTGGGGGCCGGGCACTACCGCTCGGCCTGCATGGGGTGTCACGGCGCGCCCGGTGTGCCGCGCAGCGCCACCGTGCGCCAGATGCTGCCCGTGCCGCCCCGGCTCAGCGACGCCGCGGAGCACTGGACCGCGCCCGAAATGCACTGGATCGTACGCAACGGCATTAAGATGAGCGGGATGCCCGCGTGGCCCGCCGAACGCGAAGATGACATCTGGCCCGTCGTCGCGTTCCTGCGCGCAATGCAGGGCATGGACGCGCCGACCTGGGCGGAGATGACGTCACAGGACGCAGGCCAGTGTGCCATGTGCCACGGCGCGCGCGGTGTCAGCCGGAACGCACAGGTGCCGCGCCTCGATATCCTGTCGGAACCCTACATCGCCCGCAGCCTGGCGGCCTACAAGACCGGCGCGCGTGACAGCGGCATCATGCGCGAGGTGATGAGCAAAGTGCCGGAAGCGGCAATCGCCGGTCTCGCCGCCGAATTTGCCTCCGTCGCGCCGCAAGGCGAGGCGCGCTCACGCACGGTCCTGTTCGAAAAGGGCCGCGCCCTGGCATTCGCCGAGAGCGGCTCGCAGTCGGTGCCCGCCTGTCGCGCCTGCCACGGACCGTGGTCCGCCCGGATCAATCCCGCGTTTCCCTCCCTGGCCGGGCAACACGCGCCCTACCTGAGCCGGCAGTTGAAGCTGTGGCGCGAGGGCAATCGTGGCGGGGGGCCGGAAGCGGACATGATGTTCAGGGCCGCACGCGACCTGACGGATGCGGATATCGAGGCGCTGGTGGCATATTACGCGGGTCTGGCTCCGGCGGCGTTGAACGAGGTCGCGGAATAGCCGCCCATATCTCCGCCCCCGACGGCACCACATCGCCCAACGCTCCCACCGGGGTCAGGGGCTCGCCGTCCTCGCGACCCAGTCTGTGAATGTCGCCCTCTCAGACCTTCTTGAAGAACGCCTGTGCGTCCAGCGCCTCCATCTCCTTGGCCACCTGCGCGCGCAGTTTCGCGTTCACCTGGCTGCCGAAGGACTTGAAGAGCTTGCCCAGGTCGTGGAGCGTGCTGACGCCGAACAGCTTCCTGATCTCGGCGATCGCGAAAGCCTCCATCTGTTCCTGCTCCTCCTCCGGTTCGGCACCCGCCTTGGTGATCTTGATCTTGCCCTTGCGGAGCGCCAGCAGACCCTCGCCCAGAGCCTTGCGATAATCTTCCAGCGTTGCGAGCTTGCCGGGGAGCTTCACGCCGAGCCCGCCCGTGGCCTTCTGTTCCAGAAGTGCGACCGCGTCGATCAGGCGGTCGAGATATTTCGAGGATCGGAAGAAACCCGTTCCCGGCAGATCCTCGCTCTGGTCGTTGGCGTGGTGGTGCAGGTCCTTGATGAAATCGCCGAGTTGCTCGTTGAAGGACTGCAGGCAGTCATGCATGGACAGCGCGTCCCGGCGTTTCTTCATCTCCTTTCCGACAAGCTCATCCTTCTTGTTCTTGTCCTCGAGTGCCTTCCACGCGCCCTTGCCGTTCTCCTCGTCATATTTTCGCGCAACGTCGCTCGAGACCGCTTGCGTCGCTTCCACGATGTGCTTGAACGGCCCGTCCGTGTGATAGGCCTCGTTGGCAAAAAATACCGCGTCGGTGAAGAGGTTCTTGGACCGGGCCGCACGTGCTTCGACGTCCACCCTTGCCTCCTCGAGTTCTTTCTTCGCTTTCTCGATCCTGGTGTTGTCCTCTTCTGTCTTTGGCTCCTTTGAGCTCAGCTCCTCCAGTTCCTTCTCCAACCGTTCGATGTCCGCTGCGGCCTTCCGGGCCAGTTCCTCGACTTTGCGGCTTTCCTTGACCGCTTCGACATAGATCGCGTTGTTGACGGCCAGCATCAGGTCCTCGGCCCCCTCCAGCATCTCGGCACGCTCCAGCATCAGCCTGGCCTGCTCTGCGCCTTTGGCGTTTTCCGCAGCCGATTTCAGCCGAGCCTGGTCCGCCTGCAGCGCCTTCAATTCGCGCAGTTTCTTGGCGCGCTGCGTATCCGACCCCTGTTCCTCCTGCTTTTCCAGGTCGCGTATCATGTCGGCCAGAACCGTCTCGCTACGCTCCAGCGTGCGCGCCTGCGCCAACTGGTAGTGGCCATCGGCCTCCTCGAACTGGGTGCGGGTGGCCCTGATGATTTCGGGCGGCGTCTTTGCGCGTTCCATTTCATCGAGGACCGTATTCATCATGTCCTCATATTCCTCCCAACTCATGAAGCGGCGCTGCTTCATCAGTGCGCCCACATCCTGCCCGGAACGCGCCATCGCGGCCATCGCCTTCTCCGTCCGGGTTTGCGGGTCGTCCGACAGCTTGGCCCGGGTCGGTGCCGTGGCATACAGGTTGGTGTCGAACATGATCCCCGGCTGGGTGCCAAAACGCTGCTGAAACTGCTTGTTGAACCAGTCGACGATCTCCCAATCGTCGGCCTTCTCGCCGTGCTCCATCACCGACAGGTCATAATCCGATTCCAGATTGGTCGAGCCGACGGCGACCCAACCCTTGCCCTTTTCCGCCAACCCGAACTTGCTGCAGGCCTCGCCAATCAGCCCGTCTACGATTGCCTTGCGATACGCCCAGAGCTGCCACATCACCTCCTCGCCATCCTTTGGCCGCGATCCGAGCTTCTCTTTCACCTTGTCGAGAAATGCCGGGTTCTTGTACTGCTTCTTCAACTCGAACCAGTTGCGCCCGCAAAGATCATAAAGTTTCAGGCACACGTCCTTGTTGTATTGCAGTTTCGGCTCCTTGTCGTCGGCGGACGGAACACTCGCCACCTTGCCATCGAAGGTCGGCACCTTGGCGTCATAGGCTTCGCGCAGCTTCGCCACGACGGGCGCGAATTTATCCACGATCGCCGTCTTTTCCCCGGCAAGCTCGAGCGACAGGCGCATGGCGGCCATCTCGTGCTCGATCCTCTCGATGATCTGCAGCATTTCCTTGCGCGAGCCGGCCGACTTCGCGGAGCGCGCCAGCGCCGGCCACTGGTTCTGCACCGCGTTCTCGGCCGACAGGTTGACGTCGTGCCGCATGCCGAGCCGTCCGTCCTCGGCCTGCTGGACAAGCCGCTTGATGTAGCCGTCGCAGGCGGTCTTGTCCGCCGTGGTCATGAACACCTTGGCGTCTTCCAGCATCGCGCGGTAGGCTTTCGCGTCCCGGTCGATCCAGCCGTAATTCACCAGCCGGTCGCGCGGATCCTTGTCGCGGAGGCCTTTCAGTTTCCCCTGCCACCTCTCGTAACCGGCCTTGATCGTCGTCACGACCCATTCGATCTTCTGCTTGCGCTCGTCCCGGCCCAGCGTGTCGAGGTTCTGATCGAGCGACGGCCCCGCATTGATCACGTAGCGGTCGAGAAATTCGGATTGTTTCGGTGTCAGCATGGCGACCTCGCCCTCCCCAAGGTAACTGGCGGCGAGTTTCCAAATGACGTGACGGATCGTCAAGGCGCCGCCTGGACCGGTCACGTCAATCGTAGTCCCATCTGCGCGTTCCGTCCAGTCGCTTCGATGGCGGCGGACCACGCTTCGCCTTGCGTGGTGGCGGGACGGTTGCCTATGCATGACGTGGCGGAAACGGTCCCGCGGACGCATGTGGCGTCTCGCGTTCCGGGGGCCGTCGGGGCATGCTTCGGACGACGGACCGCGACGACCGGCTGGCCCGGGCGCAGGAGGAACAGGGAGAGGGACCCCACACATGACACCAGCAGAGCTCACGTCGAAACTCCGGATTCCCGTGATCGGCAGCCCGATGTTCATCGTCTCCGGCCCCGACCTGGTGATTGCACAGTGCAAGGCCGGAATCGTGGGCTCCTTCCCGGCCCTCAATGCCCGACCGCAGAGCGTGCTCGACGAATGGCTGGACCGGATCACCACCGAACTCGCCGAACATGACGCCAAGCACCCCGAGGCGCCCTCCGCGCCGTTCGCCGTCAACCAGATCGTGCACAAGACCAATGACCGGCTGGAAGGCGACATGGAGCTTTGCGTGAAATACAAGGCGCCGCTCATCATCACCTCGTTGGGAGCCCGGACCGAGATCAACGACGCGGCCCATTCCTATGGCGGGATCGTGATGCACGACGTGATCAACCGCCGGTTTGCCGAGAAGGCGCTGGAGAAGGGAGCGGACGGGCTGATCGCCGTCTGCGCCGGGGCCGGCGGACATGCGGGGCGGCTCTCGCCCATGGCCTTCGTGCAGGAGATCCGGTCCTTCTTCGACGGGCCGGTGGCGCTGTCGGGGGCGATCGGCAATGGCGGCGCGGTGCTGGCCGCCCAGGCGATGGGCGCGGATTTCGCCTATATCGGCTCGGCCTTCATCGCGTGCGACGAGGCCAACGCGGTCGACGCCTACAAGGACGGCATCGTGGCCTACGGGGCGGAGGACATCGTCTACACCAACCTCTTCACGGGCGTGCATGGCAACTATCTGGCACCCTCGATCCGCAATGCCGGCATGGACCCCGACAATCTGCCCGAATCCGACCCGTCAAAGATGAGCTTCGGTTCGGGGGGCAGTTCGAAGTCCAAGGCGTGGAAGGACATCTGGGGCTGCGGTCAGGGCATCGGCGCGGTGACACGACGTCAGAGCGTGGAAGACTACGTCGCGCGGCTCGAAAGCGAGTACTACGTGGCGCTCGACCGGATCGAGGGCCGCAAGGCCACGTTGAGATCGCGCCTTCCCGCCCGCAAGGTGGCCGAATGAACACCGGCGACACCTTCGACCGCACGATCCAGCTCTTTCTGGTCGAAGGCAAACCCACCGGCCTGCGCAAGGCGACCATCCACGGCTGGACCGGGCTACTCTTCGTCAGCGGGGCATCGGCCTTCGGCGATCTGACCGCGCGCGAGGAGGTGGACCGCACGGGCGTCTATGTGTTTTCGTGCTGGAGGGGTCGGAGGCCTTGACCGGAACAGGCTGTGTCCAGCAGAGCTATGGCGGGTTGAAGGAAAAGCTCTTGGCTGATGGTGTGCTGGTTTCGCAGGACGTACCGGTTGGGAACAACAAGCTGCGTTTTGCCCGGCCATGGTCCTTCACCAGCCCCTCGGCAGCGGCTGCAGTCGTACTGGACCGTAGCAGCAATGGGCGGATCGCGTGGAAGGTCAAAGGTTCCAGTCAGACCTATCACGATTGGCAGCAAGCGCAGGCAGTGAAGACACAGGACGCGTGAGATTTCGCCGTTGGACGCTGGTGATCGGATCTGAGGAGGAGGGACATGTCGAAGGCCATCATCACCTGCGCGCTGAACGGTGTGCTGACCGACCCCAAACAACATTCCGTGCCGGTGACGCCCGCGGAGATGGCGGCCGAAGCGACGCGCGCCTTTGACGCGGGGGCCGCGATCATGCACATCCACCTGCGCCAGCAGGGCGCAGGCCAGGGCCATTTGCCAAGCTGGGACATCGACCTGTCGCGCGCGGTGCAGGCGGCGATCCGCGACGCCTGTCCCGGCGTCATCATCAACCACACCACCGGCACGGTCGGTCCGGACTACCAGGCCGCGCTCGACGTGGTGCGCGCGACGCGGCCGGAAATGGCGGCCTGCAATGCGGGCTCGCTCAACTATCTCAAGCTGAAGCGCGACGGGTCCTGGGCCTGGCCGCCGATGCTCTTCGACAACACCCCGCAGAAGGTGCAGCACTTCATCGACGCGATCACGGATGCGGGCGGGATCCCGGAATTCGAATGCTTCGACACTGGCATCGTGCGCAGCGTGGGCATGTACCAGCGGGCGGCCATGTTTTCGGGCACCGCGCAGGTCAATTTCGTGATGGGTGTGGCCTCCGGCATGCCCGCGCGCGCCGACCTGCTGCCGATCCTCGTGGACCTCGCACCCGAGGACAGCCGCTGGCAGGTGACCGCCATCGGCCGCGCGGAGATCTGGGAGTTGCACCGGCGCGCGGCGGAACTGGGCGGCCACCTGCGCACCGGGCTGGAGGATACGTTCTACCTGCCGGGCGGGGAGAAGGTCACTTCCAATGGCCCACTGATCGAGGAATTGGCCCGGCTCGCCCGTGAGACCGGTCGCGAGATCGCCTCGCCCGTCGAGGCGCGCGCGATCCTCGGACTGCCGCGGGCCTAGGGGGAGGACGATACGATGCCGAAACTGGACACGATGCTCTCCCCCGACAGCGACAGCTTCCGGGCCAACCGCGCGGGCATGGTCGCGCTCCTCGACCAACTCCGCGAGATCGAGGCGCGGGCCAAAACCGCGTCCGAAGCCTCCCGCGCACGGTTCGAAAGCCGCCACCAGCTCCTGCCGCGCGACCGCGTGGCGCTGCTCCTCGATCCCGGGCGGCCGTTCATCGAACTGGCGAAACTCGCGGGCTACGGGATGGACACGAAGACGCTCGCGAAATCCGTGCCCGGTGCGGGGGTGATCGCGGGCATCGGCTTCGTCTCCGGCATCCGTGCGATGGTCGTGGCCTCCGACAGCGGCATTGCCGCCGGTGCACTGCAGCCCGGCGGCCTGAAGAAGATCCTGCGCCTGCAAGAGATCGCGCTCGAGAACAGGCTGCCCTACATCCAGCTCGTCGAAAGCGCCGGCGCGAACCTGATGGACTACAAGGTCGAGGAGTTCGTCGAGGGCGGCGCCACCTTCCGCAACCTCGCGCGGCTCTCCGCCGCGGGCCTTCCGGTCGTGACGGTGACGCACGGCTCGTCCACCGCGGGCGGCGCGTACCAGACCGGGCTTTCGGACTACATCGTGATGGTGCGCGGCCGCACGCGGGCCTTTCTTGCCGGACCGCCGCTGCTGAAGGCCGCCACGGGAGAGATCGCGACCGAGGAGGAGCTGGGCGGGGCGGAGATGCACACCGGTGTCTCCGGCCTTGGCGACTACCTGGCCGAGGACGACCGGCACGCCATTGCCATTGCCCGCGAGATCATGGCCGGGCTCGACTGGGACCGGCAACCGGACGCGCCGCGCGACCATGCCGAACCGCTGCACGATGCCGAGGACCTGCTAGGCGTCATGACCATGGACTACCGCCAGCCGGTCGACATGCGCGAGGTGATTGCGCGGATCGCCGACAGCTCGGATTTCCTCGAGTTCGCCGCGCGCTACGGCGGGCAGACGGTCTGCGGCACCTCCCGCATCCGTGGATGGCCGCTGGGGATCGTCACCAACAACGGTCCCATCGACCCGGCGGGGGCGACCAAGGCCACGCATTTCATCCAGGCCTGCTGCCAGGCCGGCACGCCGCTGCTCTATCTCAACAACACCACCGGCTTCATGGTCGGCCGCTCCTACGAGGAGGCGGGCATGGTCAAGCACGGCTCCAAGATGATCCAGGCCGTGACCAACGCCACCGTGCCGCAGTTCACGATCTACTGCGGTGCGTCTTTCGGTGCGGGCAACTACGGCATGTGCGGCCGCGGCTTTGCCCCGCGGTTCTGCTTTGCCTGGCCCAATGCGAAAACCGCCGTGATGGGCGGAGAGCAGGCGGCCGGCACGATGATCGAGGTGCAGAAGGCCCGCGCCGCCCGCAAGGGCGAGGCAGTGGACGAGGCGCAGATGGTCACGATGAAATCCGCGATCGTGGAGATGTTCGACGGCCAGATGGACGCGCTTCACACCTCCGCCCGGTTGCTCGATGACGGGGTGATCGACCCGCGGGTGACACGCGAGCTGCTGGCCGAGGTCATGGCCATCGCGCGGGAGGGCGACCGGCGCAGGCCCAACCGCATCCAGTTCGCCGTGGCCCGGCCATGACGACGCGGACCACGCCCTTCGCCCGACTGCTGGTCGCCAACCGGGGCGAGATCGCGGTGCGGATCATGCGCACGGCCAAGGCCATGGGGCTTTCCACCGTCGCGGTCCATTCGGAGGCCGACGCGGACGCCGAACATGTGCGGGCCGCGGACGAAGCGGTCTGCATCGGTGGGGCGGCTGCGGCCGACAGCTACCTGCGCATCGACCGGATCATCGCGGCGGCCCGGGCCACGGGCGCTGACGCGATCCACCCGGGCTACGGCTTTCTCGCCGAGAATCCGGCCCTGCCGCGGGCCTGTGCCGAGGCCGGACTCGTCTTTGTCGGCCCGTCGGCGCAGGCCATCGCTGCGATGGGCGACAAGGCTGCCGCCAAGCGGCTGATGGCGGAGGCGGGCGTGCCCTGCGTGCCGGGGTATGACGGCGCGGACCAGAGCCCGGAGGTGCTGGCCGCCAAGGCCGCGGAGATCGGGTTTCCGGTCATGATCAAGGCCGCGGCGGGCGGCGGCGGGCGGGGCATGCGGCTCGTCCACGAGGCGGCGGAGTTCGCGGATGCGCTGGCCTCGGCCGCTTCCGAGGCGACAGGCGCCTTTGGCGATGGCACCGTGCTGCTGGAACGCGCGATCCTGAACCCGCGCCACGTGGAAATCCAGGTCATGGCCGACCGCCACGGCAACGCGGTCCACCTGGGCGAGCGCGACTGCTCCGTCCAGCGCCGCCATCAGAAACTGATCGAGGAGGCCCCGTCGCCCGCCGTCGATGCCGGTTTGCGCGCGCGGATGGGCGAGGTCTCGGTCAAGGCCGCGCTGGCCATCGGCTACGAGGGGGCGGGGACGTTCGAATACCTGCTCGATGCGGATGGCAGCTTTCATTTCATGGAGATGAACACGCGGCTGCAGGTCGAACACCCGGTGACGGAGGCGATCACCAGGCTCGATCTGGTCGAGCTGCAACTGCGCATTGCCGCTGGTGAGCCGTTGCCGCTGGCGCAAGGCGACGTGCGCCTCGACGGTCACGCGATCGAGGTGCGGCTCTGT
>CBDUPF010000174.1:0-8859 GCA_965369035.1 uncultured Aliishimia sp.
TCCGGTCCAACGCTCGATCCAGTGTGCCGAGGTACGCGTCATCCCCCGTTCCGCGGGCCAGGGGAAGATTGAGGTTGCTGCCCAATCCGGGACCTTCCCCCCGCTCCTGCGCGTGGCCCCAGAAGAACGGGTAGAACCGCGCCGGATCCGCGTGGATGGACACTGTCAGTACATCGTCGCGGCCATAGAAGATGCCCTGCGTGCCGTTGCCGTGATGCACGTCGACATCGAGGATCGCGGGGCGGTGACCCGCTGTGCGCAACCGCTCTGCCGCGATGCCTGAGTTGTTGAGGAAACAGAAGCCCCCCGCCAGATCGCTGAACGCATGGTGCCCGGGCGGGCGCGACAGCACGTAACACGCCCGGTCGCCGCTCGATATCGCATCCGCCCCCGCGACGGCGGATTGCGCCGACCAGTAGGCCGCTTCCCACGTGTGCTCCGCGATCGGACAGGCGGTATCGGCCTGGTGATAGCCCGCCTGCCCCACCGCCGATTTCGGGTAGCTGTCGGAGCGGTTCGCCGGATGGATGTTCGGGATCACCTCGGCCCCGGACCCGTCGATCCTGCGCCAGCGGGCATAGATGTTCCGCAGGAAGGTCAGATACTCCGGCGTATGCACGGCCGCAATGGGGCCGAGACCCGCATCCGCCGGGGCCTCGAACACGCAGCCCGCCGCCTCCGCCCCGGCTTTCAGCCGCGCGATGCGTTCGGGCTGTTCCGGGCATGGCTGCTGGACACCGTTCGCCATGAAGTGCTTCGGATCGTGCTTCCACTGCCGGTCGTCGAAAAAGGCTCTCATGTATCACCCACTGAGTTGATCGAAGGCATCGCCGGAAAGCTGGAGTACCAGGTCACCGGATTTCTCCACAAAGCCGAGGCGGTTGTAGAACACAAGCGCACGCCGGTTTTGCGCGTAGCTGACCAGCCTGAGGAACCGCGCCTGCCAAAGGAGCCTTGCCCGCCCCGCGACATGGGCAAGAAGGTCCTGACCGATGGCGCGGCCGCGCGCGGGTTCGGACACCCACAGGTCGGATACGTACACACCGGCACCGCCGGTCGATGTCGACGCGACAGGCGAAAACAGCGCCGCCCCCAGCACCGTGGTGCGCGCCTCCGTCGCCAGAACGGCGTGACAGGCGGGGTGCGGCCCGAAAAGCGCCGCGGAGAGCGTATCGGCAGCCATCCGGTGCGGGTCGCCCAGATCGGCCGACAGCCGTTCTAGCGCGCTCTGCAGGAGCGGCACGGTATCTGGCGTGACTGCCGCGATTTGCGCCGTCGACGTCACGTCAAACCGCCACCTTGTCCGCGCCCTTCAGGCCCAGCATTGCGCGGGCCTCCGACGGTGCGGCCACGGTGCGCCCCATGCTTTCGACAATCTCGCGGATCTGCAGGACCTGTTCTGCGTTGGATCGTGCCAGGACCCCGCGCGCGATCATCAGGTTGTCTTCCAGCCCCACGCGGACATGACCGCCCAGTTCGGCAGACCGTGTCGCCATCGGGATCTGGTGCCTGCCGGCCGCCAGCACCGAAAACATGTAATCCTGGCCGAACAACTTGTTCGCCAGCGCGATCATGTGGTCGAGCGTGTCGGGATCCGACCCCATGCCCCCAAGCACCCCAAAGACGAACTGGATGAAGATCGGCGTCTGAACCATGCCGCGGTCCACGAAGTGCCTGAGCATGTACAGATGACTGATGTCGTAGCATTCGAATTCGAACCGTGCCCCCCGCTCCCGCCCCAACTGCCGCAACACCGTGGAAATGTCGCGCGGCGTGTTCTTGAACACCAGATCGTCGCTGTTGCGCAGGAACGGCTCTTCCCAATCGAACAGCCAGTCGCGCGGCTTCTCGGCCATGGGGTAGAGCGCGAAGTTCATGCTCCCCATGTTGAGCGAGCACATCTCGGGACAGAACCGAAGTGGCGCACGCAAGCGCTCATCCAGGCTCATGATCGCGCTGCCGCCGGTGGTCAGGTTGATCACCGCGTCGCAGTCGGCGGCGATGCGTGGCAGAAACCGTGCGTAATGCTCCGGGTCGGACGACGGGTGCCCGTTTTCCGGATCGCGGGCATGCAGGTGGAGGATCGTGGCGCCGGCCCTGGCCGCATCCACAGCCTGCTGGGCGATATCCTCTGACTTCCATGGCAGGTAGGGCGACATCGACGGGGTGTGGATCGACCCGGTGATTGCGCAGGAGATGATGGTCTTGTCCATGAAGTCCTCAGGCCGACTGCAGCATGTCCGAAGGGAGCTCGGCCATGAATTGCGAAAGGGATGTGTCCAGCAGGCCGACGATCTCTTCGACCTGCACCTCGGAGACGATCATCGGCGGGCAGACCAGGAAATGATCCCCCGACAGCCCGCCGCGCGTGCGACGGGAGTAGATGATCAGGCCCTTCTGGTAGGCGATCTCCACCAACCGGTCGAAGGCCCTGAGCTCAGCCGGGAGCGGACGCTTGGTCTGACGGTCGGCCATCAG
This sequence comes from uncultured Aliishimia sp., assembly GCA_965369035.1. Taxonomy (GTDB): domain Bacteria; phylum Pseudomonadota; class Alphaproteobacteria; order Rhodobacterales; family Rhodobacteraceae; genus Aliishimia. The sequence continues at coordinate 2,479 of CBDUPF010000174.1, forward strand.
CTCGAACGCCAGAAGCAGGCCCTTGCCACGCACGTCACCGATGACCGGATACTTCTGCATCAGATCGCACAGGCGGGATTTCAGCAGCGCGCCCATTTGCGCGGAGTTGTCCAGAAGCCCGCCTGCTTCGATTTCGTCGATCACCGCCAGCCCGGCCGCGCAGGCCAGCGGGTTGCCCGCATAGGTATGACCGTGGATGAAGCCGCCCGTATCCAGGACCGCCTCTACCATGTCGTCGCGCGCGAGCATCGCCCCGAGAGGAACGTAACCGCCGCCGAACCCCTTGGACAGGCAGATCAGATCGGGGACAACGTCCCAATGCTCTGCGCCAAAGAACCGACCGGTCCGCCCACCGCCGGTCATCACCTCGTCATGGATCAGCAAGACACCATAATGATCGCAGATCTGGCGGATACGCTGCATGTACCCCGCGGGCGGCACCAGCGCGCCCGTCGATGCCCCGCCCACCGGCTCGACGATGAAGGCCAGCACGGTTTCGGGGCCTTCATCGAGTATCCTGTCCTCCAGCATTTGCGCGTAATGCGCCCCGGTGGCGGGATCATCCGGGTCCAGCCCGTCGAGATAGGCGCGGGGCGCGGGGATCTTGGGCATCGCCCGCATCATCGGATCGAAAGGCGCCGTCATGGGCGCATAGCCGGTGATCGACAGGGCCCCAAGCGTTGCACCGTGATAGGACGGCGTGCGGGAAATCACCTTGGTGCGCTGCGCCTCGCCCCTGGCCAGCGCGTACTGGCGCGCCATCTTCATCGCGCTTTCCACGGCCTCGGACCCGCCGGAGACGAAGAACACGCGGTTCACACCTTCGGGCGCCAGCGCCGCCGCCCGGTCGGCCAGTGCCTCGGACGCTTCGGTCTGGAAATGAAGGCGATAACCGAACGTGGCACTGCGCATCTGCTTGTCCATGGCGGCCAGAACACGGGGATTGGAATGGCCGATATTGGAGACCATCGCGCCCGAGGAGCCGTCGATGTACCGCTTGCCGTTCACGTCCCACATGTAGATGCCTTCGGCGCGATCCAGTTGCGGCCGTTCCAACCGGGTCTGGTAGAACAATCGGCTCATCCGGCCTCTCCCGTCGGCAGGGCGGCGCAGGCATCCGGGTTCATGGCCAGCGACACCGTCTCGCCCGTTGCGAATGGCGCGCCGTCGATCATGTTCATTGCCTGCAACTGTGTGTCCCCCACGCGGACGAAATACCGCGCCAGCTGGCCCTGGTAGTCGACCGCTTCCACCACCGCCTCGACACCTTCGCCGCCTTTCCGGCCAAGCGTCAGCTTTTCGGCTCGCACCATCAGTTTCGCCTCCGCCGCATCCGTAAGCCCGGCGGCCTGAGCCCGAGGCACCGGTGTCCTGCCGAACTCGGTCGTCTCCAGCACCACATGTGTGGCGTCGCGCTCCACGACCCGCGCCGCCAGCAGATTTGCGGCCCCGAGAAATCCCGCAACGAATTCCGATACCGGGGTGTTGTACACCTCTTCCGGTGTGCCGATCTGTTCGATACGGCCCGCGCTCATCACGATGATCTTGTCCGACATCGCCAGCGCTTCGGACTGGTCATGGGTGACGAATATCGAGGTGACGCCGATGCGGTCCTGAATGGTCTTGAGTTCCACCCGCATGTCTTCGCGCAGATTGGCGTCCAGCGCCGACAGCGGCTCGTCCAGCAGGAGCACATCCGGTTCGATCACGATGGCACGCGCCAGCGCGATCCGCTGTTGCTGCCCGCCGGAAAGCTGGCTGGGATAGCGGTCCTCCACCCCGGGCAACCGCACGATTTCAAGCGCCTCGGTGACTTTCCGGGCGACCTCGTCCCTTGGCACGTCGCGGTATTTCAAACCGAAGGCGATGTTTTCGCCGATGGTACGGTGCGGGAACAGCGCGTAGTTCTGAAAGACCAGACCAAGATTGCGCTTGTGGATCGGCACATCGTTGACGCGTTTGCCGCCGATCAGGATCTCTCCGCCGGAGGGCGCCTCGAGCCCCGACACCATGCGCAGGATCGTCGTCTTGCCGCAGCCCGATGGGCCAAGCAGCGTGGTGAATGACCCTTCTTCGAAGACCACGTTCGCCTCTTTCACGGCCTGCACGGTCCCGAAGGATTTTCGAATGTCTACCAGTTCAACGCGCGCCATGAGCGGGGTCCGTTCCTTCCGGGGGTCGGCGGGCCGCGCCGGAGCGGCCCGCCGGATTGCACTGTCAGCCGCCCTTCTGGACGCGGTTCCACTGCTTGCCTTGCTCTTTCTCATGGTGGTTCCAGGCCGACGGATCGCGGAAGACCAGCCCTTCGAGCTTGCCGGTCGGATCGAAGGCGGGGAGGTTCTGCACCTCTTGCGGCATGTCCACCTTGGTCGGGTCGAGCGATGGCGGATACTTCTGCCCCACGGCCACCGCGATGGCGGTTTCGGGCTCCAGCATGAAGTTCAACAGCGCCTCGGCCTCTTCCATGGGCGAGCCCTTCATGACGAACATCGTCTCCATCCAGGCGAGCCCGTTCGGTGGGTCCATGTAGGCGATGGGATGACCTTGGGCCTGCAATGCGGCCACACGACCGGACCAGGCCTCGGTCACGTAGATTTCGCCCTTGGCAAGCAGGTCCATCAGTTCGGCACCGGAGGACCAGTATTTCAGGACCAGATCGCGATGCTCACGCGCCTTGTCCCAGACCGCATCCCAGTCCTGAATGTCGTTGGGATCCTGTCCCGATTGCAGTGCACCGTACCAGGCCCGGTTGGCCCAGTCGCCACCCCAGCCGCCGATCTTGCCCTTCAGCTCCGGATCCAGCAACAGGTTTGCCCCGAGTTCCCTGGCCTTTTCCTCGCTCACATGCTCGGTATTGTAGGCGATCCCGGTGGTGCCATAGTCATATGGAACCGCCGACAGCCCGTCCGGCGTGATCTTGAGGAACGGCTCGATCATCGCCGACATGACATTGGCGAGATTGGGAATGTTGTCCTCGTTCAGGACCACGCCGTAGCCGTTGTCGATCCAGCGTTTGTACCACGTGATGCCGGAGCTGTGCAGGATGTTGTGGCCGTCGGTGTTTCCGGCCGCCTTGACCTTGGTCAGCACCTCGTTCTCGCCGCCGAAAGTCGCGTCGATGACCTTGTTGCCGGTCGCCTCCTCGTACGGGTTGAACGCGTGTTCGCGCAGCGCTTCGGAGACGACACCGCCCCACCCCTCGAAATGCAGCTCGGTGCCCATCGCCCGGGCCTGCGTGGCCATCGTGGTCATGATGCCGCCCGAGATCCCGGCGGTGATCCCCGCAGAACCCAGCAGGCCAAAGAACGTGCGGCGATCCACGTCGCCGTTGCCCATCGCTTCGCGCAGGCGCGCATAGCGGGTGATACTGTCGAATTTCCTGGTCATGTGTCGTCTCCCATGTTGGATTTTTTCATATTTTTCGGCGTGAGAAGTAGCGAGCCAACCCGCCCGCCAGCAGCGGAAGGCCCACGGTGATGCAGATCATCACGAAACCCAGAGCGTTGATTTCCGGGCTGACGGAATTGCGCAACATCCCGAAGATCTGCGTCGGCACCGTCTCCATTCCCGACGGCCGCCAGAAGATGGTGGCGGTGATGTTGTCGAAGGAGATGGTGAAGGCAAAAAGCGCGCCTGCAAAGACGGCAGGCATCAGAAGCGGCAGCGTGATCTGGAAGAACGTCTGCAACGGGCTCGCGCCCAGCGATCGGGCGGCTTCCTCGTAATCGCGGCGGATACCGATCAGGCGCGCCTGCACCACCAGGACCACGAAGGGCAAGGCGATGATCGAATGGCCGATCAGCAGCAGCCCGAAACTGCGCGGCATGTGCAGCCAGCGCAGGAAAATGAGCAGGCCGACCGCCAGCACGGTTTCCGGCACCAGTACGGGTGAAATCAGAAACGTGGTGATCCACTGCTTGCCGCGGAACTGATAGCGCACAAGCGCCATGCTGGCGAGAATGCCCAGCGTCGTCGCGATCAGCGCCGTCAGCAGGCCAAGCGCGAGCGACGTACGCAGCGCGCGAATGATCGCTTCGTTCTCCGCCAGCTCACGGAACCAGCGCAGCGAGAACCCCTCGATCGGGAAGCCGCCGAACTGCGAGCTGTTGAAGGCCAGGATCAGTACGACCGCGATGGGCGCGAACATGAAGCCGTAGACCAGCAGCGTGTAGACCTTCAGCAGTGTCCAGACCCGTGTCTTCATCGCCCCCTACCCGAATGCCTTTGCCAGCTGGTTCATGCCCATCAGCCGGCTGTAGAGGATCACGACGCTGCCCAGCAGGAACAGCAGCGTGAAGGACAGCGTCGCCCCCATCGGCCAGTTCAGCTCGGTCACGACGGCGTCGTACACGAGGTTGCCAAAGAGGAAATCGCTTGGCCCCCCGAGGATCAACGGCGTCACGTAGCTGCCGCCGGTGAGCACGAAAACCAGCAGCGATCCCGCCGCGAGACCGGGCAGCGACAGAGGCAGCGTGACCTCGCGAAATGCCTGCCACGGTGTGGCCCCAAGTGTCCGCGCGGCCGGTTCCAGGTTCCTGTCGATACCTTCGAGGCTGACATAGACGTTCAGGATCATGTACGGCAGGAAGACGTGGATGAACCCCACGATGACCGTGAACTCGGTGTACATGAGCTGGATCGGCAGATCGCCGAGCCCCAGCAGGTTCATCAGCCCGTTCAGCGCCCCCTGATTGCCGAAAATGTGGATCCAGCTCAGCGTGCGGATGATGAAGCTGATCCAGAACGGCAGGATCAGCAGGAGCAAAAGCAACCACTTGTGCCGATACCGGGTCATCGCGATCACATAGGCCGGGATGTATCCCAGAACGGCGGCAAGCACCGTCACGATCAGGGACAGGCGCAGCGTTTTCCAGATTGCTGTATGGTAGTAGCTGTCGGTGAACAGCTCGTGCCAGTTTCCGAACTGGAACGCGGGGACATCAACCGCGAGGTCCACGTTTTCATAGAACGAGTAGACCAGAATGAACGCCATCGGGATCACCACCAGCACGGTGATGAAAACCAGCGCGGGCGACAGGAGCAGCCACGGGCGGCGATCTACCGAATGGTTCTGGTCGGGCAACAGCATCTCCCCTTGCTGCGAAAACCATTGCACGCAGAACACGGATTGGAGAAATTGATAACCTGAATAATGCGGATTGATCAGATCAATGTCCATCGATACCGATACCAAGTTCGTATTCCAGCTGGACTGGAACCTGCTGCGCACTTTCCTCGTGATCGCGGAGGAGCAAAGCATCACGCTGGCCGCGCACAGGCTGCTGCGCGGCCAGCCGTCGGTCAGCCTGGCGCTCAAGCGGCTGGAGACGGAACTGGGCTGTCGCCTGGTCGACCGCGGGCACGGCACGTTCCGCCTGACGGCGGCGGGGCGGAGGCTTTACGCCGAATGCAGCCACATGTTCGGCGGCGTGGGTCGCCTGCCGGAGGCCGTGCGCGAATCCGTGACCGAGATTTCCGGCGAAATCCAGATCGCGCTGGCCAGCCACGTGGTCACGCCGCTGCTGGACACCCAATTGACCACGCTGAGCCAGACCCATCCCAAGATCCGGTTCCGCATCCGGATAGATACCAGCGTGAAAATCGTTCAGGCGGTACGGGAACGCCGGGCGAGCTTTGGCATCTGCCTTGTGAACCGCAAGTTTCCGGACGTGGACTATCACCTGATGTATCGCGAGTATTTCGGGTTCTATTGCGGCCCGCCGCATCCCCTTTTCGGGCGCGACAACCTGACCATGACGGATCTGCGCGACTACCCGGCCGTGTCCTTCGATACCGAGGATTTCAACGATGCCCTGCGGCCGGTCGCGCTTTTGCGCAGCAAATGGGGGCTGGACTACGATATCGTGGGAAGCTCTTCTCAACTCGAAGAGGTCCGGCGCATGATCCAGTGCGGCCTGGGCATCGGCTCCCTGCCCATCCACGTGACCGAGCGCGAGGTGTCCAGCGGGACGCTGTGGCGGTTGCCGCCCTATGACGATCCACCCGAAGTGGATGTCTTTCTGGTTACTAACCCCGGAAAGCGACTCAACCGGGCCGAAGCGCTGATGATCGAACGGCTGAAAACCACGATTGCAGAGACACCCCTCGCGGATCGCACCTATCAAGCCGCGATCTGAATGAGCGGAGGCCGTGCTGGCGGCTCCCTCGGAACTTGTTCCGATCCAGCGAAATCGCCGCCCCGTTCAGTCTTTGGGGATGCGCGGGAACCCATCCTCGAAATGCATCCGGTACGAACGCGCCGATCGCCAAGCCAACGCCGCCGGTCAGCAGGCGGCCCTCCGATGATCGCCTCGAATGTCGCTGGTCCCGGCGACCTGAAGACCATCGAGGTCGCCGCCTTCCTGCGCGCCATCGCGGGGG
>CBDUPF010000175.1:0-8820 GCA_965369035.1 uncultured Aliishimia sp.
GGTACTGAGTCGGATCACCACCGACACCACGCTGATCCAGTCGGTGATCGGGTCTTCGGTCTCCATCGCGCTCCGCAACATGCTGATTTTCGCCGGCGGTATGGTGCTGATGCTGCTGACGTCGCCCAAGCTTACCGGTCTGGTCCTGCTGATCGTGCCCGCGGTGGTGGTGCCGATCCTCGTTCTGGGCCGCCGCCTGCGCAAGCTCAGCCGCGAAAACCAGGACTGGATCGCAGAATCTTCCGGCAATGCTTCCGAGGCGCTCCTGTCGGTTCAGACGGTACAGGCGTTCACCCACGAGACCGCCAGCAGGGCGCAATTTGCGCGGGTGACCGAACAAAGCTATTCATCGGCGAAAAAGCGCGTGACGACGCGTGCGCTGATGACGATGATCGTGATCTTCCTCGTCTTTACCGGAATCGTTGGCGTGCTCTGGATCGGCGCACGTGATGTACGGGCCGGGGAAATGAGCGCGGGCGTGCTGATCCAGTTCGTGATCTACTCGGTCATGGTGGCCGGCGGTGTGGCCGCGTTGTCGGAAATCTGGGGCGAGTTGCAGCGCGCGGCCGGCGCGACGGAGCGCCTGGTGGAACTGCTGGAGGCGAAGGACGCGGTTCGGAATCCCGACGCGCCGGAGACGTTGCCGCGCCCTGTCCGGGGCGAGATCGCTTTCGAAGACGTGCATTTCACCTACCCCTCCCGACCCGGCACCGCGGCGCTCGACGGCGTCAGCCTGCGGATCGAACCGGGCGAGACGGTCGCTTTCGTGGGACCGTCCGGGGCGGGCAAGACGACGATCATCCAGCTTCTGCTGCGGTTCTACGATCCGCAATCGGGGGTGATCCGGCTTGACGGACGGGACATCTCGCGCCTGGCCCGAGAGGACTTCCGTCAGGAAATCGCGCTGGTTCCGCAGGATCCGGTGATCTTCGCCGCGAGCGCGCGAGAGAACATCCGCTTCGGACGCCCCGATGCGAGTGACGCCGACGTGGCGAAGGCGGCCAGGGCCGCGGCGGCGCACGAATTCATCACCGCTCTGCCGGAGGGCTATGACAGCGCCGTGGGCGAGCGTGGCGTGATGCTGTCGGGCGGGCAGAAGCAGCGCATCGCCCTCGCGCGCGCGATCCTGCGGGATGCGCCTGTGCTGCTGCTCGACGAGGCGACCTCGGCGCTGGATGCCGAGAGCGAGCGGGCGGTGCAGGACGCGGTGGACGAACTGGCCCGCGACCGCACCACGCTGATCGTCGCGCACCGCCTGGCCACCGTGAAGAAGGCCGACCGGATCGTCGTGATGGACCAGGGCCGCATCGTGGCCGAAGGGCCGCATGATGCGCTGGTGGCCGAGGGCGGGCTCTATGCCCGGCTTGCCCGGCTCCAGTTCACGGACGGCATGGCCGCGGAGTAGCGGCCGCGTCCCCGGACCCGTCCCTGACGTCAGGTCATCCCGCGTGACGCCGCGTTCCGTGTCGGGGCAAGTATTGCGAAAATCTTGCGAATTTTCCGCCGTCGGCGCATTTTGACACGACGGAGGACACGCGCGCGGAGTATGGTCCGCGGCGGCGCAGAGGGAGGACCTGCCATGGGCTTTGCCGGGATCGAAGACCGCACATCAATCGAGGCGGAAATGCCGTGGGCGGACCGGGACATCCCCGCGACGCTCTACCGCCTGCTGAGCGAGACGACGAAGAAGTTTCCCTCGCACAAGGCGATCAGCTATCAGATCTTTTCCGGTCCAAGCGACAAGGCGGAGACGCTGACCTGGAAGGAACTGCACGCGCAGGTCACGCAGACCGCGAACCTGTTTCGGTCGCTGGGCGTCGGTCCCACCGACGTGGTCGCCTACATCCTGCCCAACTGCAACGAGGCCGTTCTGGCGCTCCTCGGTGGCGCGGTCGCGGGCATCGCGAACCCGATCAACCCGCTGCTCGAGCCCGAGCAGATCGGATCGATCCTGCGCGAGACGAATGCCAGGGTCGTCGTCACGCTGAAGCCGTTTCCAAAGACCGACGTGGCCGAGAAGACCGCCGAAGCCGTGCGCCATGCGCCCAATGTGAAGACAGTGCTGGAGGTCGACCTGCTGCGCTACCTGACCCCGCCCAAGTCGTGGATCGTTCCGTTGATCCGGCCGCGGCTCAAGGGAGAGGTGCACGCCGACTACAAGGATTTCCGGAAGGAGGTCGCGAAACAGCCGACCACGCTGACGTTCGATGATCCGCAGGAGGACCGGGTCGCGTGCTACTTCCATACCGGCGGGACCACCGGCATGCCGAAGGTGGCGCAGCACCGCTATTCCGGCATCATCTACAACGGCTGGCTGGGGCAGCGGCTGCTCTTTACCGAAGACGACAACATCATGTGCCCGCTGCCGCTGTTCCACGTCTTTGCCTGCCACGTGATCCTGATGGCTGCGGTGGCCTCGGGTGCGCATGTGGTCTTTCCGACTCCGCAGGGATACCGGGGCGAGGGCGTTTTCGACAATTTCTGGAAGCTGATCGAGCGGTGGAAGATTACTTTCATCATCACCGTGCCCACGGCGATCTCCGCCAAGATGCAGCGGCCCGTGGATGCCGATGTCTCCACCGTCAAGACCGCGTTTTCCGGCTCCGCCCCGCTGCCGCTGGAGCTGTTCCGGCGATTCGAGAAGGCCACCAATGTCACCATTGTCGAAGGCTACGGGCTGACGGAGGCGACCTGTCTTGTTTCCTGCAATCCCGTGGACGGGGAAAAGAAGGTTGGCTCCATCGGAATCACCTTCCCCTATACCGAGGTGCGGATCTTCAAGGCAGGACCGGGCGAACCGGTGGAATGCGAGATCGACGAGGTGGGCGAGATCTGTATCTCCAACCCGGGCGTCTATGTCGGCAATACCTATACGGACAAGGAAAAGAACGAAGACCTGTTCTTTGGCAAGTACCTGCGTACCGGAGACCTGGGGCGTGTCGACAGCGATGGATACCTCTGGATCACCGGCCGGGCGAAGGACCTGATCATCCGGGGCGGCCACAATATCGACCCCGCGGAGATCGAGGAGGCGCTGCTGGGCCATGAAGCGGTGGCGTTCGCCGGGGCCATCGGACAGCCGGATGCCCATGCGGGCGAGGTGCCCTGCGTCTTCGTGGAGCTCGTGGGCGGCGCGTCGGTGACGGAGGAAGAGCTCCTGTCCTTCTGCAAGGTCCATGTCCACGAACGCGCGGCGCATCCCAGGTATCTCGAGATTCTCGATGAGTTGCCGAAGACCGCGGTCGGCAAGGTGTTCAAGCCCGACTTGCGCAAGCGCGCGATCAAGCGCATCTATAACGAGAGTCTGGCGAAGAAGGATATTCCGGCGCGCGTTGTGTCCGTTGTCGACGACAAGAAACGCGGGTTGGTCGCACAGGTCGAGCTCAACGGGGCGGACGAGGCCACGGTGGGCGACGTGCTGGGCGCCTTCACTCGCCCCTGGGAGGTGAAGAAGCCGGAGCAGTTGGCAGCGGAGTAGGGCCGATGACCGCGAACTATGACGAATTGCTGGACGAGGAGGTCCGTGCCTATCTCGCCCGGTGCGAGGAATCCTATCCGTCCGACGCGACCGATCTCGATATCGCCGGCCAGCGGCGGGTTTATGACGCCATGTGCGCCGATTTCGATCTCGGGCGGCCCGACGGCGTGACGGTCACCGACGAGGAACATGGCGGCGTGCCATGTCGTCGCTACGAGCCGCCGGAAGAGGCGCGGTCGACGGTGCTCTACTGTCATGGCGGCGGCTTCATCCTTGGCGGGCTCGACAGCCATGACAGCATCTGCGCGGAGATCTGCGCGAAGACCGGGATGCGCGTCGTTTCCGTCGATTACCCGCTTGCGCCGGAACATCACTATCCGGAGGATTTCGACGCGGTCTGGGCCGCCTACACGGCCGTGCGCGAGGCCTGGCCCGGGCCGATCGTCCTGGCCGGCGACAGTGCCGGCGGGACGCTCTGTGCGGGGATCAGCCACAAGGCGCGGGACACAGGCATGCTTCCCGAGGGCCAGGTGCTGATCTACCCCAGCCTGGGCGGCGGCGGGTCCTTGCCGTCCTACGTCGACTACGCCGATGCGCCGCAACTGACCGCGAAAGACATGGAATTCTATTCCAAGATCCGCCCGGGCGGCCCCGCGCCCGAGAACGATCCCTACTATACCGCCCTGCAGGACAGCGATTTTTCCGGCCTGCCGCCCACGGTCTGCATCACCGCGCAATGCGATCCGCTGACCTCCGACAGCGATATCTACTGCAACCACATCAATCTGGCCGGTGGCAAGGCGATCTGGATCAACGAGGCCGGGCTGGTGCACGGCTATCTGCGCGCCCGCGGGATGAGCCAGAAGGCGCGGAGCAGCTTTGACCGGATCTGCCGCGCCATCTCCACCCTCTCGCACGGGGCCTGGCCCGTCAGCTGACCGCGGTCTTCAGCGCAGGAACGGATCGGCGCGCATGGTCTCGGGGATCGGTACGCCCAGGCGCGACAGGATGGTGGGCGCAAGCTGAAGCTGGTCGATCACCGTGTCCTCCCCCGGACCTTCGGCGGGGCCGAAGTAATACAGCGCCGCGTCCTGCTGCAACTCTCCGCGCCCGCCGTGATGGCCGCGATCGTCCTGCCCGTGGTCGGCGGTCACGATCACCTCGTAGCCAAGCGCCCGCCAGCGCGGGATGAACGGTGCCAGCATCTCGTCCATGACGAAGCAGGCGTGATCCATCTCCGTGCTTTCATGGAAGAAGCGGTGCCCCATGCTGTCGAGCGTGCAACTGTGCAGCATCCCGTAGTTCAGGCTGTACCGCATGGCGAGCGAGGTCAGCGTGGCGAACAGGTCCAGATCGCAGGGCGTCATCTGGTTGTCCTTGCCGTAGCCGGTCATGGTGTGGAAACGGCCGTGATTGATCGTGGGATTGTCCGGCTCGTCGAACTCCATGTCGCGAACATGGTCGAAAGGGTGGCGGTTGAAGAAGGACGACCAGAACGAATGGGCCACCGCCCCGGTCGCCCCGCCTGCGCGCCGCACCTCGGAAAAGATGTCGGGCTGGCCGAGGTGAAACACGTTGCCATTGCCCGTGCAGCCGTGCTGCTGCGGCGTCATGCCGGTATGGATCGAGGCATAGCAGGAGGCGGAGATCGAGGGCAGCACCGCCCGGTGCTTCCAGACCCGTGCGTCGCCCGTGGCGACCCAGCCTTCGAGATTGCCGAAAAGGCGGCGCCAGTTGCGCCAGGGCACGCCGTCGAGAATGATGAGAAGTAGCTTGCTGTCCATGCGCCCTCCTGCGTCTTGCCTGGCGCAAGGCGTAGCGCGCGCTTCACGGAACTGAAAGGGCCGACATGCCGGGCAGGATCAGGGACAAAGCGTCCCGTACGCGCTGTTTGGCCCCACGCTGTCTGGCCCCGCGCTGTCTGGCCTAGACGGCGACCGCATGGGCCGAGCCTTCGACGGTTCCCCTGTCGAGACGCGCGGCGATGATGCGAAGCAGCGGGTAGGCATCCTTTTCCACGTGCAGGCAGTCTCCGGTCATCGTGACCAGCGGTGCGAATTCCTCGGCCAGCCGGGCAAGTTCTTCGCGCAGTTCGTGCAGGTCGGTATCGCCGGCGGTCGCCAGTCGATCCAGTTCGACCCGGCCATAGCACATGACCTGCTCGATCAATTCCGCGGTCAGGTGTTGCGCCGCTGTCATCTCGACACCGCGCCGCGTGGCAAAGCGGCCAGCCCGGATCCGCGCCAGGTAGTCGGCGGTGGACGTTGCGTTGTGCAGGAACCCGTTGGGGTACCGCGATATCGAAGAGGCGCCCAGCCCGATCAGCCAGGGGCTCGAATCATCGGTATAGCCCTGGAAATTGCGATGCAGGCGGCGGTCCGCCAGCGCACGGGCGAGCCCGTCGTTCGGCTTCACGAAATGGTCGATCCCGATCTGGATGTAGCCCGCCTGGGTCAGCCGTGCGGACAGATGCTGGAACAGACGCAGCCGCGCGCGCGGGTCGGGCAGCGCATCCTCCGGGATCAGGGTCTGGCGGCGCGACATCCACGGAACGTGGGCATAGCCGAAGGCGGCGATCCGGTCGGGGTCCAGGGACAGAACCTTGTCGAGCGTCGTCTCCAGCGTCTCCAGCGTCTGGAACGGCAGGCCGTAAAGGATATCGAGATTGATGTTGTCGACACCCAGGTCGCGCAGGATGTCGACGCAGTTCTCCGTCTCCTCGTAGCTCTGCTGGCGCCCGATCGCGGCCTGAACGCGCGGGTCGAAATCCTGCACACCGAGGCTCGCACGGTTCAGCCCCGCGGCGGCCAGTGCCGCGATGCGCGGACGATCAACCTCCGTCGGATCGATCTCCACGCTGAATTCCCGGTCGTCGGCGCCGGGAAAACGACTGTTCATCCGCGACATCAGCCGTTCCATCATCGAGGGCGTCAGAAGCGTGGGCGTACCGCCACCCAGATGAACACGGGCCGCGCGCACCGACGGCAGGCGTTTCGCCGCAAGCTCGATCTCGTCGAGCAGGACGGAGAGGTAGTTTTCGACCGGACCGTCCGTCTTCGTGCCTTGCGTGCGGCACGCGCAGAACCAGCACAACCTGCGGCAAAACGGGATGTGCAGGTAGAACGATACCTCGGAGCCAGCCGGGATTTCCGCCATCCACTCATGCGTCAGATTGTCGTCCTGAAGGGGTTCGAACCTGTTCGCCGGGGGATAGCTCGTGTAGCGCGGTACACGTGCGTCAAATAACCCGTGGCGTTGGAAGGCGGTCTCGTGTTTCATACGGCGAAACTTGGCTGAGTCCCCGAATCCCCTCCTTGATTCAGATCAAGAAAGCGCGAATGAAGTATCTGAACGTCATAGCACCCGATTGCTCCGAATGCCCCATCCGGCACAGGGCCGTCTGCTCGCGTTGCGAGACGGACGAGTTCGAGCGTCTGAACTCCATCAAGTTCTACCGGACCTTCAAGGCCGGGCAGACCATTGCCGTGCGCGGGGACGAGATCGAAACGGTGTCGTCGGTCGTGTCGGGTACCGCGACGCTGAGCCGCATGATGGAGGATGGGCGGACCCAGATCGTGGGACTCCTGCTGCCATCCGATTTCATCGGTCGTCCGGGGCGCAAGAACCTGCAATACGACGTGGTCGCGGTCAGCGATGTGACGCTGTGCTGTTTCCGGCGCCGCCCGTTCGAGGCCCTGGTAACCGACACGCCCCATATTGCCGAGCGGATGCTGGAAATGGCGCTCGACGAGCTCGACGCGGCGCGGGAATGGATGCTGCTGCTGGGCCGCAAGACCGCCCGGGAAAAGGTCGCCTCCTTCCTGCTGCTCATACACCGCAGAAGCCTGACACCGGGTCGCGAGGCACCGACAAGTGACATTCGCCTGGAATTGCCGCTGACGCGGGAGGTCATGGCGACCTATCTGGGGCTGACGATCGAAACGGTTTCGCGCCAGTTGACCGGGCTGCGCAAGGCCGGAATCATCGAGGCGGAAGGCAAGAAGATCATCGTGGTCAAGGACCTGGCCGCACTGATGATGGAATCCGGCGACGATGACGACGGCGGCGTTGTGGGCTGAAACCGCACTGCCGCCGCAGTCGAAAGGGAGCGACTGCCGGGTTCCGGTGACCAGCGCAGTACGTCTACCGTTTTCTCGATTTCAACCCGCTGAAACTGCAGGATGCCCTGCGACCAAAGCCCTGTTCGGGCGGCAGCCCGGCCGATCCGACGCCTGCGGACGTCCGTGACACCTGTTGCATTACAGGCATTCGCCACGCTCGATCTTGAAGCAATCTCGGGCATTGCCGTTCCGCCCTTGATCTGGATCAAGGTTTGCGCGCACCCTGTCGCTTAGCCCGGGGGCAATTCTGCCCGTTCAAGGGCTTGCGAATCTGTGACGCGAACGGACGAGGGACAATATGTCGAACAGTTTGAAACTGATCGCGCTGGGTCTCATTGCCCTGGTGGCGCTTTATGCGGCCGACCAGGGCGTGGATCTGGCTTTTCGCGTGCACGGGCTCCTCATATTCCTGGTTGCCGCCGGCATGTTCATCTGGACATTGCGGCAATCCGAGGAGCCTCGACCCGTCGTGGATGCCAGTGGCTACATGGACGGGGTCGTGCGCGCGGGTGTGATCGCCACTGCCTTCTGGGGTCTGGTGGGCTTTACGGTGGGGGTTTTCATCGCCTTCCAGCTGGCTTTCCCGGCGCTCAACTTCGACTGGGGCCAGCCATTCACCAATTTCGGACGCCTGCGGCCGCTGCATACGAGCGCGGTCATCTTCGCGTTCGGCGGCAACGCCCTTATCATGTCGTCCTTCTACATCGTTCAGCGGACCTGCGGCGCGCGTCTCTGGGGCGGCAACCTCGCGTGGTTCGTGTTCTGGGGCTACCAGCTCTTCATCGTGCTCGCGGCGACCGGCTACCTGCTGGGCGCCACGCAGTCCAAGGAATACGCGGAGCCCGAGTGGTACGTGGACATCTGGCTGACCATCGTCTGGGTCGCCTTCCTCGTGATCTTCATGGGCACGATCTTCAAAAGGCGCGAAAAGCACATCTACGTCGCCAACTGGTTCCTGCTCAGCTTCATCATCACCGTGGCGATGCTGCACCTGGTCAACAACCTGTCGATCCCGGTCACCATCTGGGGCTCGAAATCGGTGCAGGTCTTTGCCGGTGTGCAGGATGCCATGACACAATGGTGGTACGGCCACAACGCGGTGGGCTTCTTCCTGACGGCGGGGTTCCTCGGCATGATGTACTACTTCGTGCCGAAACAGGCCGGTCGCCCGGTCTACAGCTACAAGCTGTCGATCATCCACTTCTGGGCGCTGATCTTCCT
>CBDUPF010000176.1:0-8786 GCA_965369035.1 uncultured Aliishimia sp.
TCACGGACGGCGGCTTGCGCGCGCTTTTCGCCGACCAGATTGCCTGGAACGACCTGTGTGAATGGTCCCGTCGGGACAATCGCGTCGTCGCCCGTCAGCAGGAGCGTTTCGGCGCGATCGCGCTGCAGGACAGGATCTGGAAGGATGCGCCGCCCGAAGTGGTGGCGCGCGCCTTTCTTGACGGAGTCCGTCAACTCGGGCTGTCACCGGAGCCCGCGGCGGAGCGGTTCCGCGCCCGCGTCGCACTGGCTCGTGGGGCCGGTCACGACCTGCCGGACATGTCCGACGATGCGCTGATGGCGAACCTGGAAAGCTGGCTGCTGCCCCATGTCACCGGCCTGCGCAGCAAGAGCGACTGGAAGGGGTTCGACCTCCTCCCGGCATTCCGGGCCATGCTCGACTGGACCCAGACACAGCTGCTGGACCGCGAGGTTCCGCCGCATGTCACGACGCCGCTCGGCCGCAAGGTGCCGGTGGACTACGGCGGCGAAGTGCCGGAGATCGAGGTGCGCCTGCAGGAGATGTTCGGGCTCACCACGCATCCGATGGTCGCGGGCCGTCCGTTGCGCGTGACCCTGCTCTCCCCCGCACGGCGCCCGGTGCAAACCACGCTCGACCTGCCCGGTTTCTGGGCGACAAGCTATGCCGACGTGCGCAAGGACATGCGCGGGCAGTACCCCCGTCATCCCTGGCCCGAGGACCCGACGCAGGCCGCGCCCACGCTACGCGCCAAGCCGCGCAAGGGATAAGGGTCGCGTCAGCCCCGCGAGCCGGTTTCAGATGTGCATCTCGCCCGACATCAGGACATAGCCGCAGCCGGTGACACGCACGCCCTCGATCCTGTCCCGCGGGCCCAGCACCTCGACCTCCGCATGACCGGGCCGGCCCATCCCGTGCCCCTGTTCGGCCACGAAGCGCGGGTGCGCGAGCAGCCCGCGCGACCAGAGATAGGCCGCCATCGCGCCGGTCGCGGAGCCCGTGAACGGATCCTCCGGCGGGCTGGGCGGGGCGAGGAGCAGCCGCGAAAACGTCTGGCCCCGCAGCGTCGCGCCTTCCTGCACCACCAGGAACGGCTCCATCGTGTCCGTGCTGTCTGCACCGATGAAGTCGAAATACGCGGCCAGCCCGTCCGGATCCAGCCTGGCCCGTGCCAGCACGTCCCTTGAGGACAGCAGCGTGATGCAGAATGGCAGGCCGGTGGACACGACCTGCGGGTCCGCCACGATATCGTCCGGCGACACCCCGACGGCCGCCGCCACGACCTCCGCCGGCACCTTGCGTCCGAACTTCGGGGCGTTCTGGACCATCGAGACTTCGTTGCCGGCCACGGCGACGGGGATCACCCCGGCAAGGGTCTCCAGCTTCAGGGCGCCGTCCCCGATCAGGCCGCGATGGCGCATGGCCGCGACGGTGGCCACCGTGGGATGGCCGGCAAAGGGAATCTCCCGGCTGGCAAGAAAATAACGCACCTGCACGTCGGCCACGTCCGAAGGTCCGGTGAAGGTACATTCGACCAGCGACGTCTCGCGCACCACATTCATGCAGGTGTCGTCATCAAGGTGCGCGGCGTGATGCAGCACCGCGCAGCCGTTGCCTCCGAACGGCCCATCGGCAAATGCATCGACCCAATCGAAGCTGATTCCCATCTCGAACGTCCCGCGTTTTCCGGCAGCCACCGGCGAGCGCCGGCGCATGTCCGGATAAACCGCTCCGGTCGGGCCCGAAAGCCCCACTAAGATGAAAAGTTCGGATTTACGGAGAAAACGAAGACCTACCGCGCTCCGCTCTCGGTCGGGCCTGTCCACGCGCCGTGCCCGGGCCTCTTGCCGGGCACGCGCTGCACTACATGGCGGGTCGCGTCAGTGGACGGCGACGGGGCTGTAGTCGTTCTGCCGCGCCAGGATGAATGCCATCCTGCGGTCTGCCACCAGGGCCAGTTGCTGCCCGTCCGACGCATGCACGGCATAGAGCTGGTCGTGACCCAGCGCCTGCTTTTTCACCTCGTCGGGGAGATCCGCGACTGCGACCGCCTTCACATAGACCGTACGGCCCTGATCGGCGCCAAAATCGTAAGGAGTCTGCATTGCCTTATCCTTTCCTGCCCGAGTTGATCTGGATCGTCTGAACGACGCTTTCGGGTTTTGCCCGTGTCAGGTCCACGTGCAAAAGCCCGTTTTCAAGTTCGGCCCGGCCCACATCGACACCGTCGGCCAGCACGAAGCTGCGCTGGAACTGGCGCGCGGCAATCCCGCGATGCAGGAATACCCGGCCCTCGTCGTCGTCGTTCTGGCGTCCGCGGATCACCAGTTGCCGGTCTTCCACGGTAATCGACAGATCGCCTTCCGAAAAGCCGGCAACAGCCAGCGTGATGCGGTAGGAATAGTCCGACGTCTGCTCGATATTGAACGGCGGGTAGCCGTCGCTGTTCTTCGAGGTTCTCTCGAGGAGCCGCTCGAGCTGCTCGAATCCCAACAGATGGGGATAGGAGGCGAGGGTCATTTTCGTCATGTCGACACGTCCTTGTCTTTAAGCGACCGTCCGCAGGGCCCCAGATGTCGGCAACCCCGCAGCGATAATATGGGGCCCGATATCGGTCCCGGCAAGGTCTAGGCGTGCAGGCTTTTGGAGTGTATATAGTACGGGACCACTCACAAAACGTCAGATGTGCCCATGAATGCGCCTTCCGATCTGTCGATGAAGACCGACGACGTGCTGCGGACCGAGCTGGAGGTTTTCCGGCGCGAACATTGCGATCTGGACGAGGCGATCCGCGCGATGCAGGCGACCGGAACGGCAGACCAGCTTACCCTGCAGCGGCTCAAGAAAAAGAAGTTGAGGCTCAAGGACAAGATCGCCCAGATCGAAGATCGCCTGACCCCCGACATCATCGCATGACGGGCGGATTGCCTCGGCCCCGCATCCCGGTATAGTGCGCCGCTCGAAACGCGGGAGCACGCAGCATGTCGAACCCACCTGTCGGTATCATCATGGGCTCGCAGTCGGACTGGGCCACGATGAGGGAGGCCGCCGACCTGCTGGACGAGCTTGGCGTGAGCCACGAGGCGCGGATCGTCTCCGCCCACCGCACGCCCGACCGCCTTTGGGACTATGGCCGCACCGCGGTGGACCGCGGTCTGAAGGTCATCATCGCCGGAGCCGGCGGCGCGGCGCATCTGCCGGGCATGATGGCCTCCAAGACGCGCCTGCCCGTGATCGGCGTCCCGGTCCAGACGCGTGCGTTGAGCGGGGTCGATTCTCTCTATTCCATCGTGCAGATGCCCCGCGGATTTCCGGTTGCGACCATGGCCATCGGTGCGGCCGGTGCGGCCAATGCGGCGCTGCTGGCGGCCGGTATCCTCGCGCTGCAGGACACCGCGCTGGCGGAGCGGCTGGACAACTGGCGCGCGGCGCTTTCGGCCTCCATCCCGGAGCGGCCGCAGGATGACTGACCCCCTCCCCCCGGGCAGCACCATCGGCATACTTGGCGGCGGCCAGCTCGGCCGCATGCTGTCGATCGCGGCGGCACGACTCGGGTACAAGACCTGCATCTTCGAGCCCGGCGGCGATTGCCCGGCCTCGCATGTGGCCAACCATCATTTCCACGCCGAGTACGCCGACACCGAGGCTCTCGCACGGTTTGCCGAAGCGACGGACGTCATCACCTACGAGTTCGAGAACATTCCGACCACGGCACTCGACGCGCTGGAGGCGCTGCGACCGATCCGTCCCGGTCGCGAGGCGCTTCGGGTCAGCCAGGACCGACTGACGGAGAAGGAATTCCTGACCGGGCTGGGCCTGCGCACCGCACCCTTCGCCGACGTTCCGGACGCCGAGTCGCTGGGCCGCGCGCTGACCGGAATCCGGACCCCGGCGATTCTCAAGACGCGCCGCTTCGGATACGACGGCAAAGGCCAGGCGCGGATCTCGGACCCTCAAGACGCGGACACCGCCTGGGGGGAGATGAACGGCGCGCCGGCGATCCTCGAAGGGTTCGTGGAGTTCACGCACGAGGTGTCGGTCATCGCGGCGCGCAGCCTCGACGGGGCGGTCGCCTGTTTCGACCCGGGCGAAAACGTGCACCGGGACGGCATCCTGCGCACCACGACCGTACCGGCGCGGCTGTCCTCGGCACAGCGTATGGATGCGGTTCTGCTGGCCGGGCAAATCCTGAACGCGCTGGACTACGTGGGCGTCATGGGTGTCGAGATGTTCGTGACGCCGCAAGGCCTGATCGTGAACGAGATCGCCCCGCGCGTGCACAATTCCGGGCACTGGACCCAGCAGGGCTGCGCCATCGATCAGTTCGAGCAGCATATCCGCGCCATCACGGGTTGGCCGCTTGGCGACGGCTCACGCTACGCGGATGTGGAGATGACCAATCTTATCGGGGAGGATGTCGAACGCCTGCCCGATCTGGCGAAACAGACCGACACGTCGCTGCATCTCTATGGCAAGGCCGACGTCAAGCCGGGCCGCAAGATGGGACATGTGAACCGCGTTCTGCGCGCAGCAACCTGACAGGCGAGCCAGGTCCGCCTCCGCCTGCCCCCGCGTTGCGAGACATGTGTTCGTGGTGGCCTCGGACTTGGCAAGACAGAAGCGGATGCCCTGCCACTCAGCCCAGGAACCGTTCGACAATCGCCCCGGACATGTAACTCACCTGCCCTCCCGCGATCGTCGCGGCCACGCGTCGGTCGGCGTCCAGGATGACCATGTCCGCCCGCAGTCCCCGCTCCAGCCGGCCGCGGTCCTCCAGACCCAGGACCCGCGCCGGCCCTTCGGACACCAGCCGCCAGGCCGCGGCCAGGCCCAGCGTCTCGGCCAGGAACAGCGCCGCCCGTCGCGGGCTCGGGTAGTGATAGTCGGAGGCCAGCGCATCCGCCGCCCCCATGAAGATCAGGTCGAGCGCGGAGACCTTGCCCTTGTGGGATCCGCCTCGAACCACGTTCGGTGCGCCGAGTATGACGCGGCCGGGCGCTTCGGCCGCCTCCACCGTTTCCGGAAACTCCGCGATCTCCACGCCCCGGGCACGCCATGTCTCGCGGTCCTCGACGGTCTGGTCATCGTGGCTGCCCATCAATACACCCCGCATGCGCAGTTCCGCACAAAGCTTGTCCAGCGCGGCGGGCACCTCGCCCCGGCGGGCGTGCATCTCCTGCATCAGCGCCAGATGCGTCTCCGGACTTCGCCCCGCCTTCAACGCCTGCCCGGCCAGCCTCGGCGGTTTGCGTCCCGCCGCCAGCCGGTCATGCGGGAGGTGGTCGTTGAAGACCACGTAGGGCACAGCCCAGGTTTCGAGCCGATCCGGCAAGTCGTCGTAGAGGTCGAGCAGGTGGATCTCGAACCGGGCCTGCGGGATGATGTCGGTGACGGTCTCGATACCCTGCAACGCCGTGAATACGCGGTCGGCAAAGGCTTCGCCGCGCAGCCCGCCCTCCCAACTGACGAACTGCGCCAGCACGGCCGTGGTGATGCCGTTCGCGGCCATCTCGGCTTCGGCGGCCAGCAGACCGGCGCCGACATCCTTCATGGCGCCGCGACGCGGCGCGACGTGACGCTCGAACGCGTCGCCGTGCGGATCGACGATGCCCGGCAGGATGGTGAAGCCCCGCAGATCGACCTGCCGCGTCGCCCTCTCCGCGATCACGCCACCGGCGATCGCGAGTGCCCGTTCTTCCAACCCGTCCGGCCCCAGAACCTCCGCCCCGCGGAATTCAGTTTCCAGCATCTTCGGTTCCGAAACACGCCCCGTCCGGACAGCCGAGCTGGTTCAGCACCGCATCGACCCAGGTGATGTCCCGGTCGAACTGGCCGGTTTTCAGGAATTCGACCGTCTGCGCGATGACCCGCGGGTTGTTCATCATGAAGGTATGCGTGACCGGCAGGACCAGGTGGTCGCGCATGCCCGCTACCCGTGTCGAGGCGACCGACACCTTGCCGTCATCCGGTCCCGGCAGGATCGACGAGAAGACCGGGTTCAACGACCTGTTGCCGGCGATGATGCCCAGTTCGAACGGAACCGCCGGCAGTTTGCGTGGCAAGCTCTCCGGCCCGGTCCCCATCTGCCGGCCCGCGGGTCCGTTGATCCAGTCGAAGGCCGGCACGTCTCCCAGTTCGTCGACCACTTCGCTGCCCTGGTTCGGCGGGGCCAGCATGACGACGCGCCCAATCCGGGAATCTCCCTCGGTGCCCGCCCAGGCACGCAGGAGGATGCCGCCCATCGAGTGGGTCACGAAATCCACGCTGTCCGTCCCGCAATCGGCCAGCGCCTTCGGCAGCGTTTCCCGTACCAGCGTCTCGACCGGCTCCTCCGTTGAGGGGTAGCCGGGGCGGACAACCCGCCAGCCTTCGGCCTCCAGCGCCTCCTCCATCAGCACGAAGCTCGTCTCCGTCCTTGCCAGACCGTGCAGCAGCACGACGCAACGCGGCGAGGCGGAGGCCGGCAAGGCGAAACAGCACAGAATGAGGGCGAGGCGCATCATGCCCCTTGAGATAGTCGCATTCGTCCGCCTATGAAATGCCATGCGCTCGCTTTCCCGTCCCGTTCCGCCACGTCTCGCCGTGCGCGCGGTCATTCTGCACGAAAATCGTCTGCTATTGGTGAATGCCTGGCCGGGCGGAAAATCGGACCTCATGTGCGCGCCGGGTGGCGGAGTGGAACCGCATGCCTCCCTGCCCGACAATCTGCGCCGCGAGGTGCACGAGGAAACCGGGCTGAGGATCAGGGTCGGGCCGGTGTGCCTGGTGAACGAATTCCATGCCGAGGATCGGAACTTTCACCAGGTGGATATCTATTTCCGCTGCACCGTCAGCTCCGGCCTCATCGACCCGGCCTGGCGCGATCCGGAGGCCGTGGTCACGGATCGACGCTGGGTCACACGGGCGGAAATGGCGCAGATCCGGGTGAAGCCGGACAGTCTGATCACCGTCGCGTTCGGCCCGGACGGCGCGATCACCTACGACCCGCTGGAGCCGATCGTGACATGAGCGCCAGCGCGATCCCGCCCAGTACCAGAACGGCCGCAAGCACGACCCGAAGCCCGATGGTTTCGCCCAGCAGCACCGCACCCATCAGAATGGCGATGACCGGAACGCTCAGTTGCACCACGGCGGCCCGCGCGCCGGGAAGCCCCGGAAGCACGTGATACCAGAGCGCGTAGCCGAGCCCGGAAGTCACGCCGCCCGAGGCGATGGCAAGCCCCCACCCGGCGGAGGTCAATCGCGGATCGGCAACAAACATCAATACCGCCATCAGTGGCAGGCAGAGCAGGAAATGCGTGGCCGTCACAGCGATCGGATTCGTCGCCCCACGCCCGGCGATCGTGTAGGCCGCCCAGCCCACCCCCGCCAGAACCATCAGCAGCGCGCCCGCGACGCCCGCTGATACGCCCCCGGAGGGCCAGAGCGCCAGCACGAGACCGGCAAAGGCCACCCCGGCCCCGATGACCTGCTGCCGATCCGGCGCGGTGCCGGTCATCCCGGCATGGGCAAAGAGCGAGATCTGCACGGTTCCGAACAGGATCAGCGCGCCAAGCCCCGCATCGAGACTGAGATAGGCGAGTGAAAACCCGATCATGTAGACCGCCAGCGCCAGCGCCCCGCCCCAGCGACGCGGGTTCCGGATGTCGATCCGGCCACCGCGCGCGACCACGATGAGGCATAGAACAACAGCCCCCGCCAGCACGCGCACCAGCGCGAACCCCGCCGCATCCGCATGCCCGCCATCGATCGCCGCCCGGTTCAGGATGGAGTTCATGGCGAAGGCCACCATGGTCAGGGAGGTCAGAGAAATCAGCAGAATCGGCCGCATGAGCGCAGCTTAGGGGCGTCCACCGGCGCGCACCACGGAAACCCGCCCGAATGCCGTCCTATGCCGTGGGGAAGTAACCGGCGGCCTGCAACTCGCGGCTGAGTTGCATTTTCCAACCGCCACCGGGATCGAAATTGATTGTACCGAGGCCGTTGATGTCGGAAGGTTTTTCGATGTGGCCGGCCTCGATGACGCTGATGTTCTCCCGCGCCAGATGCCGCATGAAGTAGCCCAGCTCGAAAATCACGTTCTGCCGGGCGCGCGGTCGTGGATCGCCATCCCTGACGTGGCCGACATCATCGCCGGTCAGGATCGCGACCGCATAGTCGACGTTGTCCTCGGCATATTCTTCGAACTTCTCCAGGATCGTCAGCCCTTCGTGAGCCTCACCCTGAATGACGACCGCGTCCAGACCCGCTTTCCGGAGATGCCCGACCACTGCGTCGCGCGTCGCGACATCGTGCCCGTGAATCACGAAAACCCTGTTCGAACGCGGCGCGTCGCTTGTTGATACGAAAAACTCGCTCAGATGCGCCTGCAACGCGCTGGCTCTGAACCGCAACTCCCGCGCCCGGCCCTTGGTGATCATCTGGTAAAGCACCACGGCTGCGAAGAGACCCAGCGCCAGCATCAGCAGAGTGAAGTGAGTGTCACCCATGCCGGAGATCAACCCTGCGATTGAACCGACCGCCGCCACGAAGCTCATCCAGAAGGCAAATGCGCGCCGCCACAGGCATTGTCGCACGCGGGCAAGCGCGGTGCGCGTGTCATCTTCGAGCCGTTTTCGCGATCTCCGCATTCGCATTCCCCGAAAGGGTGCACCCAGAATGACTGAATGTCGCGAAAATGAAAGGGCCTGATCGCGGAAGCCCGAATTGCGCTTCCGTCCGCCAGTGCCTGTTGCGAAAACGCGGTTGACGGGCGCCCGCGCATGGCCGGGACGTGAACAGCCTGGTGCTTAACGTGACAAAGGCCC